>CADCVI010000150.1 GCA_902806105.1 uncultured Rubrobacteraceae bacterium
GGGACCTGTACCTCGCGCGCCTCCGCGACCTCCGAGGCGGTGACGACCGGCCGGATCTCCTCCAGCGGCCTCCCTTCCACCTGCGCCCGCACGATGCCGAGCTCGGCCCGGCGTTCCGGGTAGCCCATCGTGGTAGCGACCATGAAGCGGTCGAGCTGGCCCTCGGGCAACGGGTACGTGCCGTGAAACTGGTGAGGGTTCTGCGTCGCGACGACGAAGAACGGCTCCGGCAGCTCGCGCGTCTCGCCCTCCACCGTCACCTGACCCTCCGCCATCGCCTCCAGCAGCGCGCTCTGGGTGCGGGGGGTGGCGCGGTTGATCTCATCAGCCAGCAAGACCGGCGCGAAGACGGGTCCAGCGAGCCACTTGAAGAGCGCCTCCCTGGGATCGTAAACGCTCGTGCCGGTGATGTCCGACGGCAACAGGTCCGGGGTGAACTGTATGCGCGAGAAGTCCGCAGATATGGAGGAGGAGATCGCACGCGCGAGCGTCGTCTTGCCGACCCCGGGGATGTCCGTCAACAGGACGTGCCCCCCGGCGAGAAGCGAGATCAGACAAAGGTCCACGACCCTGTCCTTCCCGACGATTACCCCGCGAATGGACTCGCGCAGCCGGCCGAATATGTCTCGCACCTCTACGAGGTTCTCAACCAGGCTACCCTGCACGATCCCTCCGATTGAAATTGAGAACGCAGCACGCCGGGCCCCGAGGACACGTCCCCGAACGTCCGGAGCAGCACGCCCCCCACGCCGCCCCACTCTGGACTATTATCGGCCGCGTGAGCGAAAACCTTAAACACCAGGACACCACGGGACCGGACGGCACGGACCTCGCGATGATGCGCCTCGCCCTGCGAGAGGCACACCGGGCCGCCGAGGAGGGGGAGGTCCCCGTCGGTGCCGTCGTGGCGAGGGGGAAGGAGGTCGTAGCCGCCGCCCACAACGAGCGCGAGGCCACGAACGACCCGACCGCCCACGCCGAACTCCTCGCCCTCCGCCGCGCCGCCTCGTCCCTGGGAGGCTGGCGCCTCTCAAGCTGCACCCTCTACGCGACCCTCGAACCCTGCCCCATGTGCGCCGGCGCCCTCCACGCCGCCCGCATCGGCCGCCTCGTCTACGCCGCCCCCGACCCCAAGGCAGGGGCCGCCGGAACCCTGTACGATCTCCCCTCCGATTCCCGCCTCAACCACACGTTCCCGACCGAACGCGGCCTCCTGGAAGCCGAAGCCGCCTCCCTGCTCCGCTCCTTCTTCCGCAACCGCCGCAACCGCCCCAGGTAGCCCCGGACCCCTTGTTCCGTGCTTAACCTCTACTCCAGGTCAAGCGTTATAGGCATAATAGTCTTAGAATAAACTGAGAGTATAGTCTTGTGGTTAGACCTGTAGATTACGGTGCGCGATTTGCTGGATATTCGGCTTTTTGTGGGGTTCGCGGAAAAATTTCTGAAAAAGTTTGCCCGAGCATCTGCTTCGCGAACATCCCATAGGAATCGGCCTTGAGGGTAATTTCGGTGACATCAACCTGATGTTGACGGTTATGTGGGCGGTATTGCGGTACGAAAATCTGGTGTGCTAGTTTGCCGCGGTACCAGATGTAGTGTTGAGGCTGTGGGGGTTCAGTGGTGCAGTGTCCGTACTGTGACAACGAAGATACGAGGGTCATAGACTCGCGGCTGTCGGAGGGTAAAGACGCTATTCGCAGGCGGCGTGAGTGCCTTACGTGCGAGAAGCGCTTCACTACTTACGAGCGCCGGGAGCCGTTGCGTCTGATGGTGTTGAAGAGGGACGGTTCCCGGGAGGGGTTTGATCGTCAGAAGCTTCAGGCCGGGCTCGCCAAGGCTTGCGTCAAGCGCCAGGTCTCCGAGGAGGAGATCGAGTTCATGGTCGACGAGATCGAGGCCGACCTTCGGGAGAGGCGCCGCCACGAGGTGACGTCCAGAAGGTTGGGCGACATGGCGCTGGCGCGTCTGAGAAAGACTGATATGGTCTCTTACCTCCGGTTCGCGTCGGTGTACAGGCAGTACACGGATGTGGATCAGTTCCGGAGCGAGCTCGTGAGGCTCGCCGGCTCCGGCAGGTAGTCCGAAACTATATATAAGGGATAACCCCACGGCGCCCGGGGAGAGGGCGCGCATCTGTTACGCACCACGGATCCCAATAAGCCATTGGGATCCGTATTTGGTCCGGTAGTATTTAAGAGAGTAAGAGGGAGGCAGAAAGAGGGATGGAGATAGGTCGAGATAGGCAGGCGCGGGGCGAGGTTTTCGAGCTCTCGGAGAACGCGGTCGCGGTCCTCAAGAAGCGCTACCTGAAGAAGAACGAGCAGGGCGAGGCGATCGAGGAGCCGATCGACATGTTCAGGCGCGTGGCGTCGAACATCGCCGAGGGCGAGTTCCGGTTCAGGGAGGGCGAGGAGGCGCAGAAGCTCTACGAGGGGTCCAAGGAGAAGTTTCTCCGGCTCATGCTCTCGCGGAAGTTCATGCCGAACTCCCCGACCCTGATGAACGCCGGGCGCGAGCTCCAGCAGCTCTCGGCCTGCTTCGTCCTGCCGGTCGAGGACTCCATCGACGGCATCTACGACACCCTCAAGCACCAGGCCGTCATCCACAAGTCCGGCGGCGGCACGGGCTTCGGGTTCTCCCGCCTCCGCCCGAAGAACGACCTCGTCAAGAGCACGATGGGCGTCTCCTCGGGTCCGGTCTCGTTCATGGCCGTCTTCGACGCGTCGACCGAGCATATAAAGCAGGGCGGCACGCGCCGCGGCGCGAACATGGGCATCCTCAGGGTGGACCATCCGGACATCGAAGAGTTTATCCAGTGCAAGAACGAGAACGACAAGATCAACAACTTCAACATCTCCGTGGCGATCACCGACGCCTTCATGGAGGCCGTAAGGGGCGACACGGACTTCGACCTCGTCAACCCGCGTGACGGTGAGGTCGTCAGGACCATCCGGGCGCGGGATCTCTTCGAGCAGATCGTGCGGGGGGCGTGGCTCAACGGCGAGCCGGGGGTCGTGTTTATAGACAAGATCAACGGCGACAACCCGACGCCTCAGTTCCCCATAGAGTCGACGAACCCGTGCTCGGAGGCTCACCTGCCGCCGTACGACTCGTGCAACCTCGGCTCCATCAACCTGGAGCGGTTCTTCGTCGAGGGGGCGAGGCCCGGCGAGGGGACTGTCGACTGGGACGAGCTTCGCGAGACGATCCACACGGCGGTCCGCTTCCTGGACAACGTGATCGAGATGAACAGCTACCCGCTCCCCGAGATCGACGAGATGAGCCGGGGCAACCGGCGCATCGGGCTCGGGGTCATGGGCTTCGCCGACGTCCTCATTAAGCTCGGGATCACCTACGACTCCGACGAGGGCCTCGCCTTCGCAGAGAAGATGATGAAGTTCGTCGACGACGAGGCGTGGGAGGCGAGCCGGACGCTCGCCGAGGAGCGCGGCGTCATGCCCCACTTCGAGGGCTCGCGCCACGAGGCCCGTGGGGATCGCGTCAGGAACGCGACCGTCACCACGATCGCGCCGACCGGCACGATCTCCATCATCGCGGGCTGCTCGGGCGGCATCGAGCCCCTCTTCGCCGTTGCGTTCATGCGCCGCCAGGCCGACATGGAGCTCCCGGACGTGAACCCCGAGTTCGTCAGGCTCGCGAAGGCGCGCGGCTTCTACTCGGAGGACCTCATGAAGAAGGTCGCCGAGCACGGCAGCGTGCGGGACATCGAGGAGGTGCCGGAGGACGTCAGGAGCACCTGGGTCACCTCGCACGACATCACCAGCGAGTGGCACGTCAGGATGCAGGCCTCGTTCCAGAAGCACACCTCGATGGGCATCTCCAAGACCATCAACCTGCCCAACGACGCGACGACGCAGGACGTCGAGGATGCCTACCTCCAGGCCTTCGCGACGGGCTGCAAGGGGATAGCGGTCTACCGCGACGGCTCCCGCGACGCGCAGGTCCTCTCGACCGGCAAGACCCGCGTCGGGGTGCAGGCCGGGACGGAGATCGAGGTCAAGCACGTCTCGCTCGCCGAGGCGCGCAACGGCAGGCCCCGGACCCTCTCCGGCGTCACGAAGAAGATACAGACCGGCCACGGCCCGCTGTACGTCTCGATGAACGACGACGAGTTCGGGCCGCGCGAGTGTTTCGTCATCCTCGGCAAGCCCGGCGGTACCGCGGCGGCCTTCTCGGACGCCCTGGGGCGCATGATCTCTCTCGCCATGACCCACGGCGCCCAGCCGGCCGAGATCGTCAACCAGCTCCGCGGCATCCAGGATGGGCACCCGGCGGGCTTCGGCCCGAACGCCGTCCTCTCCGTCCCCGACGGCGTCGCCAAGGCGATGGCCGAGCACTACATCATCGAGGACGGTGCCTCCGCAGCGAAGGAGCGCGAGCTCCCGATCATCGGGGCCTGCCCCGAGTGCTCCGGCGGCCTCACCATGCAGGAGGGCTGCGTCGTCTGCCACTCCTGCGGCTACTCGAAGTGCAGCTAGACGCAAGCTAGAAGTTCCACCCCGGGGCGGGCCTCACGGTCCGCCCCTTTTTTCGTGCCCTCTCCCAGACTGCAGCTTTCGTCCAAGCCCCTTCGTGCCTGCGAGGGCCGTGAGACCGGCGGCGCTACCTGCCACTGCGCTACGCCGAGGCGTCTTGGAGAGAGGGGGGAGAGGCGTTATACTCTCGCGCGGAGAGGTGGCAGAGCGGTTGAATGCGGCGGTCTCGAAAACCGTTATGTCGGTAAACCCGGCATCGGGGGTTCGAATCCCCCCCTCTCCGCCCCGGGCGGCATCGTGCGACCGGCCTCCCCGCCGCGACGGGTTTCTATTCGGAGCGCGTATCGTGTAGTCTCCGGCTGTGTCTTCTCCGTGCGGGATCAGCAAGATAAAGATCGGCGTCTGCCGTGACTTCTAGGGCTCTCAGGGGCGTTCTGCTGTACGCGGCGGCCGGGGTCGTCCTCGTCGCTTCGGCGGTGGTGGACTACTTCTACGTCGGGATGACGCTTCAGAGGATCTACACGCCCCTCATGCCGATCCACGCGGACTTCGATACCTTCTGGCGCTCGTCAAGGGCGCTCCTCGACGGCGGGGACGTGTACGAGACGGGGGCCGAGCTCGTCAACCTCAACCCTCCCCTGTGGGTGATCCTCGTAGCCCCGTTCGCCCTCCTGGATCCCCTGACGGGCTATCGCCTCTTCGCGATGCTCACGGCGGTCCTGATGGTGGCCTCCCTCCTGTGGACGGCCGCAGAGCTCCGGCCGTGGAGGGCGCACCCGCTCGTGGGCTCCCTCGCGATCGTGGCCCTGCTCGTCTCGTCGCCGCACCTCGCAACCCTCGCGCTCGGGCAGATCTACCCGGTGCTCTGCATAGGTCTGGTGGCCGCGTGGGTCCTGGACCGAAGGGGACGGCCCCTCGCCTCCGGGGCGGCGCTCGGGCTCGTGGTCGCGCTCAAGCCGTCGCTCGCGCCGGTCCTGCTCTGGCCCATCGTGAGGCGGCGGTGGGGGGCCTCCGTGGCGGCCGTCGTCTCGGGGGCGGCGGCGACGCTCGTCGGGGTGGTCGCCCTGGGGCCGGGGGCGACGCTACGTTGGCTCGAGCTCCTGAGGGACGAGCCCCTGAGCCCGTACTGGGACAACGCCTCCCTGCCCGCGGCGGCGGCCCGGCTCTTCACGCAGAACGAGTTCGGGGGGCCGCTCGTGGAGCTACCGTGGACCGTCCCCCTGTTCGGCCTCATCGGTCTCCTGCTCGTGCTCCTCACCGCATACGCCGCCCGGCGGGACCCCGAGGCGGGGCTCTGGGCGCTCGTCGCGGCCTCGCTCCTAGCCTCGCCCATCGCCTGGAACAACTACCTCCTCCTGCTCGCGCCGGGCGTCCTGCTCCTCATGGCGCGCGGCCGGACGGCCGTCGCGGTCCTGCTGGTCGCGCTCCAGCTTCTCCCGCCCCAGTGGCCCCTCCTCTGGCAGCCCGGCGCGCCGCTCGGGGCGGCGGTCGGGCCGACGCTCTCCATACTCGCCCTCACGACCTACCTCTACGTCCTCCTCGCGCACTGGCTGGCCTTCTTCACGCACGTCGACGGCGAGCCTGAAGAAAGGGCTGTTCCGAAGGCCGGGGGTGCCTTCGAGTCGACGCGGGGGTAGTGGGTACGGGAGACGGGCAATGTTGCGCGCAGAACCCGAGCTTTGTCACGCCGGGGCACGAGCCGTCGACCCGAGGGTACGGATGGGGGTCGAGCGGGGCGTTCGTGCGGGAGCTCGCCAGCCTAGAGGGAGCCTTCCGGCTCGAAACTAGCCCTTCTCCAGGCTCTCCAGCGCCTCCTGGGCGGCCTGTTTGAGGCGGCGGTTGGAGTCCGCGCGAAAGACCTTCTGGAGGTCGTTGCGCGCGCGTTCGCGTTCGCCGAGGGCGACGAGGGCAGAGGCCCGGTTGTAGAGGGCGATGCCGAGCTTCGGGTCGAGCCTCACGGCGGCGTCGGCGGCTTCGAGGGCTCGCTCCGGTTCGCCCGAGGCGTCGAGGGAGGCCCCGAGGGCCGAGTAGTAGCGGGGGAGGGGGCGGTGGGAGACGAGGTCCTCGTAGGCGCTCGCTGCCTTGTCGTACTCGGCGCGGCGGAAGAGCACGGTCGCCTGGCGCTCGTCCGCCGCGACCGCCCGGGCCATGAGGAGGGTGAGGAGGGCGGTGCCGGAGAGGTAGGTCAGGAGCACGAGGAGGGCGTTCCCTTCTATGGTGTAGCGCATGACGAACGGGAGGCCGAGTGCCAGCACGCCGGCCACGGCGAGCGGCAAGAGGCGGGCGGCGAATTCGCCGTAGGCGCGCACCCGCAGGAGGTCGCGGTGCTGGCGGGCGACAAAGAAGACGAAGCCGAGGAGGACCACCATCGCCGCCAGGGTCGGGTAGAAGAAGCTCATCCCTTCTGCATCTCCTGGAGCAGGTTCTTCGCCGTCCTCCTGAAGCGGCGGGGGAGGTCGGCGTCCAGGGCCTTCTTGAGCTCCTTGATCGCCCGGCTCCGTCGCCCCGTGCTCCGCAGGATCAGGGCGCGGTTGTAGTAAGCGAGGCCGTACTCGGGGTCCAGCTCAATGGCCTTGGAGGAGGCCTCCAGCGCCTCCTCGGGATGCCCTCCCGCCCCGAGGGCCGCCGCGAGAAAGGTCTGGTGGCGGGCGAGGGGCCGGGTCTCGGCGAGCTTGCGGTACAGCGCGGCCGCGCCCTCGTAGTCGTCCTTGCGGAAGGCCCGGGAGGCCTTGCGCTCCCCGGCCGGTTCCGAGACGAACCGGGAGAGGATCAGGATAGCCCCGAAGGAGATCGCCCAGAAGACGGGGATGGAGCCGCCCCTGCCCTGCACGAACGGGAGGCTCACCGCCATAAGCGTGATCGCCGCGAACGGCAACGATCTGCGCGCGAGTTCCCCCCACGCCCTCGCCCGCACGAGGTCCTTGTTGAACCCGAAGACAACCCGCCACGCGACCAGGACGAGCAGGACCGTGAGGATAACGGGGATAGCGGCGGTGCCCAAGAGACCGGATCCCCTCGCTATACGCCCACGGGCGCCGGGCGCAGGCCACGGAGGACCTCCAGCGCGGGCCGCGTGAGACCGGCGAAGGCCGCGTCGTCGAGGGCGGGACGGGAGCCCGTGGTCGAGACGCTCTCTTCAAGCTCGATCCAGCTCTTGCACCCGCCGTACGACGGGCTGTACGGAAGCTCCACCGGCTCATCCAAGAGATGCACCCTGAGCACGAGCACCGTCAGGGGCTTCTTCGGGCGCCACTTCAGGCGGCTCTCGGCGTAGTCGTGAGTCCAGACGTGGTACGGATCGAGGGCTTCAAGCTCGTCCGTCTCGGAGATCTCGTGGGCAGCCTCGACCTCGGCGAAGGACGTGAAGAGCACGGGCCCGTCGTCCTTGCGCTGTGGGATGGACCGGAGCAGGTCGTGGTAGAGCGGCTTGAGCTGCTCGGGCTTCTGGTGTTCGTAGCCCCCGAAGAACAGGAAGCGGGTCTTCGGGATGGCGAAAGCCTTCTCGCGGATGCCGCCCTTGCGGACGACGAGCGCGGTCTCGCCGCGTTCGAGCGCCCTGACCGCGACCGCCCACTCCTTCAACGCGTGCCTCAAAGAACTCTGAGAATCCATCCGATCACCTCTCGTATAATGCCGTCCTATCTGGAAGATTATATGACGCGACCGGACACGCTTCGAAGGGGAGGACGCAAGAGATGACACAGCACGAGACGGCGCACCGCATAGAGCGAGACTCGATGGGCGAGGTCGAGGTCCCCCGCGACGCCCTCTTCGGCGCGCAGACGAGGCGTGCCCTCGACAACTTCCCCATAAGCGACCTCCGCTTCCCCCGCCGCTTCATCGAAGCCCTCGGCGCCATCAAGCTCGAAGCCGCGAACGTCAACCACGAGCTCGGCGGCCTGGACGAGAACGTCAGGGACGCCATCGTACAGGCGGCGGAGGAGGTCGTGGACGGGAGGCTCGACGGGCAGTTCGTCCTAGACATCTTCCAGACCGGCTCCGGCACCTCGACGAACATGAACGCCAACGAGGTCATCTCGAACAGGGCCATCCAGATCCTCGGGGGAGAGCTCGGCTCCAAGAGCCCCGTCCACCCGAACGACCACGTCAACCGCGGCCAGTCCTCCAACGACGTGATCCCGACCGCCATCCACCTCTCCGCCCAGCTCTCCATAGAGCGCGACCTTCTCCCCGCCCTCGAGAAGCTCCGCGCCGCCCTGGAAGAGAAGGCCCGCGAGTTCGACGGCGTCGTCAAGACCGGCAGGACGCACCTCCAGGACGCGACCCCCATCCGCCTCGGCCAGGAGTTCCACGGCTACGCCGGGCAGATAGAGCGCGGCATCGAGCGCGTCAAGAAGACCCAGGGCGACCTCGCCGAAGTGGCCCTAGGCGGCACCGCGGTGGGCACCGGCGTCAACACCCACCCGGAATTCGCCCAGAAAGTAACCGAGCGCCTGGCGGCCCGCTTCGGCGTCGAGGTTCGCGAGACGGAGAACCACTTCCAGGCCCAGAGCGCCCTTGACGGGACCGTCTTCGCCAGCGGTGCCCTCAAGACCGTCGCCGTCAGCATGCTCAAGATAGCCAACGACATCCGCTTCCTCGGCAGCGGTCCCCGCGCCGCCTACGCCGAGATAGCCCTCCCAGAGGTGCAGCCGGGGTCCTCCATCATGCCCGGCAAGGTCAACCCCGTTATCGCCGAGAGCGCCGCGATGGTCAGCGCCCAGGTTATCGGCAACGACGCGACGATCGCGCTGGCCGGACAGAGCGGCAACTTCGAGCTCAACGTCATGATGCCGGTCATCGCCCACAACCTCCTCCAGTCCATCGCGCTCCTCGCCACGACCGCCGACAACTTCACCGACCAGCTCGTGGTCGGCCTCAAGGCAACCGAGCGCGGTCCCGAGCTCGTCGAGAACGGCCTCATGCTCGCCACCGCCCTCGCCCCCGAGATCGGCTACGACAACGCCGCCAACCTCTCCAAGCAGGCCTACAAGGAAGGCAAGACCATCCGCGAGGTCGCCCGCGAGACGACCGACCTTTCCGAGGAGGATCTCGATCGGCTCCTCGACGCGAAGCAGATGACGGGCAGGTAGTGAAGGACCGGCAACCTTATGGAGGATTGAAACTCCCGTACTCGCCGACTTGATGCTTGGTAGGGCAATACCCGTAGCGTAAGCTTGCTCTCACGAGCCCCATCCTCGATCCTAGATAGAGGAGAGCGATGAGCGCGACGCTGACGGTGCGAGACGAGAGGACCTTTGCTTCCGGCGGCGACGAGCGCGAGTTCACGCTCGACTTCCCGGCCGAGAGGGTCACGGTGCGCGAGTTGATCCGTGCCCGCGTCTACGGGGAGGTGGAGGGGTACAACGCCCGCCGTCCAGGTCTCTTTCGGGGCCTCGTGCAGCCTACGGATACGGAGAGGGTGTTGAACGGCTTCAGGGTGCGCGAGGGACGGCTCATCGACCCGGAGGGGCAGTTCGAGAGGGCGGTGGAGGCGTTCGGGCACAACGGATTCTTGCCGACGGGCAGACCAAAGACCCGACGATCCTGAGCCAGATCCGAACCGGAAGATAAGCCAGCTCTCTGTCGAGGGGCTACCCGCGCGCTGCGCCTGCGGTACGCTACCGGGACGGACCGTCGTCGAGGTTGGGGAGGGCGTGGGGAGGAATGGTACGGTCGTGAGCCCTTCGTTCTCCCGCACGCTGCTGGGGCTGGTCTTCGTCGGGGCCGGCGTGCTCCACTTCCTCAGTCCCGGTGCCTACGAGCGGATCATGCCGCCGTACCTCCCGCTCCAGCGCGAGCTGGTCTACCTGAGCGGCGCGGTCGAGATCCTGGGCGGGCTCGGTATGCTCTCGGAAAGGACCCGGCCCGCCGCCGGGATCGTCCTCATACTGCTGCTCCTCGCGGTCTGGCCGGCGAACCTTCAGATGCTGCTCGATGCCCGCGCAGATGGGAAACCTTCGTGGTGGATCACGCTGCTGTGGGCCCGCATGCCGCTACAACTCGTCCTGATCTGGTGGGCGTGGCGAGCCTCCCGACCTCGCGCCTGACCTCCTACCGCCGTAAGCTGTCCGCGGATGGATCGCGAGAGGATGGCCGTGTTGGAGCTCGTTTCCGCAAGGAGGCCGCCGGGCTGTATCCGGCGACCCCGTAGTATAATAAGCATACCGAAATTCAGATAAAAAGGAGAGGATGTCGATGAGCAGCGATACTGCGCGTACCGAGGTTGCCACGCTCGGGGGCGGTTGCTTCTGGTGTGTCGAGGCGGTCTTCGAGGAGACGAAGGGCGTTCTGAAGGTCGAGTCGGGGTATTCGGGCGGTTCCGTGCCCAACCCGACGTACAGGCAGGTGTGTTCGGAGACCACGGGGCACGCGGAGGTCGTGCAGGTGACCTTCGACCCGGAGGTCCTGTCGTATCGGGACGTGTTGCGGATCTTCTTTGCCACGCACGACCCGACGACGCTGAACCGGCAGGGGGCGGACGTGGGGACGCGCTACCGTTCGTCGATCATGTATCACGACGAGGAACAGAAGAAGATCGCCGAGGAGGTCATCTCGGAGATCGAGGCCGAGGGGGTGTGGGACGACGAGATCGTGACGGAGGTCGTGCCGTTCGACGTCTTCTACGTCGCCGAGGGCTACCATCAGGGGTACTTCCGAAACAACTCGTTGCAGCCGTACTGTCAGGTCGTGATCGCCCCGAAGGTCGCGAAGTTCCGCAAGCAGCACCTCGACAAGCTGAGGGCGTAGGGTAGCGCCGGGCGAGCGAGCCAGGACGACGCCCGCGAAGGTCACGGAGTGGTGGCCGTCGCGGGCGTCTCGCGTTCCTTCGGTACGGGGGAGGCGCTTCGTAGGTTCGGCTCTCGCTTGAGCCGGGGGGAGGTCTGCGCGGGACCCTGGCAAGGGTGGATCACCACGACCGTCGTCCCAACGCGGGGGCGGTGAGTTTCCGTTCGGCCTGATCCATTGCGGTAAAGGGAGCGTCGCTCTCGGGCAGCGGGTGAATCTCTACCGCGAACCTGTCACATCCGGATGACCGGGGAGTTCAGTGCCGCTGATGTCTGGCTTCGATACGACGATTCCGCGGTGACCGTGCGGACGTCTTCCTCTTTCGTGTGAGTAGTGCGGGATGATGGACGTACGAAACCGGGGTGAGTGGGA
This sequence comes from uncultured Rubrobacteraceae bacterium, assembly GCA_902806105.1. The sequence goes on from CADCVI010000150.1 coordinate 11,658, forward strand.
GACTGGTGTCAGGGTGACACGTGGATGATTCTCTGGGACGGTTTGGATGCGCCGGGGAGACCGGGCGTATCCTGCGCGTGCCGTTCGCGCGGCACGTTCTTGTCGATGAACATGCTTGGGCCGGAGTCGGGAGCGGGAGAGCGTCGCGGCGAGGATTGGAAGTAAGACATCTTACTAATACGGACGTCGCTGGAGGAGTACAATGCTCGTCAGTCCGAACTCCAGGGAAAGGGAGGCGCAAAGAACGTATGGATACCGTGTTTTTGTCGATTGGAGCTCTAGGTATGCTGATAGGCGCGGTTTCTTTCGCCTACCTCGGCACGCAAGCTCCGCAGGGGACCAGGCACTTCTACGCGATCACCTTCGTGATAGCGCTAATAGCATTCCTCTCCTACCTGGTAATGGCGACCGGCGGCGGCGTCACGCTGGTTGGGGATCGAGCCTTCTACTACGCCCGTTACGTCGACTGGATCTTCACCACCCCGCTCCTGCTGCTGGACCTCGCGCTCCTGGCGCTCGCGCGTCCCGGCAGGAACCTTGGTTTGATCGCCACCATCATCGTGCTGGACCTTTTTATGATCCTGACGGGGCTGTGGGCCGGCGGGACCGAGGGCGGCGGTCGATACGTCCTCTGGTTTATAAGCACGGCCGCGATGGTCGCCCTGCTCTACCTGGTGGTTACGCGGCTCTTTAGCGCCGCAAACACCCAGACGCCCGCGGTACAGCAGGTCTTCAGGACCCTCGCGATACTGACGGTGGTTCTGTGGTCCCTGTACCCGATCGTGTGGCTGCTCGGAACCGAGGGCTTCGGCGCCGTGGGCCTGTCGTTCGAGGTCTTCCTCTTCCTTGTCCTCGACCTCTCCGCCAAGATCGGCTTCGGTTTCCTCCTCCTGACCAACCGTCAGGCTCTGAGCGAGATCTCGAGCGGCGGCGCGAGCGCCGCTTCCTCAAGGGTGAGCTGAGCCGGATAGCCCCGCAGCAAGAACCACGAATCGCTTCGCGCCGCGCCGGTGTCCTGAATGGGGCGCCGGCGCGGCTCGTCATGACCACGTGAGCACCGTCCGTTCGGTCGCCGATGGTCCGGAAAGGAACAGGGCATGGCGCTGAGAGCGAGAAGGGGAACAGAGGCTCCGCCGCTTCCCCCGCGCCCGATCCACCACAGAGGACGTCCCGTCGCCTTCCCCGCGACCCTCGACCGGGAGCTGCGGGACGAGTACGGCTTCGTCATCCTCGGCGCGGGGTGCTCCGGCCTGAGCCTGTGCCACTACCTGCTGGAGGAGGGGGTGGACGCGCCCATACTGATCCTCGACCGCAGGACCTCATTCGGGGACGACCGCACATGGTGCTTCTGGGACGTGGAGCCGACGCCCTTCACCCACCTCGCACACAAGGAGTGGAACTCCTGGTCGTTCTCCTCGCAGGGAGGATCTGTGGCCCAGACCACGAGCCGCTACCCCTACAAGTGCCTCGCCGGCCGGGACTTCTACGAGCACGCCCTCGCCCGCCTCGCCGAGAGCCCCAACGTCACCGTTCGCCTCGGTGAGGAGGCGCGCGGCCTCGTCGAGGAGGGAGGGCGGGTCAGCGTCGAGACCGCGGCTGGCGAGGTCCGTGCAGGACACGTCTTCGACGGGCGCGGCCTCCCGCCCGGCTCCCCCGTCTTCGAGGAGGCGCGGCGGCGGTCGGTGTGGGTGCCGCAGGAGTTTCTGGGACGCCGCATCCGGACGGAGAGGGAAGTCTTCGACCCGGATCGCTGCACGCTGATGGACTTCTCCGTGGACCAGTCGCGGGGCCTGCGCTTCGCGTACGTGCTCCCGACGGGGGAGAGGGAGGCGCTCGTCGAGAACGTCTACCTCTCCGAGGCGGGAGCCTCCCGCGACGAGCACCGGGAGGAGATAGGGGCGTACCTCGAAGATGCCTACGGTCTCGGTCCGGGGGAGTACGAGGTGGTGGGGGAGGAGAGGGGCTACATCCCGATGACGGACCATCCTTTCCCCCGGAGGCTCGGGGAGAGGGTCCACAGCATCGGGATGCTCGGAGGGGAGATGCGCCCCTCGACGGGATACACGTTTCTGCGCATCCAGCGGTACTGCCGGAAGCTTGCGGCTGCCGTGGCCTCTGGCACGGAGCCGCCCGAGAAGGTGCATCCCCGGCGCCTCGACCTGCTCGATGGCATCTTCTTGCGCTTCATGCGCTCCAGGCCGGAGGACTGCCCGGAGGTCTACCGGAAGATGTTCGCAGGCGTCCCACCCGACGCCCTCGTGCGCTTCCTGACCGAGAAGAGCACGCCGCTGGACGAGGCACGCCTCATCCGGGCGCTCCCGAAGAAGCCCTTCCTGGCGATTGTCCTGAGGTCACTCCTCGAAAGCTACGCCAGGCCAGGAGCATGACGTAGCGGCTGACCTTCCCGCCGTGGGTCCGCGGGAGACTCACGATGCACCACGCGTTACGCGTGGACCCTGCTGTACAGAAACTAGGGCTCAGGAAACGCGTTCCGGAGTGATCCGCCGCCGTCGGGTCAGCATGGACTGAGATACTGTGGTGCTGGCTCGCGGGGTGAGGGGGCGAGTGGATCGTGAGGTACAAAATGGAGTCGCTCTACTGGGGAGGATAGATGGGGTTGTTCGATGGGTTGCTGGGCAATGCTTCCGAGATAGACGTCTCGAGGGTAGGTGACGACTTCGCGCAGGTGCTGGCTCCGGGAGAGAAGGTCGAGAAGGCTTACCAGCTTGTCCGGGACCTCTTCGTCTTCACGAACAAGCGGCTCATTCTGGTGGACAAACAGGGGCTGACCGGGAAGAAGATCGAGTACCACTCCCTCCCCTATAAGAGCATCACCCGCTTCAGCGTCGAGACCGCGGGCCACCTCGACCTCGACGCCGAGCTAAAGATCTGGGTCTCCGGCAGCCCCGCGCCGATACACAAGCAGTTCAACCGGAACCTGAACATCTACGAGGTCCAGAGCGTCCTCGCCGGCTACGTCCTTGGTTAGCCGAAGAATAGCCGGTACAGTCCGTACAGGACTGCGACAGCCAGGATCAGGGCGACGAGCACGATCGCGGCCCGGAACACCACGGGCAGGGTCCTCCAGATGTCCCTGAGCTCGCGGCCGAGGCTCCTCAGCCTGACCTCCGCCCGGTCCAGGAAGCGGGCGATAAACAGGAACTCGCTCGCGAGCAGCGCGAGACCAATAAAGGCCGTGCCGAAGCCGAAGCCCGGGGCGGGTCCGAGGAAGAGGCTCGCGACCAGGATCAAGAGCCCACCGACGACGTAGAGGATACTGCTCGGCGAGAGCCGGCTTCTGGTTTGTTGGTGGCGCCGCCTGTAGCGTTCGCGGAAGCGCTGCCCCGGCTCGCTCGACTCGAAAAGCTGCCAGCTGTGTCTCATCCTCGCGATCATAAGCCCCCTTATTCCCAAGTTTTCGCCGGTCTAAAGACCCGGGCGAGCGGGCGAGACCTCGTCCGTAACGCGACGCACGCGTGTCCGCCGGGGCACATGGTACGCTTTTCCTATCGATCGATGGTGGAAGGAACGGGATTATGACGGAGAAGGCTACTTTTGGGGCTGGATGTTTCTGGGGCGTCGAGGCGGCCTTTCGGAAGATGAGCGGCGTTGTGGAGGCGACCTCCGGGTACTCCGGCGGGCGCGTCAAGGACCCTTCGTATGGGGACGTTTGTAGCGGCGCGACCGGCCACGCGGAGGTAGTCGAGGTCGAGTACGACCCCGAACAGGTCTCGTACGAGGAGCTTCTGGAGACCTTCTGGGACGAGCACGACCCGACGCAGGTCAACCGCCAGGGCCCGGACGTCGGGACGCAGTACCGCTCGGCGATCTTTTTTCACTCCCCGGAGCAGGAGGCCACGGCCCGCTCCTCCATGCAGAAGGCGCAGGCGCGCTACAAGAAGCCCATCGCCACCGAGATAACCCCCGTCGCCGAGTTCTACCGAGCCGAGGACTACCACCAGCGCTACTTCGAGAAGGGCCTCATCTCCCGCTTCTTCTCGTTCTAGCGGTCCCTGATCTCAGGGGTGCAGGGTAGGGCGGGACGGTCTGGAGGCTCGGGCTCGCGTCAGACCTGGTTCAGGCCGCCGAGGCCGAAGAGGTCGCCTTCGTCCCGCCCGGTTTGCAGGGCCTCCACGAGGTCTTCCAGGCCGCCCATCTCGACCCTCATGCCGCCCTCGCTCGCGGGGGGCGGGTTCAGCGCTACGTGCTCGACCTTGCCCCGGCAGCCTTCGAGGACCGCGATGAGGCCCATCCCGGAGACCTCGACGGGCTTGTAGCCCGGGCCGAAGTCGGTCGAGTCGAGGAAGTCCTGGGCACCGGCTGCGGAGCCGAAGAGGGGGAGGGCGCCGCGGTCGCCGACGGAGATCAAGAGCGGCTCCGCGCCCGGAGCGGCCTCCCGGAAGAGGAGCACGTAGGGCGGCTGGGGCGCTTCTCTCGCGGGCACTTGCTCCTCCTCAGGAGGGCCGCGGGGCCATGGTGACGAGGAGGACGAGGTTCTCCTGAGATTCGTTGCGTACGCCGTGGGGCTCGCCGGAACGCGCGATCACGGCGTTCCCTTGCCCGAGGTCCGCCTCCTCCTCGCCGATGGTGAAGCGGCCGGTCCCTTCGAGGACGCAGTAGACCTTGTCCGAGCCCTCGTGGGCGTGGACCTTCTGGGCCTGGCCCGGCATGAGGCAGTAGAGGTCGTAGAAGAGGTGCGGCGAGTCGAAGAGGGCGTTCTTCTTCATCTTCTCCCCGGAGAAGGCGGCGACCTCTGCGAACGACTTGCTCTCCAAAATCAGGCTCTCCCCGTCTCGCGTTGCACGCGGACCAACTCTAGCATCTCGCACGGGACCGTGAGACTCCGTAGTCCGTACTTTCCCGGGTGGACGCCCTCCTGGCCACCCGGATGGTGTGAACCCGAGCGCGCGAGAAGTTCCGGCGGCCTGTTCCTGCCTCATGGAGTGCAGCGCCGCTGAACCCTGCCTGCAGGTCTCCTAGACTCGGAACTCCTTTGGAAAGTCCGTCAGGTTGCGGCTGCCGTCTTCGGTGACGACGACGAGGTCTTCGATGCGGATGCCGCCGACCTTCGGGTCGTAGAGGCCGGGCTCTATGGTGATGACGTCGCCGGGGACGAGGGTCTCGTCGGCGGTGGAGACGCGGGGGGCCTCGTGGATCTCCAGGCCGACCCCGTGGCCGGTCCCGTGGATGAAGCCCTCCTGCAAGGGCTGGCCGGGTATCCCGTCGTGCTGGAGGGTCTTGTAGCCCTTCTCGTGCAGGATCTCCGAGACTTTCTTGTGGATGTCGCGGCCGTTGACGCCGGGTCCTATCATCGCGAGCGCGGCCTCCTGGCTCTCCAGGACCGCGTCGTACATCTTCTGCAGTTCCTCGGAGGGCTCGCCCTTGACGAAGGTCCGGGTCATGTCGGCGTAGTAGCGGCTCTCCTTGCTCGCCGGGAAGATGTCCACGATGATGGACTCCCCGGCCCTCAGGGCACCGTGTCCCTCGTCGTGCGGGTCCGCGGCCTGGCGGCCACCGGCGGTTATCGTCCCGTCGGCGGCGCAGCCTCTCCTCAAAAGCTCCGCGTCTATCTCCGCGCGCAGGATCTCGCTGGTCAGCGTCTCGCCGCGCCACCTGAGGGTGCCACTACCGGAGACCTCGGCCTCCCTCAAGACCTCCAGGGCGTGGGCGCACGAAGCCTCGACGGCCCGCTGCGTCTCGCTTATGTGCGAGATCTCCTCCTGCGTCTTGGACCGGCGGAGGTCGGCGAAGAGCTTCGCCTCCGGCGTCACGGTGAGGCCCCGGGCGCGCAGCTCGTCGGCGTAGACGATGCCGAGCTCGGGCGGTACGGCGACGGGGGAATCCTTCGCCCCGATCCCGGAGAGGAGTTTCGCGGCGGCGGCGGCGAGCGCCCTGCCCCCGCTTTTGAGCTCCTTGGCGAGCTCTACTACCCCGAGCTCGTCGAAGGAGAGGACCTCGTCGGCGCGGGCCTGCTTCTTCGCCCGGCCGTACTCCATCGAGGAGACGCCGAGGTAGCTCTTGCCGCCCGCCCTGAGGCAGATCACGGGGTCCGGAGCCAGGAAACCCGACAGGTGATACGCCGCCGCGTCGTGCTGCGAAGCCCCTATGACGAGGAGCGTCCTGCCGGGGGAATCTGCGCCGTTCTCCATAGGGTTACTCCCGAGGTAGAAGATCTTTCTGACGCCGCACATTCTACTACCGGCGCCGCGATCTCCCGGCGCGAAACTCGTGCCACCTAATCATGGCAGGCGCTCATATATAATCATGTCCGCATGGGAGCCCCGAGAGACATGAGGAGCAGGGTCGAGACCGCCCTGAACAAGGTTCGTCCGGCCCTCAAGGCCGACGGCGGCGACGCGCGCGTCGTCGAGTGCGACGAGGAGAAGGGCAGGGTCAGCATCGAGATGCTCGGTGCCTGCGGCGGATGCCCCCTCTCGCAACTGGACTTCGCCTACGCGATAGAAGGGCTGATCCGCCGCGAAGTCCCCGAGGTCCGCGACATCGTGGCCGTCTAGATCCCGGCCGTTCAGCCCGCCAACGCGTCGATTCGACCGCGGACTCTTGGAATCGGGTCACCCTCCCAAGCAGGCGCTTCATGCCGCAACGAGGAACCCTGCGGCCAGATCCGAGAACGGCGCAACGCTTTCTTAATCGGTGCTACTTAACCCGTGAGCCGGCGCGGGGGCTGACCGGCGAGGTATCGACGGGGTTCCGGGTTACTGGTGTTCCTGGCGGGTGCTGCGCATGGCGTTGGGGGGGAGGGCTTCGCGGGCCGCGGTCAGGGCGTCGGTGGCGAGGCGCCGGAGGCGGCGCAGTTTGAGGCGCCTGATCGGGCCGGAGGTTTTGGCTTCTTCGCCCGCGAGGTGGGTCAGCGTGATCATGTCGTTCACGCACGCCCGGTAGCCGAGGACGCACATCTCGACCTGCACCCCTGACGGGGCGGCGAGGAGGGTGCGGCGGATCTCACCGGCACGCTCCACGATGGTGCGCGAGAGCGCCGAGGCGTCCGCCTCTTCCTCCTCGCCGACGGGCCTGTACCCGACGATGTCTTCGGGGGAGAGGCGCTTCGCCCCGTACGAGGGGTCCGCCGTCCTGCGTCTCAGGATGAAGACCGAGGCGCCAGTCAGGAACGCTATCGGCGTGAGCAGGAGTGCCCAGGACGCCTCGGACGTGAGATACGAGACGAGCCCTACCGCCGCGACCTCCACCGCGATAAGGACAGCTAAGTAATACTTGACCATCTTGGAACACCTCCGCCACGCCGGCTCGCACCGGCCACATGTCGGCCTAGTCTAGTTTTTACCGGACTGTTGCGCAAGGAGCCGCGAGAAGAAACGGGTGAGGACGCCGGTTTCCCGCCGTCGCGCTGTATAATCTCCCGCGTGTCCGCCCCCGCCCCCACCAGCGCCTCCGAGTTCGACCCCGGTCGTCCCGTCGGCAGCTTGCTTGGGGTACTCCGCGGCATCTTCTTCACCCCGAAACGGTTTTTCGTGGGGCTCTCGGCCGAGGGGCCGCTGCGGGAGCCCATCCTGTTCGTGCTGCTCGTCAGCGCGATCAGCTCCGCCATCCGGCTCGCGCTCGTCGCGGTCTTCGGCGTCGCATTGGGGGACCTGAGCGCGACCGACCTGGGTATCAGCGCGGTCCAGGCGCTGGTCTACGTGGCCCTCTCGCCGGTGCTGGTCGGCGTCTTCGCGGCGGTATACCTGCTCTCTCTGCGGACCTTTATGGGGTCGGCGGGTGACTATCGGCAGGTCTACCGGATCGTCGCCTACGCCTGCGGGGCCCTGATCCTCCTGCCGTTCCCGGTCATCAACGCCTTCGCCTTCACCTACGCCATGCTGATCCTGATGACCCTCGGCGTCCGCTACGTGTATCGCGCCTCTTTCCTTACGGCCCTCCTTACGGCCCTCGTCGGCTACGTCCCCTCGGCGCTCCTCTTTATCACCCTCACGGTCTACGTCACCGGCCTCGTCTTCGGCCGCTAGAAGCGCCCTACCTGCCGCCCACCGCGCGGTACTCCCGAATATCCCTCTCGGCACGGCGGCGGAGGTCCTCGGGCAGGGATACGGAGCCCTTCTTCCCGTAGCGCTCCCTGAGGAGGCCGCAGGATATTCTCAGGTACGCAGCCCTCATCTCCAACTCCTCCAGGACGTCCATCTCACGCGGGAAGATCCGGTACGTAGCGTCCTCCAGGTATCCCACTCTCGGCGGCCCTCCCTGCTCCAGGCATGCTTCGAGCCGCCGCTCCCACCGTTCCCTGAGCACCAGCATGGCCGGGGTGTCGGGGACGACGTTGAGCGGGCCGGTCTCGAACGGATCCTCCGGCGTGAAGCCGAAGGTCTGCTCCAGCAGCCGTACCGACCGGCGGGCCCTCGGACCGCGGCGGTCCTTCAGGTACTCGTACCCCGAACGGAGCAGGACGAGCTGAACGTCGTAGTAGGCGCCAAGGCCCGCGAGCGTCGGACGCCTGGCATCGAGCCCCCTCTCACCGAGCGCCCGGCCGAGGGCCGCGCGCCGCTTCCAGAACCCCGCGAGACGCCACCCGAAGAGGCCGCCCCCGAAGACGAGCCCCGCGCCGACCGGGATCGCCGCGGCGTACGGGCCTGCCCACGAGGTTCCCACGGCGGGCGCCGAGAGCAGGACAGAGGCCCCGACGAGACAGGCCACGACAAACCCCGCCATCGTCGATCGCCGGCCCCATCCCGCAGCCCCGTCGTAGAGCCGGCCTAGCGCGTACCAGAGGCCGAGCGCGTCGTCCGATGTGGTGGAGGGATGCACGTGCTAGATTCTACTCCCAGTGCATCCCGCCAACCCCGCCACAGAGCCCAGGATCCGGCTGGCCAAACGCCTCGCGGACGTCCTCAACCCCTTCGTCGTCTTCACGGCGCTCTACGCGCTCGTGGCGTTCTCGCGGGCGTCCCCCGGTGCGGCCATCCTCTACCTCGCCGTCGAGCTCCTCGCGGCGGGGCTCGTGGCCGGTTTCGTCCTCTTGCTGCGCCGGAGGAGGCGGGTGGGGGACTTCTGGATCTCCGACCGCAACCAGCGTATCGTCCCCGCCGTCTTCCTCCTCTCCACCTTCGCCGCGCTCCTGGGAGCCCTGGCACTCCTGAACGTACCGGAGAGCCTCTTCCTCGTCACCCTCTCGATAGGCCTGGCGAGCGCGGCGGTCGCCGCCGTCACGCTCCTGTGGAAGGCCAGCGCCCACTCTGCCGTCGCCGGACACGCCGCCGTCGCCGCCCTCCTCGTACTCGGGCCCGCCCTCGGACTCCCCTTCCTGCTCGCCCTGCCAGCCGTGCTGTGGTCGCGCGTGACGACGGGGGCACACACCACGGCGCAGGTCCTCGCGGGCGCCGGGGTGGGGGCGGCCTTCGCCCTCGCGTTCCTGGGGTAGGGCGAGCTTCTGACCGGGCGCGACGCCCTACCGAACGCCTCCGGTCCGGCTGACCCTCTCCACGTGCTCCAACGCCTGCTTGCGGCTCTTGAGGTTGTGACGAGTCTCGCCGTCGGCCTTCGCCGCCCACGTCCCGTGCCAGCTCCAGACCTGCCCGACCACCCGCCCGTCCATCAAGACGTCGTAGCTGCTCTCCCCGGTCTTGCGTAGCTCCGCCATGCCGTGATTCTAGCCGTGCCTCACGGACGCGGCCACGCGCACCTGCACGATCACGACGAGCAGACCGCGCGGAGAGCTTTCGTGCAGGAGGGGGCGGTACGCCTCGGCGGTTCGAGAGCATAGAGAAAGCCCGCCAGTTCCCTGAGGAACCGACGGGCTTGGAGTGACCCCACCGGGGTTCGAACCCGGGTTTTCGCCGTGAGAGGGCAATGTCCTAGGCCACTAGACGATGGGGCCTCGCGGCTTTTCGAGCCGGGACAGAGTTTAAACGATCATCCCCGGATCGTCAATTCGGAGAGCGAGACGCGCCGCTGCCGCCGACCGCGCCCCCGAACGTCGTCTACGACCCCCGGCGCAGGCCGTCGAGGTGCCGCGCGAGCACCGCTGTCAGGTTCTCCGCAGTCGCGTGCTCCGGCCGCACGACTGCGTGCACGGCGAGACCGTCGATCACGGCGTAGAGCCGCTCGGTCTCCAGTTCGACGTCCACCCCGGGGGGCGCCTCGCCCGACTCCATTAGCGTGCGCACCGACCATCCGCACAACTCGCGCAGCCCGTCGTCCGCCTCGTCGCGGAGCGCGTGCAGGGTCGGCTCCACGAGCGCCTTGCCGGTCAGGGCCAGCCAGACCTCGGCCTCCGCGCGCCTCTCGGCATCGAGCGGCAGCACCTCCCGGAGCACCCTCTCGACCGCCAACCGCGGGCCGGCGGAGGAGAGGTCGAGCGCCCGTATGCGGCGGCCCGCCCGCTCCGTGACGAGCCGCATCGCGAAGGCCAGAAGCTCCGTCTGGCTCCCGAAATAGTGGCGGAGCGAGCCCATCGAAAGCCCCGCCTCGCGCGCGACGTTACGCACCGAGGCACGATCTAGCCCGTCGCGAAGGATCACGCGCCACACCGCCTCCGCCAGCTCCGTCCTCCGCGCATCCACGTCGACCATCTTCGGCATACCGTTTTTATAACATGAGTGTGCTACTATCTTCAAATAACACAGTTGTGCTATGAAAGGTGGTGTTCATGATCTACGCGGTGATCGTGGCCTGTGAGGTGGGGTTCTGGGTGGTCTTGCTCGCGGGTCTTGCGGCTCGTTACGGGCTGCGCCGGCCGTGGTTGGGCGGGGCCCTGCTGGTTTGCGTACCGCTGGTGGACCTGGTGCTGCTCGTGGCCTCTGTATGGGACCTGCGCCAGGGGGGGCAGGCCGGTGTCGCTCACGGGCTGGCGGCGGTTTATCTCGGGGTCTCCGTGGCGTGGGGGCATCGGATGGTGCGCTGGGCCGACGCGCGGTTCGCGCATCGGTTCGCCGGTGGTCCGCCCCCCTCGCGTCCCCCTTCAGGAGGGGCGGAGCACGCCCGCTACCAGCGCGGCCAGTGGATGAGGCACCTGCTCGCGTGGGCCGTCGGCTGCGGTCTGCTGCTGGGCGGCGTCGCGCTCGTCGGCGACGCGGAGCGTGGCGGGGCGCTGTTGGGGATCGCGCAGGGCTGGACCATCGTGCTCGCCGCGGACTTCGTGTGGTCGATGAGCTACACGTTATGGCCGCGCAGGATGTCCGGGCGTGGGGCGGGGAAGCTGGAGGGGCGTTCTTAGACCATGCTCCGGGTTCGGAGCTTGTGGCGGAGGAGGTCGAGAGAGAAGGGAAGCGGCCCGGTCGGTGGGGCCGCTTCCCTTGGGGGTTGGCTGCGGGTCGGGTCTAGCCGACGGGCTCCTTCAGCTTCTCGGCGACCTTTTGGAGCCTGAGGAGGGCACGGTCGCGGCCTAGGAGGGTCAGGGTCTCGAAGAGGCCCGCGCTCACGGTGCGGCCGGTGGCGGCGAAGCGCACGGGGTGGATGAGGTGGCGTGCCGCCTTGCCCTTCTCCTCGGCGAGGCCCCGGATGGTCTCCTCGATCTTCCCGTCCGTCCAGTCCTCTTCGGGGAGGGCTTTCAGGCGTTCGACGATCTCGGGGAAAACCTCGCGGGCGAACTCCTTGCCGAACTGCTTCTCGAACTCGGCCTCGTCGTAGTCGAGAGCGTCGCCGTAAAAGTAGGCGACAAAGGCGGGGATCTCGTTCGTGCGGTTCACGCGGTCCTTGATGAGCGCCATGATCCGGACGAGGCGCGGCATGTCTTGCTGGAGCTCCTCGGGGCTCACGGCCCCGGATTCGGCGAGCATCGGGGCGGTGATCAGGGCGAGCTCCTCGGGGCTCTGGCGCCTGAGGTAGAGGGCGTTTATGGAGGTCAGCTTCTTCTCGTCGAAGACCGCCGGGTTGCCGCTCACGCGCTCGATGCGGAACCGTTCGGCGAGCTCGTCGGGGGAGAAGATCTCCTCGTCCGCCGCGTATCCCGCCCCGAGGAGCGCGAGGTAGTTGAAGAGCGCCTCCGGAAGGTACCCCTCGGCCGCGAAGTCCTCGACGCTCGCCGCCCCGTGGCGCTTGGAGAGCTTCTTCTTGTCCGGCCCGAGGACCTGCGGGACGTGGGCGAACGCGGGGAGGCCGTAGCCCAAAGACTCGTAGATCAGGATCTGTCGTGGCGTGTTCGAGAGGTGGTCGTCGCCGCGGATGACGTGGCTGATCCTCATCTCGGCGTCGTCGACGGCCGCCGCGAAGTTGTAGGTCGGGGTGTCGGTCGACTTCATGATGACGAAGTCTTCCAGGTTCGAGTTCTCGAACGTCACCGGTCCCCGGATGAGGTCCTCGACGACGGTCTGGCCCTCGTCCGGCGTCCTGAAGCGGACGGTGAACGGCTCCCCGGCATCGGCCCGGCGCCGCGCCTCCTCGGGGTCCATGTCGCGGTACTCGCCGCCCCTGTAGATCGGCTGTCGCTTCTCGGCCTGCGCCCTCTCCCGGAACGCGGCCATCTCTTCGGTCGTGGCGAAGTCCCGGTAGGCGGCACCGGAATCTACGAGCTTCCCCGCGGCCTCGCGGTAGAGGTCGAAGCGTTCGGTCTGGCGATAGGGGACGTGGGGACCGCCGACCTCGGGTCCCTCGTCCCAGTCCAGGCCGATCCAACGGAGCGAGCGCTTGAGCTGCTCGACGGAGCCCTCCGTCGAGCGCGCGAGGTCCGTATCTTCTATGCGGAGGACGAAGGTCCCCCCGTTCTTGCGCGCGAAGAGCCAGTTGAAGAGCGCCGTCCTGACCCCGCCGACGTGCAACGAGCCCGTCGGGCTCGGCGCGTAACGTACCCTGATCTCGGAATTGTTCATCTCGTAAAGCTAACACAAGCCCGAAACGCCGAAAAGCCGCCGCGTCTGGTTCTCCTGGCACTACGCGGCCCGGGGAGATGATTCCTCCGGCGGGAGGCGCATCCGAACGGCCGGGCCTAACCTTATGTTCATCATGCGTCGAGACCCGGGGGTTCGGATGAGGGGCGAGAAGGTAGCAAGAACTTTGTGGACGGGCATCCTCGGGGCGGTGCTCGCGGCTACGGCGGGCCTTACGTGGCTCGTCGCGTTGTTTGCTGCGTCACCCGGTTTGTTCGGGGGCGCGCCGGAACCGATGGGTCCCGGTTATGGTCTGCTCATGCATTTGGCGGCGCCCCTGCTGCTCGGTCTGGCCGCCGTCCCGATCTCACGCGGCCTCGGGGCCGGGTGGAGGCGGACGGGTGGAACCGCGTTCGGCGTCTTCGCCATCGGCTACGCTTCGTCCACGCTCGCGCTCGACGGGTCGGAGCTCGAAGCCGGCGTGGGTACTTTCCTCTTCGTCGCCGTCGTCACGCCGGCTCTCGCCGTGCTTGCGGCTTCGGCGGGGCGTGGTGTCGACTCCGCGGCTCTCCTGGGCGGCGTGGTATTAGCCGGCGCGGTTCTCGCGCTGCTGGTCTATGCCTGTTCCCAGTCCAGCCCGCTCCTCGCCGCGCTCTTCGGGGTGCTCGCCTGGATCCTGCTCCCGGTTGTCGCCGGGACCGCAGGGGCACGGGATGGGGGAGACGGCAGGGTCCGTGTGGCCGGGGGCGAGCGGTGAGGGTTTCGAGGAGGGGCTTCGAGAGGGCTTCGAAGGGCGTCGTGACGCCGGAGCAGGCCGAGGCCCTGTGGGGGGCTCTGGAGCGCGAGGCGGACCGTCCGCGCTTCGACCTGCCGAACGTCGCGTACTACTTCGGGGCGCTGGTCGTGATCTCCGCGATGGGCTGGTTTATGACGGAGGCCTGGGAGCGTTTGGGCGGCGGGGGCATCCTGCTGATCTCCCTCGCCTACGCGGGGGCCTTCCTGATGGCCGGGCGGGCGCTGTGGCGGCGCGAGGGGCTTCGGGTGCCGGGCGGGCTCCTCGTGACCCTCGCCGTGTGCATGACGCCGCTGGCGGTCTACGGCTTCGAGCGAATGACCGGGCTCTGGCCCCAGTCCGACCCCGGGGACTACGGCGGGTTCTACGACTGGATCCGCGGCTCGTGGTTGCCCATGGAGGCGGGGACCGTCGCCGCCGGCCTTGTAGCCCTGCGCTTCTTCCGATTCCCGTTTCTCGTAGCACCGGTGGCCTTCGCGCTGTGGTTCACGAGCATGGACCTCACGCCGCTCCTGTACGGCGAGGGCGTCTCCTCGGGGGCCGCTTACCAGAAGGTGTCGCTCTGCTTCGGGCTCGCCATGCTCCTGGGTTCGTACCTCGTGGACCTGCTCGCGGGCGGGGAGGAGGACCTCGCGTTCTGGGGATACCTGTTCGGAACGCTCGCCTTCTGGGGCGGGCTGAGCCTGCTCGAGGGCGGGACGGAGCTCGACTGGTTCCTCTACGGGCTCATAAACCTGGGCATGATCCCGCTCTCCGTCCTGCTCGGCAGGAGGGTGCTCGTGGTGTTCGGCGCCGTTGGCGTCCTCGGCTACACCGGACATCTGGCCGGCGAGATCTTCGAGGACTCCATCCTCTTCCCGTTCGCCCTCTCGGCCATCGGCCTCGCCGTGATCGGCCTCGGCATCTTCTACGCCAAAAACCGCGAGCGTATCGAACACGGCGTCTCCTCCCTCCTGCCCGAGGGCGCCCGCCGCTTCCTGCCGCACGACAGGACGGCGCGCTGAGCGGGGGAGACCGCCGGGCGGGGGCGTGCCCCGGCATCCGGAGTGTTCACCCGGTAAAACCAGCGCACGGAGGTACCCTAAAGAGCCTCCGTCAACGGGGTTTCGCGGCCTGCGTATTACTTCTGCGAGCCGTACAACCTGGCCCTTGTGACGGGGCGCAGCGGAGAGGATCATCAAGCCGTGAGGAGTTTGATCGAGCCGTCCGAGAGGCAGTACGAGGCTTCCTTCGATACGGAAGGCGCTGACCCACGCGTCGGTGGCGCGTGGAAGTCCTGCGGCCGGGTGCGATGAACGGTTCGAGAGGCGTGCTCGGCCCGCGCGCGCTCAACCGCGCCACGCTGGAGCGGCAGATGCTCGTCCGCCGCGGGCAACTCTCCGCCCTCGGTGCGATCGAGCACCTCGTCGGCATGCAGGCCCAGGCCCCGAAACCGCCCTACCTCGGCCTGTGGGCCCGGCTGGAGGGCTTCCGTCCCGACGAGTTGTCGCGCCTGATCGAGGAGCGGCGCCTGGTCAGCGCTCGTGATTGTTTGATGCTGCGTCCCCTGGCGCAGCCGGTCCTCGACCGGGATCTCTACTCGGGCCGCGCCAACCGCAGGGCCATGGAGGGGCTGGACGCCGGGGCGCTCGCCGCCGCCGGTCGCGCGCTGCTCGAGGAAAGGCCGCGCACGGCCGGGGAGCTTGGCGGGCTGCTCGGGGAGCGGTGGCCCGAGCGTGACCCGGCCTCCCTCGCCCGTGCGGTTCGTCACCTCCTGCCGCTGGTACAGGTGCCGCCTCGCGGCATCTGGGGGAAGGGCGGACCCGCCGCCCATACCACTGCCGAGTCCTGGCTCGGAAGTCCCCTCGACGCCGAACCCTCGCCGGACGAGATGGTGATGCGCTACCTCGGGGCGTTCGGACCGGCCACCGTAAAGGACGTGCAGACCTGGTCGGGCCTGACGAGGCTCGGCGAGGTCGCGGATCGGCTGCGCCCACGCCTCAGCACCTTCCGCGACGAGCACGGCAGAGAGCTTTTCGACCTGCCCGACGCCCCTCGTCCCGACCCGCAGGTCCCGATCCCTCCCCGTTTCCTGCCCGAGTTCGACAACCTGATCCTGTCCCACGCCGACCGTACCCGCGTTATCGCGGACGACCACCGCAGGATGCTGGCCTCCAAAAACGGGATGGTCCCGGCCACCGTGCTGATCGACGGCTTCGTCGGCGGGACGTGGAGGACGGAGCGGTCGCGCGGGAGGATCGCGCTCGTGATCGAGCCGTTCGAGAACCTGTCCCCGAAGGAGCGCGACGCCCTGGCCGAGGAAGGGGAGCGGCTCCTACGCTTCGTCGGTGACGGTGCCGATGAAACACGCGAGATCCGGTTCGCCGATACGACCTAGAGCCCTTGCCGAGGCGAAGAACCCGCCTTTCCGCGGAGCATCGAACACCCGCCGCCCGGTCGCGGGAGAACGTAGGGAAGCGTACCCCCTCGAAGGATCTATCCTCGTACGCGTTGCTCCGGGCTTGGCCTGCTTCGCGGTCCACGGGATGACGCCGGGAACGCCCTCGTCGCGCGGCGCAGCGCCGTCCGGAAAGGTTCGAAGGGTAAGGGGGACGAACGCCGGCAGCAGCGGTACCCGGTCGGACGCAGGCCCCGGTCGGCCTTCGTCTTGCGGGAGCCTGCCTACGGGATCTATTGTTCGTCTACCAGGAGTAGGAAGGAGAGTCATGGAACAGCCACCCCCTGCTGGCGCGGCAGACGCTGGATCCCGCCGCGAAGGTCCCCGCATCCTCGGTCC
>CADCVI010000151.1 GCA_902806105.1 uncultured Rubrobacteraceae bacterium
CGGCCGCCGACGCCCACCGCCCGGTGCCGAACTCGCCCGAGATCGGCCCGAAGAACGCGCCGAAGCTGTAGGCGATCCCGAAGACCGTGAACAACGCGACGAACGCCGCGGCGACGACCACCCAGGCACGCGCCGAGTCGCGGGCGGTCACGCCGCCTCCCGGGGTTCGCGGGCCAGGAGCCCGAGCACGACCCCGACGACCGTCCACCCGGCGAGGCCGAGCCACGAGGCGCCGTAGGAGCCCGTCAGGTCGGCGACCAGGCCGAAGAGCGGCGAGGCGAGGAACATGCCGGCGAAGGCGATCGTGAGGCTCGCGCCCATCGCGGTCGCGGCGGCGTGCATCGGGACCGACTCGGAGAGGAGCGTGAGGTAGACGCCGTTCCAGCCCATCGCCGAGAGGCCGAGAAGAAAGGCGATGACCGCGACGAAGGGGATCAGGGTGCCCTCCCCGGCGGAGGCCATGGCGAGGCAGCTCCCCATCGCGACCAGGCCCACGAGCACCATCACCGGGCCGCGCCTGCCGGTCTTGTCCGAGACGACGCCCCAGCCGATCCTGCCGGCGATACCGCCCACCTGAAAGACGGCGAGGAACACCCCGGCCGCGACGATCGAGAGGCCGACCTCCTCGTGCAGGGAGAGGGCCAGGTAGGAGGCCGAGGAACCCTGCACGCCCATGAACACGAACGCGTAACCGGTCGCGGCGAGAAAGCCGGGCTCCCGTATCATCGAACGTACCGGCACACGCGGCGCGGGCGTCCCCCCATCGTCATCTTCGCCCGCGTCGGCCGGGAGCTCCCGGTAGAACAGGGCGAAGCAGAAGACGGCGACGAGGGCGACGCCGGCCCCAAGCCCGAGGCCGATCTCCCAGCCGAACCTCACGGCCACGGGCGGCAGCAGAAAGGCTGCCAGCAGGCCCCCGATCGCCACACCCGTCTGCCGTATTCCCATCGCGCCGCCCCGCCGCGAGCGGGGGAACCAGGCGGCGATAGCCTTCGCCCCCCCAGGCGCCGAGGTCGAGGCCCCGAGGCTGGCCAGGAGAAAGAGGATCAGGAGCCACACGAACGTGTCGGAACGCGTCGCCCATAGGGACAACAGCGCCATCACCGTCACCCCGGCTATGATGAGCCTCCGCTCCCCGTGGCGGTCGATCAGGAGCCCGACGGGCAGCATGGCGAGGAGCATCCCGCCCCAGATCGCCGAGGAGAGGAGCCCGACCTGGGCCCGCGAGATGTCGAGGTCCTGCGTAAGGACCGGCCCGAGCGCCGCCGGAGCCTGCTGCAGGACAGAGACCCCGACCTGAACGAGGGTCGCGAGCAGCAGGATCGTCCACCGGTAGGGGTATGCGGCCTGGGCCGCCATCTAACGCCGCCTCAGAGCGCGCCAGCCTCGCGCAGAGTGCCGACCCTCCCGGGGTCGAAGCCGAGCTCCTCCAGGATGGCGTCGGTGTGCTCGCCGACCTCCGGGATGGGATTCATGACGCCTTCCACGCCCTGCATGGTCACGGGCGGGACGAGCGCCCGCAGCGGGCCCGCGGGGGAGCCCACCTCGCGCCAGCGGTCGCGGGCCTCAAGCTGGGGGTGGTCGAGGAACTCCCCGACGGTCCTCATCCTGGCGTTGGCGATCCTGGCCTCATCGAGGCGCGCGATGACCTCCTCAGAGGACAGGTCTTTGAACGCCCCCTCTATCGCCTCGTCGAGGTCTTCTCCGTTCTCGACCCGCGCGGAGTTGGAGTCGAAGCGCGGGTCGGCCGCGAGCTCCGGCCTCTCAAGCACCGCCTCGCAGAACTTCACCCACTCCCGCTCGTTCTGGAGGCCGAGAAAGACGACCTTCCCGTCACCGGCCTCGAAGGGTCCGTAGGGGGCGATGGCCGCGTGGCTCGCCCCGGTCCTCGGCGGCTGGCTGCCGCCGTAAGCGGTGAAGTAAGCGGGGAAACCCATCCACTCCCCGAGCGCCTCCAGAAGCGAGACCTCGAGGGCCGCCCCCTCCCCGGTCCGCTCCCGTTGGAAGAGCGCCGTCAGGATACCGGTGTACGTGTACATCCCGGCCGCTATGTCGGCAGCCGAGATGCCGACCTTGGAGGGAGTATCCTCCGTGCCGGTGATCGAGACGAGGCCGGCCTCGCACTGAACCAGCAGGTCGTAGGCCTTCTTGTCCCGGTAGGGGCCGGTGGAGCCGTACCCGGAGATGCCGCAGACGATGAGCCGGGGGTTCTCCTCCCTCAACCTGTCGGCACCGAACCCCAGCCGTTCGGTGGCGCCCGGGGCGAGGTTGTGGACAAAGACGTCGGCCCGCGCGAGCAGGCGGTTCAGGACGTCCTTCGCCCCCTCCTCCTTCAGGTTCAGCGTCAGGGACTCCTTGGAGCGGTTGAGCCAGACGAAGTGGCTGGCGAGGCCGTTTACGGTGGTGTCGTAGCCGCGGGCGAAGTCCCCGACCTCGGGGCGCTCTATCTTTATGACCCTGGCGCCGAGGTCGGCGAGCTGGCGGGTGGCGAACGGGGCCGCGACCGCCTGCTCGAGCGCGACGACCGTTATGCCTTCGAGGGGCAACATCCTAGAAAGACCTCGGCAGGCCGAGGACGTGCTCGGCGACATAGGAGAGGATGAGGTTCGTCGAGATCGGGGCCACCTGGAAGAGCCGGGTCTCGCGGAACTTGCGCTCCACGTCGTACTCGGCGTCGTAGCCGTAGCCGCCGAAGGTCTGCATCGCCACGTTCGCCGCCTCCCAGGCGGCCTCCGCGGCGAGCAGGAGGGCCATGTTGGCCTCGGCCCCGCACGGCTCGCCCCGCTCGAACATCTCCGCCGCCCGGAAGCGCATCAGATCCGCCGCCTCCACGCGCACGTGCGCCTGCGCTAGGGGGAACTGGACCCCCTGGTTCTGCCCGATGGGCCGGCCGAAGACCTCGCGTTCTTTGGCCCGCTCGGTTGCCTTCTCCACGAACCAGCGGCCGTTGCCGATGCACTCTGCGGCGATGAGTACGCGCTCGGCGTTCATGCCGTCGAGGACGTAGCGGAAGCCCTTGCCTTCCTCCCCGATCAGGGCGCCCGCCGGTATCTCCAGGTCCTCGAAGACGAGCTCGTTGGTCTCGTTGTTGATCATCACCCGCCGGGGGTTGATCGTGAGCCCGTTGCCCTCCGCCTCGCCCAAATCGAAGAGAAAGACCGAGAGCCCCTCGGACTTGCGCTTCACCTCCTCCCGCGGCGTCGTCCTCGCCAGCAGGATCATGCAGTCCGAGTGCTGGACGCGGGAGATGTACATCTTGCGCCCGTTGACGACGTAGCGGTCGCCGCCCGGGGTTCTCCTGGCCGTCGTACTGAGGGAGGTCGTGTCGGTGCCGGCCTCAGGCTCGGTGACGCCGAAGGCCTGCAGCCGGATCTCGCCGCTCGCGATCTTGGGTAGGTACTCCCTCTTCTGTTCTTCGGAGCCGTGCTTGAGCAGGGTCCCCATCGTATAGACCTGAGCGTGGGCCGGCTGCGCGTTGCCGCCGGAGCGGTTGATCTCCTCCAGGATCACGGAGGTGTCGGCGAGCCCTAGCCCCATCCCCCCGTACTCCTCGGGTATGAGCGCCCCGAGGTGACCGCTCTCGGTCATCGCCCGGACGAACCTCTCCGGGTACTCGCGCCTCGCGTCCAGCCCGCGCCAGTAGTCCTCCGGGAACCTCGCGCAGATCTCCCTGACGCCCTCCCTGAGCCCCTCGCGCGTCACCGCCGTATCCATCTCGCCCTCCTCGTTCCTACTGGATCTCATCCGGAGCGACCGCTCTTGGCCCTAGCCGTCGGAGCCGGCTCCGCCCTCGAAGACCTCGACGCTGGGCTCGATGCCTTCGGCCCCCGTGACCTCGCGCCACGCATCGAAGCCGACCTGGAAGGCGACGATGCCCGCCTCCGGCAGGGAGATCTCTATCGCCTCCAGGATCTCCTCCTTGCTGAGGCCGAGGTCCAGCGCGACCCTGATGTGGCTCGCTATGTGGCCCTTGCTCGCCCGCATCACCGTCAGGCTGACGATAAAGATAAGCTCCTTGGTCTTGCGGTCGAGACGGCGCTCCTTGAGATAGGCGGCGTCCACGAGCCCGTTGGCCGCCTGCAGGACGTCGTAGTCCTGGGCGGCCATCACCTTGTGGTAATCGAGGACGTAGCCCCTCTTTCTGGCCATCTCGTCTATGTAGTCCTGCTTCGCGTCCTGAGTCGCCATGCTTATACCCCTCTCTCGTGGTCGATGCCTTCTTGCTCCGGGTCCGTCTGCTCCATGGTCTTCTCTAAAAAGTCGTAGATGGCGGTGTGGCCTTCTGAGCCGAAACCCCCGGCCGCCGCCTGCTCCCAGACCCGGCCAACGGCCTCACCTATGACCATCGGCCCCTCAAGCTCCGCGGCGGTGTCGAGGGCGATCTTGACGTCCTTGCTCATGAGGCGTATCGCGAAACCGTCGTCGAAGGCCCGGTTGAGCACGTAGCGGGGAAACTTGACCTCGGTCGAGTAGCTGCGCCCGCTACTCGCGTTGATGACCTCGACGAGCGTCTCGGGCTCCAGGCCGGCACGGGCCCCCAACAGCACGACCTCGGCCGCGGCGGCGAGCGTCGTGGCCGAGGTAAGGTTGTTGAGGCACTTGGTCATGTGACCGGCCCCATGCCCGCCCACGTAGAAGACCTGCCCCCCAAATGATCCGAGCAACTCCCGATGACGCTCGTAGACTTCCTCCCTGCCGCCCACCATCACCGCGAGCGATCCCTCCTTCGCCCGCAGCACGCCCCCGCTCACCGGCGCGTCGAGCATGTCTATACCCTGCTCGGCAAGGTGCGCGGCGATGCGCCGCGTCGAGGATGGCCTGGAGCTCGAGGTGTCTATCAGCACCTCCCCCCCCGCAAGGCCCTCCGCGAGCCCCTCCCTACCCAGAACCACCCGCTCCACGACGTCCGAGTCGGGTAGGGAGAGCACCACCACCTCGGATCGACGGGCGAGATCCGTCAGCGAAGACGCGATCGTGGCAGCGGTGCCCCGGAACTCTTCGAGCGCCCGAGTGCTGGCGTCGAAAACGCTAACGGGATAACCGCCGTCTACCAGATGACGGCACATCGGCGCCCCGATGTTGCCCACCCCCACAAAACCGACGGCCGGCCTCATGCCGCCCTCCCGGTCCCGGCTCTCGCAGATCCAACCCCCACTCGATCCCTCCCAACGAACCCGGATACCACCCGGCGCAAACACAGCTCCTCACCCCGGCTACGAACTCTGCTACCCGCAGATTTGTACGTACAAATTAAGTATGTACGTGTCTCATCGGTATGTCAAGCGCGGGGGATGGCCGGGAGCGGGAAGTTGTGGGCCGATGTGTCCGGGGGGATGGTGTCGCCCAGCGGTGGCGCGGCGCGGTGGCGCGGGGCGGTGGCGCGGGGCGGTGGCGCGGGGCGGGTCTTGGGCGAAGCTCTCTTAGGTGGTCCTTCGACGCAATTCGAGGCGATAGGAGTAACGCCTGGGGTTGTAGTGGGAGGTCGCCAGCTCGACCGGCTTGCCATCAGAGTCGAAGTACTCGCGTTCGACGTACAGGATCGGCTCCCCCGGCTGGCAATCTATCAGGCCGGAAAGCTCGGCCGGGGCCGGCAGGGCGGTGATCTCCTGGCTTACGGCCGCGACCGGGTGCGTGAGGGAGCGCTCCAGGGTGCCGAGCACGGTGCCGGACCCGTCGGTTGCAAAGCTCTCCGCGCTCAGGGATTCGCACAGCTCGGGCGAAACCCTCACGTGGGTTACGACGAACGGGACGCCTTCGTATCGACGGCGTACGACCAGCACCGCCACCTCTTCGCCCGACAAACCCAGCCGGGCCGCGGCCTCGGGTTCCGTCTTTACCTCACAGGGGCTCAAGACCTCCATCTCGGTGCCGGTCCAGGACATGAGCTCCTCGACCGTGCCGAAAGAGCGCAGATAACGCCCCCGCCTGGATAGACCGGTGACGAAGGTGCCACGGCCAGGGACCCGGTAGACCAGACCCTCGGCGACGAGGTCCTGAAAGGCCTGCCGGACCGTGTGACGACTTACGCCGTACTCCTTGCGTAGCTCCGCCTCGGTCGGCATGCGCTCGCCATCGCCGTAGACCCCACGCTCGATGGTCCCGCGCAGGTCTTCGAACAGCCGCTTGTACGCGGAAACCTTGCGTTCCTGTTGCCTCATAACACGAATTATAGAACACGCGCCCCGGATCCTCGCTTGTCAACCCACCCGAGATGCCGGTACCACCACGCCCCGAGCACCCCGTAACGAGGGCCCGGGACCAATTTGATCGTACATTTGTTGACAAGACCGGACGCCCACCATAATATGTACGTACATATCGACGGTCTGGGGAGAGGAAAGGAGTTCGGAAAAGTAGGACGCGGTCCGGGCCGCCATTGTCGGCTGCCGGGCGGCGGGCGCGGCCTGGTGTTGGCACGAGGTCGGCGGACGGGGCCGCACGAAGCGAGAGCGGTTCGTAGCCAGATTATGCATCGAAGGGGAAAGGGACAGCATGGGAGGAAAGACCAGAAGGGTAGTCGCCGTCTTGGGTGTTGCCGTCGCGCTGGCGGTGGTGTTGACCAGCTGCGGGGCGCGGGGTGGCGGCGCGCAGGGCGGAGGCGGAGAGAACGGCACGTTCACCATCAAGTTCTCGCACGTGGTCACCGATGAGACGCCGAAGGGGTTGGCCGCGCAGAAGTTCAAGGAGGTCGTGGAGAAGGAGTCCGACGGCAAGATAAAGGTTCAGATCTACCCCAACTCCCAGCTCTACGGTGACGAGGACGAGCAGCAGGCGCTACAGTCGGGCTCCGTGCAGATGATCGCGCCGGCCCCCGCCAAGCTGGGCACCATCGCCCCGCAGCTGCAGGTGCTCGACCTGCCCTTCATCGCGGACTCGCCGGAGGAGATCCAGGAGCTGTTCTCCCGGGACTCCAAGATCGGGCAGTCCATATACCAGAACGAGGAGCTCCAGTCCAGGAAGATGAAGGTCTTGGGCCTCTGGGATCTGGGGTTCAAGCAGTTCGCCTCCAAGCAGCCGATCGAGAAGCCCGGTGACACGCGGGGCATGAAGTTGCGGATACAGAGTGGTAGCGACGTGCTCAGATCGGAGACGGAGATCTGGGGCGGGGAGCCTACCCCGATGTCCTTCAGCGAGGTCTACAACGCCCTGCAGCAGGGGGTCATAGACGGGCTGGAGAACACCTACGCGAACTTCTACTCCCAGAAGATGCACACCGTCACCAGCTACATGACCGAGTCCAACCACGGCTACATCGGCTACGTGTTGCTCATCAACAACGACTTCTACGAAGGTCTGCCCGAGGACTTGCAGCAGGACGTGGTTA
>CADCVI010000152.1 GCA_902806105.1 uncultured Rubrobacteraceae bacterium
GTTGGCAGTTCCGGTGGTTTTTAGTACGGGTTCCTTGCACCCGTTCGGGCTGGACAGGGTCTACGGGTGGGCGGCTGAGACCGGGTTCGACGGGGTTGAGGTGATGATGGACGAGCGGTGGGACACCCACCAGCACGCGTACATCAACGAGCTTGCCGGGAGGCATGGCATACCCGTCCTCGCGCTGCACCCGCCCATCTACCGCGGTGCGTGGCGGCTAGACAACGAGGAGACGCTGGTGCGCAGCGCGCGGATGGCGGGCAAGATCGGGGGGCCCGTGGTCGTCGCGCACCCGCCGGCGCCGGGCATCCCGCTCGCGCGCTGGGTCGCAGGAGCCCTCACGACGGCCCGAGATTTTGGTGTTCCCGTAGCGGTAGAGAACATGCCGAAAAACGTCTCCGAGAAGCGCTTCGCCGTCCGGCGGAAGAGCTGTTACAAGCCCGAGCATCTCGTGGGATTGGGCGACGTCACCCTGGATACAAGCCACGTCGGGGCGAGCGGGATCGGCCTCATGGAGTTCTGGGAGAAGCTGAGCGGCCAGCTCCGCCACGTCCACCTGTCGGACTCGGATCTCTCCGGGGGCGACCAGCACCGGCTCCCCGGGAAGGGGAAGCTGCCGCTAAAGGAGTTTCTGGCGGAGGTTGGAGAGAGCGACTACCCGGGCGCCATAAGCCTTGAGCTCAAGCCGTGGCCCCTTGGCACGCCGCACCCGGAGGTAATCCTGGAGCGGATGGGGGCGGCGCTCGAGTTCACACGGGAAGGGCTTCGAGGGTAGCGTCCGGCAAGCGGAGCAGTGTGGGTTAGAAGATCAGGGTCCAGAGCTGCGTCAGGATGCGGTGGGTGAGGCCCCAGATCACGTAGCGCTCCTTGTAGGTGAAGGCGGGCCAGCTTCCGGGGAAGTCCGCGATCTCGACGTCCTCCTCGACCAGCTTCTCGACCGGCACCCAGAACGCCTCGGCTACCTCGTTCGGGTCGACGCGGCCCGGCTCGGCATCCAGGGCCACCACGACGGTCGAGACGACAAACTGCCTCCCCGCGCTCCTCGGTCCCATGTCGTCGAGCCTGCCGAGGAGCCTGCCCTCGGAGAGGTCCACGCCGACCTCTTCTATGGTCTCGCGGCGCGCGGTGTCGTAAGCATCCCTGTCCGTCGGCTCCCTTCGGCCCCCGGGCAGCGCCATGTGCCCCGACCACGGGTCGCCAACCCTGTCGGCTCGCTTGATGACGAAGACCTCGAGGCCCTCGCGCTCCCTCAGTATCAGCGCCACGGCGGCCTGCTTGCCCTGCGGCTCCAGGAGGGAGGGCTCCCGGTCTTTCAGGGCAACGGCCACGCTATCGAGCGGGTTCAGGTTTCACCACCGTTCATGCGTCTGAGTTTAGCGCCAATCGGGGGGCGGGTTGTGGCCTTTCTCCCCTTCGACCTCCCTCGCCCCTCAGATACCGATCACCGGGGCGCCGGTGGTAAGCTCCTTCGAGGTCTTCGAGAACGAGGGAGCTTGATCATGGTCGATGAGCGGTTGAGGAAGCTGGCCCGGTTGCTGGTGGAGTATTCCGTCGGGGCGGGGGAGGGGGACGAGGTCATAGTCTCCGGCGGGGTAGAGGCGGGGCCTCTGATCAGGGAGGTATACGGGAGCCTACTGGACGTCGGCGCCGTACCGATACCGCAGGTCCAGCTCCCCGGGATGCAGGAGATGTTCTTCCAGCGCGCGCGGGAGAGCCACTACGAGAAGACGCCCGCCGTTACGCACGCGCTCTACGAGGGTGCCGACGCCTTCATCTCGATCATAGCGCCCCAGAACACGAAGGCCCTGGCGGCGGTGAGGCCGGACAAGCAGCAGGCCCTGAGCAAGCGCGACAAGGCCATACAGGAGATCGTGCTCGGCAAGGACCGCTGGGCCCTCACGCTCTTCCCGACCGCCGCCCTTGCCCAGGAGGCCGAGATGAGCCTCGCGGACTACGAGGAGTTCGTCTTCGCGGCGATGGCGCTCAACGAGGACGACCCGGTCGCGTACTGGCGGGAGAAGGCAAAGGAGCAGGGGCGCCTGATCGAGAAGCTGGAGAGGGCCGAAGAGGTCCGCATCGTGGGGCCGGGGACGGACCTCAAGCTCCGCATCGGGGGCCGGAAGTTCCTCAACGGCGACGGTATGCACAACATGCCGTGCGGCGAGATCTTTACGGGTCCCATAGAGGATTCGGCGGAGGGCGAGGTCTACTTCGGCATCCCGGTCGCCGTGGCCGGGCGCGAGGTCTCCGGGGTACGGCTGCGCTTCGAGGGCGGCAAGGTCGTCGAGTCGAGCGCTGAGAAGGGCGAGGAGTACCTGAACGCGATGCTCGACGCGGACGAAGGATCGCGGCGCCTCGGGGAGCTCGGGATCGGGACGAACTACGGTATCCCGAGGGCGACGAAGAACATCCTGTTCGACGAGAAGCTCGGCGGAACAATCCACCTCGCGGTCGGGCGCTCCTACGAGAAGACCGGCGGCAAGAACGACTCGTCCGTCCACTGGGACCTGATCTGCGACCTCCGCGAGGGCGGCGAGCTCTACGCCGACGGCGAGCTTCTGGAGAAGGACGGCGAATTCGTCGGATACGACTTCCACTAGAGACCGCCTCACCCTGCCCGCTGTCCGCGCCTGCCGACCGACTTACTCGCAGTTCGGTCGGCAGGGCGCGCGGGATCGCCCCGGCTCGCTCGAACCGGGATGATCCCGAGAATACTGCTCGGGGCGCCCGAGTGATCGCCGCTGCAACCTGGTTTCGAGGCCGCCGGTTTCCGGGTAGGGAGCGGCGCATGGACGAGACCATGCTGCGCGTCGCGAACGTCGGGAGTGAGGCTGACCTGGAAGCCGTGCGGGACGCCCTGGATGAGATCGGGGCCTACTACGAGCACGTAAGCTCCGAACCGAACGAGGATGCTTACCCGCAGACCGCGTACTTTCAGGTGCAGTCCGGCCTTACCGGGGACGCGGACAACATCCTCCAGAAGCTCGCGGCCGAGCGCGGCCTCGACGCCGAAATACTCTAGATCACAAATACCGCTCCACCGCCGGTTTATACTCGCGTGATGATGGACGGTCCCACACCCGGAGCAGGGCCATGAGCCCCTACGCACACCGGTTCGTCTCTCGCCGCCGGCATCCGAGGAGGGCGGCTGGCGCTCCCTCGGTAGAACTCTCGTCGTCGGGCCGGCGAACGGGTGCCGCGGGGGAGGACTGATCCGTTGCGCTACGACGCGGTTTTTCTGGACATCGACGGGACTCTGCTCTGGGTGGACCTCGACGTCGAGGGCTACGTCGGCGAGCTCTCGCCCTACACGACGGATGGTCCGCTGACCGTCGAGAAGGCGACCGGCCCCGTCTGGCAGGGCCTGAAGAAGCACATCAGGGAGAACATAAACTACAGAACAGAGGCGGACTTGGCCGGCTTCAGGCGGGAGAACGCGACGAACACGGCTCGCGACCTCGGCCTCGAAGCTCCGCCCGACCTGCTCGTCGAGGTGGCCGACAGGTGTATCGCGTTCAACCCCTACCCAGAGGCCGAGCCGGTGCTTCAGGAGTTGCAACGCATGGGCGTCCCGCTCTACGCGCTCTCCAACTGGGACATAGCCCTGGAAGGCGTGCTCGATCGCCTGGGCTGGACGAGGTTCTTCGACGGCCTCGTGGTCTCGGCCATCGTCGGGGCCGAGAAGCCGGACGGGGCCATCTTCGAGGAGGCGCTGCGCGTGGCCGGGGTGGAGCCCGGCCGGGCCGTCCACGTCGGCAACGACCCGGTCTCGGACGTGCGCGGGGCGGCACGGGCGGGGATCGACGCGGTGCTCGTCGACCGGAGGGGCGGTATCGAGGCGCCGGAGGCGATGGCAGTCCTGCCGGATCTGCGCGGCCTACCGGAACTGCTCAAGGGCCAGGAGGCCTGACCTGGACGGAACGCGGATAGCCCGGGCGGTGCGCGAGATCCTGGCGGCCATCGGCGAGGATCCGGACCGCGACGGCCTGACCGAGACGCCGGAGCGGGTCGCCGAGGCCTACGCCCACCTCTTCTCCGGTCTCCGGGAAGACCCGACGCGCCACCTCGAAGGCGGCTTCGACGAGGCCGCGCGAGATCTCGTCCTGGTGCGGGACGTGGCCCTCGTCTCGATCTGCGAGCACCACCTCCTGCCCTTCACCGGCAAGGCCCACGTCGCCTACCTGCCCAGCGGCCGGGTGGCTGGCCTCTCGGAGATCGTCCGGGTGGTGGGGGGTTACGCCAGGCGCCCGCAGCTTCAGGAGCGTCTGACCGCGCAGATCGCCGACGCCCTGTTCGGTTCGCTCGGCTCCCTGGGCTCGGTCGTGGTGGTCGAGGCTACTCACACCTGCATGACGGCTCGGGTCGCCGAGACCATCGGGAGCGTGGCGGTCAGCGTCGCAGCCCGCGGCATCTTCGAGGAGGACGCGCTACGAAGGGCCGAGGTCATGGCCCTGATCTCACGGGCAGGCTGACGCACGTTCAGGAGGGGGTTCCTCCCGATCTACGGCTGGCTGCGCTGGTGCACGGTCGCCGCGGGCGGCTCCGACGGCACGGGGAGCTCGGGTACGTAGGCGAGGGCGGCGCCGGCGATCCCGGCGGCGTTTAGCATCTCGGCCGGAACGATCTCGGTGCGCGTCTTCACGTGCGGCAGAAACTTCTCGGACCTCTTGCTGACGCCGCCCCCGACGACGATCAGGTCGGGCCAGAAGAGGTCCTCCATCTTGCGCAGGTACTCCTGGAGGCGCACGGACCAGTCCTGCCACGTGAGGTTGTCGACCTTGCGGGCGCGGTCGGAGGCATAGGTCTCGGCGTCGCGCCCGTTCAGCTCGATGTGCCCGAGCTCAGTGTTCGGGACGAGCTTCCCCCCGATAAACAGCGCGGTGCCGATGCCCGTCCCGAGGGTGAGCATCAGGACCACCCCCTCGACCCCGACCCCCGCGCCCCAACGGACCTCCGCGAGGCCTGCCGCGTCGGCGTCGTTCACGATCCGCACCGGCGAGCCGAGCTCCCGGCGCAGCCTCTCCGCGAGATCGAAGCCTATAAAAGCCTTATCCACGTTCGCGGCGGTGTGGATCACACCCTCCTTCACGACCCCGGGGAAGCCGACGCCCACCGGCCCGTCCCAGCGCGCCTTGGAGATGACCCGTACGGCCGTCGCCACGACGTCGTCCGGCCTGCCGGCCCGGGGGGTAGGGACCCGTATCCTCTCGCCGACGAGCGCGCCAGTCTTCGTGTCCACTGGCGCGCCCTTGATCCCGGAACCGCCTATATCCAACCCGAAAACGTTCATTCTTCCCCTTCCCAATCTCCCGATTGATGCACTCATTGTAAATGCACCCGCAACCCCGCCACAGGAGCGGCGCATCTTGCAGGAACGACCGCCGGGCGCGCGGCCAGGGTTGCGCCAGGCCGTCGTCAGGCTTCGTCGAAGAGGCCCTCGCCCACGTAACCGCCCTCTCGGGCGCCCGGGGGAAGGGCGAAGACGGCGCTTCCGGTGTGCGAGATGTACTCGTTCAGGGTGTCGTTCTCGGCCATGCGCCGCTGCATGGGGACAAACTGGCGTCTGGGGTCGCGCTGGAAACAAACGAAAAAGAGCCCGGCGTCGAGCTGTCCCCTCTCCCGGTCCATGCCGTCGGTATAGGAGTAGCTCCGGCGCAGGATGCTCTCCCCGCCCTCGGCCCCGAGCCGGACGTGGGAGTCGACGGGGATGAGCGGCTCGCCGTCCTCGCCCTCCATCTCCAGGTCCACCGCGTCGAACTCGTCCTGCCGGCCTATCGGGGCGCCGCTGAGCTTGTGCCTGCCGAAGGTCTTCTCCTGGTCGTCGAGCGAGGAGCGGTCCCAGACCTCTATGAGCATTCGTATCCTGCGGGAGACGAGGTAGGTGCCCCCCTCCATCCACGCGGGACCCTCGGAAGGTCCCACCCAGACGCTGCGGTCCATCGCCCGGACGTCCTCGGCCTTCAAGTTGTTCGTCCCGTCCTTGAAGCCGAAGAGGTTGCGGCCCGTCTCCTGCTTCCTGCTCGTGCTGGAGGTGCGGCCGAAACCGAGCTGGGACCAGCGTATCTCGACGACGCCCCGCCCGATACGGGCCAGGTTCCTGATCGCATGAAAGGCGACCTGCGGGTCGTCGGCGCACGCCTGTGCGCATAGGTCGCCGCCCGAGAGCTCCGGGCGCAGGGCGTCGCCGGGCATCGGGGGGATCTCCGCGAGGGCCTCCGGCCTCCGCGCTGCGAGGCCGAACCGATCCACGCCGTCAAGTTCGAAGAGCGTCGGGCCGAAGCCGAACGTGATCGTCAGGTTCGCCGCGTCGTGCCCGACGGCCTCGCCGGTATCTGCGGGAGGCAGGTAGGGGCTGTGCCCGGCGCCCCCGACGTCCCCGACCGGCTCGCCCGCGCACATCAGGGCCGCCGCCCCCGACCACTCGCGCAGGAGGTCGCGAAGCTCCCCCCGGTCCTCCGTGATGACGTCGAAGGCCGCGAAGTGCAGCCGGTTCTGCGACGGGGTGGCGATCCCGGCCTGGTGAGGCCCGTGGAAGGGGACCGTCACGGCGTCCGGGTTTATCTCCTCCGCGCTTCCGCCCGTCGCCGCGACGCCCATCCCGCCCGCGCCGAGCGCGAGACCAGTGCCCGCCGCCCCGGCGAGCCGGAAAGCCTCCCGTCGGCTCCATCGTCTGCCGCCCAGCCCTTCGGAGCTGCTTCCTTCGGTCCCCCCTTCGGGGCCTTTAGGGCGTCCCACCATCTACGCCTGGAGGACCTGCCCGACGCGGGAGAGCGGCTCGGCCAGAGCGTCCACGCTCTGGCTCAACTCGCGCCTCTCTCCCTCGTCGAGCTCGGTGTAGGGGACCCACCCGTCGCCGTCGCGGTAGGGCTCCAGCGTGTCGTAGAGGGCCGCGAAGCGGTCGTTTATCTCGGTGACGAGCTCGGGGTCCTCCCCTTCGAGGGCCGGTTCCAGGGAGCGGAAGGCCGCCTCGGAGCCCTCGATGTTCGCGGCGATGGAGTAAAGGTCGGTGTGCGAGTAGCGCTCTTCCTCGCCCGTGATCTTGTCGGCCGAGACCTCGTTGAGGAGCTCGATGGATCCTACGACCGGGTCGGACGGCTCAAGCTGGAGGCCGTAGATCTTCGTCCGCAGCGCCTCGACGTCCGTGACGAGCTTGCGGGCGTACTCCTCCTGCCCCTCGGTCGTGTTCTCCTCCCAGAGCGCCTGCTCTATCCTGTGGAAGCCTCCCCACTCCTCCTCCGGCACGTCGCCCTCGCGGGCATCTATGTCCGGGTCGAGGTCGCCG
>CADCVI010000153.1:0-515 GCA_902806105.1 uncultured Rubrobacteraceae bacterium
ACGATCAGGACGACGTTCTGCGCGACCACCGAGAGCAGGAGCAGGGCCGGATCGTCAGGCATCAGCGCCGCCCCCGAGGTAGATCCCGCGTTCGGACGAACCGCGAAGACCGTCCTCCAGCAACCTCTCCTTGAGGCTGCCCGGCAGGAGCGTGATGCTCCTCAACTCCTCGGCCCCAACCCATCGAAGCTCCTTGAGCGTGGGCTCCGAGCCCGGCTCGACCTCCGGGTCGCTGCCCA
Organism: uncultured Rubrobacteraceae bacterium; assembly: GCA_902806105.1. Next base: position 240 of record CADCVI010000153.1, read on the forward strand.
GCACGGCCTCACCCTCCGCCTCGACGAGGGCCGTGACGTCAACCGTGTGCCGCCCCTCGCGCAGAAACTCGCTCACGTAGAGCACCCCGGCGAAGCGCCCATCGAGGCCCGTCTCCTCCGAGACCTCGCGCTCGGCGCACCGGGGGATGGTCTCGCCGGGCTCCAGGCGTCCCCCGGGGAGCACCCAGTAAGGCTCCCGTCCCGGCTTCTCGTGGCGCACGAGGAGCAGCGCACCGTCACGCTCCACTACCGCCCCTACCCTTACGCCAAAATCCA
>CADCVI010000153.1:525-27738 GCA_902806105.1 uncultured Rubrobacteraceae bacterium
CTCTCGGAGTCTCCGCGAACCTTGCTCATGGAACCCGAGTATACAACCCGGATTCCCGCCTTCCGGTGTGCGGGCTCGCAGGCTTCGGGCGGGCGGTGCGTTTCCTGGGTTAAGCTGTCGTCATGGAAGAAAAGCCGGGCGCACCCCCGCGGCGGGAGGCCGAGGTGCGCGAGCACCTCGCGAACGAGCGGACCCTGCTCTCCTGGGTCAGGACCGGGGTCGGGCTCATCTCCATCGGCCTCGTCGTGGAGCGTGCCGGGGCACTCGCGAGCCAGAACGCCCCGATCGGTGCCTCCGGGCTCTTCGGCGCGGCGCTAGCCATCCTGGGATGCCTGACGCTCGTGATCGGGACTGCGCAGTTTCTACGCAACCGCCGCCAGATTATCGAGGGGGAATTTACCCCCGCCGCCGCCGCTTACCTCGTAATCGTCGCCGGGAGCATGCTGCTCGCCGCAGCGTTCGTCGTCTACGTGGCGCTCCAGATGTTCCCCTGACGTATCAGGTCACCCATGCTCCGGATCGGAATGCATCTGAGTTTTGCGACCTGCCCCCTCTACCAGGACGGAACGACCCCGCGCTCTTTCGCCCACGAGGGGCTCGGGTCGTCAATCGGGTGTCGTGTGAACCGCCAGCGCCACTTCTAGCCTGGCAGGGCAGATTCCTGCCTCGGGTCAAAGGTCGTTGCGAACTCGTGCGCTCGGTGCCGAGATTTCGGCCGTCGAATGGGCGGGTGACTAGCCTGCGGGCGTGGAGCGGGTGCCTATCTGGCTGCCGACCCACACGTAGCCGTCCGACCAGATCTCGCGCTTCCAGATCGGCACGATCTCCTTTATACGCTCGATCGCGTACCGGCTCGCCTCGAACGCCGGACCTCGACGCGGCGACGCCACCACGATAACCACGCTCGGCTCCCCGGGTCCCACCCTGCCGAGACGATGCACGATGGAGACGTGGCCCACGTCCCAGCGCTGCCTGATCTCGGCCCCGATCTCCCCCAGCTTCTGGTCGGCCATCGGACGATACGCCTCGTACTCGAGGTACTCGACCGAGGTGCCCTCTCCCTCGTCCACCCGCGTCGTCCCCACGAAGGTCGCCACGGCCCCGCAGTCCGGCCTGAACGCGCCGGAGACCAGCGCGCCCACGTCTATGGGACCCTCTACGATCCGGAAGGATCCGCCGTCCACGCTCAGCCCCCGGAGACGGGCGGCAGCACCGCCACCTCGTCCCCCGCCGCGACGATCTCTCCGCCCTTCGCGTACTCCCCGTTGAGCGCGAAGGCCAGGGTGCCGCGCATGGGGGATAGCGCCGGGTATTTCAACGTCAGCATGGACCACAGCTCGTCCAGCGTGATGCCGTTAGCCGTGATCTCCGTCTCCCTGGTCCCTGCCTGATCCGCCGCCGCCCCGAAGAGCAAGATCTTTACCTGTTCCATGCCGCTGATGTTAGCACCGGGCCAGCCTTGCGATGGCGGGGGTTCAGGCGGGATCGGGGGTGTATTCGGGGCCGACGATGACCTTCAGGGCACCTGGAAGCACCGTGAACTCGGCGGGCTCGTCCCCGATAACCTCGCCGTCGGCGGTGAAGTCGAGGCCGGGGGGCTGGGTTTCTATGCGAATCTCCTGGGCCCGGGTGAAGTACACACCCTTCTTGTCCAGGTAGTCGGACTTCGCCAGCGCGGTCGGGGAGAGCGAGAGCACCCCGGCGACCCCCACGTCTTCGATGACGATGACGTCGAGGAGGCCGTCCTCGGGGTTCGCCCGCGGGGCCGCGAGCCACCCGCCGCCCGCGTAGCGGCAGTTGCCCACGGCGACGTTCACCGCGCGCGTATCCCGGCGCTCGCCGTCGAGGTACATGGTGATCTCGCGGACCTCGAAGTTCCGGGCGACCTCGAGGGAGGCCCTGAGGTAGGAGAGCTTCCCCCACTTCCCCTTGAGCTCCTCGTCGTTGGCCGCGGAGATCTCGGCCCCGAGCCCCCCCGTCGCCACGTTGATGAAGAATCGCTCCCCGATACCCTCGGAGCGCACCTGCGCTACGTCGAGCGTGCGAACGCGTCCCTCGCGGATCACGTCCTCCGCCGCGTCGGCTTCCTCGGGGATGCAGAGCGTCGCCGCGAGGTCGTTCCCCGTCCCGGCCGGCAGGATGCCGAGGGTCACGCCCTCCGGGAAACCCGCCTTGCCGAGCCCGTTGATGACGTCGTTGACGGTCCCGTCGCCCCCGGCGACGATAAGCAGACCCTGGTCCCAATCCCTCGCGGCCGCCACGGCGTCCTCCGGACCCTCGGTCTCGACCCACTCCAGGTCGTAACCTTCGAACTCGGCTCGCAGCTCGTCAGGAGCGTAAGCTCCCCCTCCCGAGGACGGGTTGATGATCACCCGCGCTTTCTCCCTGGAAGCTTCCATAACCCACCCTTCCTCGCTCCCACATCGGGGGTGAGTCTACCCGAAAGCGCCGGGACCCGGCTCCGTGGATGGGCGGGCCGCAGCCTAGGAGGCCCGCCGCTCGGGTTCGTCCCCGGGATCCAGCCTCAAGAGCCGCAGCGTCGGCATCCAGACCTCGTGCCTCGGGCCGTCGTCGAGCTCGACGGCCGCGTTTGAGCCGTCCCCCGAGACGTAGCGAACCTCGCCGGAACCCACCGGCGAAACTACCCTCTCCCCAACCGAGATGCCCGGCAGGAACGCCTCCCGGAGCGCCGAGACGTAGGCAAGCGCCAGCGAGCGGCCCGCATGCGCCCCCTCGTCGCGCCTGTCCGCGACGAGGATGCCCGCGATGCGGTACAGGTTCGCCCTGGAGACCTGCGAGATGAGGCAGGCACGGATCGTCCCGCGCACCAGCTCACCCTCGAACTCCGAGTACTCCTCTCCGCTACGCCTCAGAATATCCATCACCCGCGGAAACGCCCGCCGGAGCGCCTCCTCTACCGTCAGCCCGTTCACCCCGCGCTTGTAGACGTGCGGGTCGAGCCTCTCCTCCTCCCGCCGGCGCGGTACCGAGAGCCAATCCTGCATCATGCCGCTCCTCGCCTCTGTCATGCCGATATTATACCTCACTGAGACTAGTGAATAAAGGTCGTTTTCTCTGCAAAGCCGGGGTTTTGGGGTATGGAGCGGCGGTCGGGGACGGACGGGGGTACACTTAGTCCACAGGGCGAGGATGGAGGTCTACGTTTGGATTCGGGCGAGTTTCTGGGGCGGTTGAAGCGGGAGGTGATCGGGCACCCGGCGCTCGTGCATCCTTTTCTGGAGCGGTTCGGTGAGGGGGATGCGAGTGAGGAGGGGGTGAGGACGTTCGCGATCCAGTACTACCGTCACGTCCGCGTGAGCCGGTTGTACCTCGCCGCCGTGATCTCGAACTGCGGCCACGACGAGCCGTTGCAGCTCGCGCTGGCCGAGGTCCTCTTCGACGAGTACGGCCACCTCAACTCCGACGAGACGCATCCTGCCCTCTACCGGAGGTTCCTGCGTGCGCTGGACATCTCGGAGGAGGAGTGGGAGGCCCCGCCGACGCTCCCGGAGGTCGGGCTGTACATCAGCCGTCACAGGGAGCTGACGCGCCACCCGGACGTGCGGCTCGGGCTCGGGGCGATGGGGCCGGCGAGCGAGTGGCCAGTTCCCCCGATCTACGTGAAGCTGTCCGAGGGGCTCAAGAAGGCGTCTGGCCTCCCCGCCGGGGCGCTCGAAATCTTCACGAGCCACGTCACGATGGACGTGACGCACGCCCGCATAATGATGGACGCCATCGCCCCCTATGCCGAAGACGAGGAGGGGCAGCGGAAGGTCCGGGAAGGCACCATGGCCTCCCTCGACGCCCGCTCCGTGATGCTGGACGGTTTCTACCGGGCCGTCTACGGGGAGCCCGCGCCGCTCGCGGGCTCCGCCGTCCGGGCCGCGCAGCCGTAGCCCGTGCCCGAGCTCCCCGAGGTCGAGACGATCAGGGGTGACCTGGTCGATCTCGTCGTCGGCTCGCGGATCGAGGAGGTCGAGGTGCTTGCGCCGGCCCTCGTCGAGGAGCCCGCGGTCGAGGAGTTCGTCCGCCGCCTGCGCGGCGTCGGGATCTCCGGGGCGCGGCGGCGGGCGAAGCACCTTATCGTCGAGCTGATCGGGGGGGACTCCCTCGTCTTGCAGCTCAAGATCGGGGGTCAGTTCCTGCTCGTCCCGCCCGTCCCCGTGCCCGAGACGTCGCTCATGCTCGTCCTCGGGCTCGATGGCGGGAGGAGGCTGTTCTTGCGCGACGAGACCGGGTTCACTCGCGCCCGCCTGCTCGACGCCGAGGGTCTCGACGCGCGTCTCGCCCCGCTCGGGCCGGAGCCCTTCGACGACGGGTTCACGGAGGGCTATCTGCGCGGAAAGCTCGGCTCGCGCCGCGTCCAGATCAAGCCTGCGTTGCTCGATCAGGGGGTAGTTTCGGGGATCGGGAACATCTATGTCGACGAGATCCTGTACGACGCCCGGCTGCATCCGAGGCGCAAGGCGAACACGCTCTCGGACGGGGAGTGGGGGGCGTTGTACCGGGCGATAGGCGAGAACCTGCGGGCCGGGATCGAGCACCGGGGGACCACCTTCGACCTGTACCGGGACGTGCTCGGGCGCAAGGGGCACCACCAGGACCATCTGCGCGTGTTTCTGAAGGCTGGGAGGCCGTGTCCCTCGGGGTGCGGGGGGCGGATCGTGCGGGAGAAGGTCGGCGGGAGGCCGACGTTCTATTGCCCCTCCTGCCAGCGTGAGAATGGTAGCGGGGGGGAACAAACGTTAGACTTAGGAGCACTTTAGGAGAGGAGAAGCAAGGTGGCAGATAGTTTCGATCTGGTGATCATCGGCGGGGGAAACGCGGGGTACATACCGGCGATCCGCGCGAGCCAGCTGGGGATGAAGGTGGCCCTCATCGAGAAGCGAGAGGGCGGGCACCTCGGGGGGACATGCCTGAACGTGGGATGCATCCCGACCAAGGCCCTCCTGCACACGGCGAGCCTGCTGCACGACGCGAAGAACGCCGAGAACTTCGGGGTCAAGATCGGCGGTAACGTCGAGCTCGACTACCCGCAGCTCGCCAAGCGGCGCGAGCAGGTCGTCACGCAGCTCAGGCGCGGCGTTCAGGGCCTGATGAAGAAGAACAAGGTCAAGGTCTACAACGGCGTCGGGTCGTTTATAGAGCCCAAGAAGATCAAGGTAGAGGGCAACGACGGCGAGACGCACGAGCTGGAGGCGAAGAACGTCCTCATCTCCACCGGCAGCGCCGTCAACAGCCTGCCGGGGCTCGAGTTCGACGGTGACCGGGTCATCTCCAGCGACGACATCGTCACGGAGAACGAGGACTACCCCGAGTCCATCATCATCCTCGGCTCGGGCGCGGTCGGCTCCGAGTTCGCGAGCATGTACAACGACTTCGGGACCGAGGTCACGCTGGTCGAGCTGCTCGATCGGATCGTGCCTGGCGAGGACCCGGAGATCTCCGCGGTCCTCAAGAAGGACTTCGAGGGGCGGGGCATCAGGGTCCTCACGAGCACGATGGCCGACTCGAAGAGCCTGGAGAAGACGAAGACCGGCGTGAAGATAAAGACCGCCCCCGCCGGCCAGGACAAAAAGGAACAAGCCCAGGAAGAGGGCGGCTCCTACGGCGGCGAGAGCGTGCCGGCCGGCGAGACCGGCGAGGACGACGGCACCCTCGAGGCCGAGTGCCTGCTCGTCGCCGTCGGGCGCAAGACCGTCACCGAGGAACTGAACCTCGACGCGACAAAGGTCGAGCTCACGGAGAAGGGGACCATCAAGATCGACGAGTTCTACCGGACCGGCGAGGACGGGGTTTACGCCGCGGGAGACGTGATCGGGGGCTACTGGCTCGCCCACGCCGCCGGGCACGAGGGCATAATCGCCGTCGAGCACATGGCCGGAGAGAACCCGATGCCGCTGGATCAGGCCCTGGTCCCGCGCGTGACCTTCTGCCGCCCCGAGGTCGCCTCCTTCGGCCTCACGCTGGCGCAGGCCGAGGAGGAGGGCTACGAGGCCAGGGAGACCAAGTTCCCGTTCCTGGCCATCGGCAAGGCGCTCATCGAGGGCGAGCCCAACGGCTTCGTCAAGATCGTGGTCGATTCGGAGACGGACCTGATCCTGGGCATGCACGCCATAGGGCCGCACGTGACCGACCTCATCACCGAGGGCGTCTTCGCCAAGCTGGTCGAGGGCACGCCCGAGGAGATGGGCATGACCATCCACCCGCACCCTTCCCTCTCCGAGGTGATGGGCGAGGCCGCGATGGCCTCCGAGGGGCACCCGATACACTTCTAGCCCGTCAGCCGGTTAGCTTGTCGGCAGGGGAGGGGGGACGACGAATTGTCGTCCCCCCTCCGTTGTGGCGCGATGCTCGCCGCAGGGCGCGCACAGGGTTTCCCCGGCTCCCCCGTCGAGAGGGGCTGATGTCTACATTCGATCCGGCCCGTGACGGCTTCGGGTTCCGAAACCCGCTAGGTGAGGTCCCGCCCAGGGGGGACTGGGGGAAGCTTCTCCGGCCTCTCGATGCTTTCCTCTACGGCAACGGTCTCTGCTTCGGTATGTCCGTCGCCGCCCTCGCGTGGCACGGGGCGGGTTCGTGCGATGTTCCCGTCTCCAACCTGGCGCCGACGCAGGAACTTCTGAAGGTCCTCCGTACTCTCCATGCCCGCCAGCTCGGGCCGCGTGTCGTTTACGCGGCCGTGCGCGACTGGCTCGCCTCCGGTGGCGGCAGGCCGGATCTCCTTCTCGGAAGGCTGAGGCTGGCCGATGAGACGGACCCTCACGTCCTCAACTTCGGCCCCTCGGCGAACCGGCGGTTCTTTCGTTGCCTCTACCGCGCCCACGCCGTCGTGCCGTACCGCGTCGACCGGGCTGGAGAGGAGGCTCGTCTCTACGTCTACGACCCCAACTACCCGGAGGACCGGGAGCGGTTCGTGGCGTTGCGCGACGGAGAATTTTCGTACTCCGGGTTCCGATCGCGGGATGGATGGGGCATCACGCCTGTCCCCCTCTCGGCGGTAACGGCGCGAGGATAAGCTGGCCGTATCCTCCGCTGAGGGTAAGGGCCTTGAGGCACGCCGTTCGTTGTCGAGCCGCGCCGGAATAACTCCTCGAAGGGCATCTGCGCGTTTGGCTCATCAGATGGACGAAGACGGTGGCAGGTTCGCCTGGCTACCTAACCCGCAGGGGCTGCTCGGCGGCCGCGCCTCTCCGGGACCACAACACGTACCCAAGCGCCAGCCATACGAGCCCGAACCACAGGTTTCCGTATGCCCCCAGGGCAGTCGTAATGGGGAAGGCCACGACGAACACCACCCCGCACCAGCGCGGCAACACCCCCGCCCGCCACGTGGCGACGCCGTAGAGGGCGAACCCGACGAGCAAGCCCAACAACGCGATCGGGAACAACACCTCGATGGTGCTCCCCGACAAGAGGAATACGAGGTTCGGGATCAGGATTACCACCCCCGCCGCGATGACCGTGTAGAAGCCCGCTCGTCCGAGGCGCCCGTAGCTCCCTTTCTGTACGGCATGGAACCCCACCATGCCCGCAAGCAACAGGAGCAACGCGACGATAAACGAGATGGTCAACCAGGGAGACTCCCCTTCCTCTCCTACTACCCCGGCGAGTTCGAGAAGGGCCTGCACCCACCACATCACGCCGGACAATACGGCCGCCAACCGCCCCACCGGATAAGGTCCGAATCCGACATAGGGTCCCTCCGACACTCGATTCTGTTCAAAAGCAATAATACTATCAAGCGGATCCTGGTACACGTCCGGAGGTTGAGGTGAGTCGATTCTCGTTGCCCTCCGAAGGGGTCCCTGGCACCGTCTCTTGCTTGAGCCGCCCCCGCCGTCCCGGCTTCGAGCCGTTTGTGCGGTTCCCTGGCTGGGTAACGCGAAACGGCAAGAGAATGGGAGAACGAAAGGAACAGGATGGACGCGGGCGAGAAGACCGGCACGAGGGACGAGCACTACGATCTCATAAGCGTGCTCTACCACGCCCTGCAGGGGGCGCAATCCTGCGCGAAATACGCGGACGACGCGGAGGCCTCCGGCGATGGTGAACTCGCCACGTTCTTCAGGGAGGCCCAGCAGACGCAATCGCGTCTCGCCGAGCAGGCAAAGGCGATGCTCGGTCTCGGGGAGACAGGCGACCTCTCCCCGGGTGGAATCTCCGGAGGCATAACGCCCCCTTCGTAGGGGAAGACCGCAGCGGGCTTTTCCATGGCGAACAGCACCAGGGATCGACCGTAGGGAGCCTGAAGCACGGAGCGTGGGCTGCAAACCTTTCGGCCCGCATGCCCTGGCTCGGCAACAAGGTCCGCGGTCCTGCCCCGCTCCTGCTCGTACCCTACCGCTCCTAGGATGTGCGGATTCTCCCGCGGGGCGTGACGTTGACGACACCCCGGCGATGGGCCGGTCTGTGAGGAGCTCTTGGGCCGAACAACCCCCGAACCGAGGGCGATGGGGGACACGGTACGGGCATGGTCGGGTGCGGTAGTATAGGACGCACCAGGCGTGAGGAGGTAACAAGAGTGGCCCGCAGAAAGATCTCCCTGAAGGTTCTCGAGAACGGCACCAAGACTTTCGAGGTCAGGCACCGTTGGGAGGATAAACCCGTCGCGTCGCCGCCGGACGGCATGCCGACCGAGTATCTCCCCTTCCGCCAGCAGCGGCCGGGCCTGCCCGGCTCGCACGGCCGGCCCGACTGGCTCAAGGCGAAGGTGCCGGGGGGCGAGGGGTACCGCGAGATCAAGGAGACCATGCGCGGCCTCGGCCTGCACACGGTCTGCGAGGAGGCCCGCTGCCCGAACATCGGCGAGTGCTGGAACAACCGCACCGCGACGTTCATGATCCTGGGCAACGTCTGCACCCGCTCCTGCGGCTTCTGCGCCGTCCTCACGGGCAAGCCGACCGAGCTCGACCTCGACGAGCCGTACCGCGTCGCGGATGCCGCCGCCAAGATGGGCCTCAAGCACGCCGTCATCACGAGCGTCAACCGCGACGAGCTCGCCGACGGCGGCGCCTCCATCTTCGCCGCCACGATACGCAGCATCAGGGAGCAGATCCCCGGCTGCGCCGTCGAGGTCCTCACGCCGGACTTCAAGGGCAACCGCGAGGCCATCCAGACGGTCATCGACGCCGCCCCGGACACCTTCAACCACAACATAGAGACGGTCCCGCGCCTCTACCCGGCGGTCCGCCCGCAGGCGAAGTACGCGCGCTCCCTCGAGGTCCTGCGCTACGCCAAGGAGCTCAACCCGGACGGGCTGACGAAGAGCGGTTTCATGGTCGGCCTCGGCGAGACGGTAGAAGAGATGCACCAGACCATGCGCGACCTGCGCGACCACGAGGTCGACATCCTGACCATCGGCCAGTACCTCCGCCCGACGGAGAACCACCTCCCGATGACCCGCTACTACGCGCCGAAGGAGTTCGCGAGCCTCAGAAAGTACGGGGTCGAGCTCGGCTTCAAGCACGTCGAGAGCGGCCCGCTCGTCCGCAGCTCCTACCACGCCCACGAGCAGACCTCGGATGCCCGCTCCTTCGCCGGCGCCAGCGGCGTCAAGGGCTCCTAGAACCGCCGCAAGAACGGTGGAGGGACGGAAGGGAACCGGGGAGGTCGCCGCGACCTCCCCGCTCGACGTTCGCCGTCTCCCGGGGCTCGTCCCCTACGCCGAGGCCTGGGAGATGCAGGGTGAGCTCGTCCGGCTCCGGAAGAAGGACCTCGTGCCCGACACGTTCCTGCTGCTCGAGCACCCGCCGGTCTTTACGGTCGGGCGCGCGGCCAAGGATGCGGCGAACCTCGGGGCGGGGGAGGAGTACCTCCGCTCGCTCGGGGCGGAGGTGTTCTGGAGCGACCGGGGCGGGGACGCGACGTTCCACGGTCCCGGCCAGATCGTCGGCTACCCCATCCTCCGCCTCAAGGTGCTCGACACGCACGGTTACCTGAGGGACCTGGAGGAGGTCCTGATCCGGGTGCTCGGAGACTACGGCGTCGACGCCGGACGCCACCCGGACTACACGGGGGTCTGGGTCGCGGGCTCCAAGATCGCCGCCATCGGCGTCAAGTTCTCGAGCGGGCGCGTCACCTCGCACGGCTTCGCCCTCAACGTAACCACCGACCTCTCCTGGTTCGACGCGATCACGCCGTGCGGCATCCGGGAGTTCGGGGTGACCAGCCTCGCCAAGGAGCTAGGCGCCGCCCCCCCGCTCCGTGAGGTCGAGGGGCGTATAGTCGCGCGTTTTCGGGAGATCTTCGCCTGATTCGTTCGCCCCTCGGGTGGGTAGGAATCCTTTGCAAAGCAGCAGGATCCGCTACAAAAGGAGACGGGTTTGATCAAGGGCATGGCCAACGTGTGGGTGCCGGTTCAGGACACGGACCGGGCAGTTAACTTTTACGAGAATACCCTGGGCCTCCCGGTGGTGAAGAGAGACGGTCCCTGGGCCGAAGTGGACGCGAACGGGCTGCGCATCGGCTTGAACGGTCGCGAGCCGCAGGGCGCGCAGAGCGGCGGTGGTCCCGTCCTGACCTTCCAGCCCGAGGGAAGCCTCGAGGAGGCCGTCGAGGGCCTCAAGGGCCAGGGCGTCGAGTTCCCGGCCGAGATCTCCGACCACGACTGGGGCCGCGTCGCCACCTTCAAGGACTCCGAGGGGAACGACCTCCAGCTCTACGCACCGCCGCAGGGCTAACCAGCGACACGGCAGAACGAGGTGGGGGCGGGGCCTGAAACTCAGGCCCCGCCCCCCTTCGCGTGACACGGGGTTATTGCCGGCACTATGCGCTGCCGATAAGGATGCCCGAGGCGAAGACCAGCGCGCCGCCGAGGATGACCTGCAGGGCTGAGACCAGGAAGCTCATCCTGAAGTAGCGGTAGCGTATAAACGAGATCGCCAGAAGCTCCACCCCGACCACGATAAAGGCTACGTAGAGCGCCACCGACACCTGCGGCAGCAGGAACGGCAGGGTGTGCAGAATGCCCCCGACGAACGTCGCCAAGCCGGTGATGACGCCGCGCATCGCCGGCGTGCCCCGGCCCGTGAGCGTCCCGTCATCCGACAATCCCTCCGAGAAGCCCATGCTGATCGCAGCCCCCACCGCCGCCGCGAGCCCGACCAGAAACGTCACCCGCGCATCCCCCGTCGCGAACGCCGTCGCAAACAGCGGGGCCAGCGTCGACACGGACCCGTCCATCAACCCGACGAGCGCGGGCTGCACCACCTTCAAAACAAAGTTCTTGCTGTGCCCGGCGGCCGTCATCTCCCGGCCACCGTACCCCAGCTTCTCCATCAACGCTCCCATCTCGGGACCCTCCCTGTCTTCACCTCAAGCACCACTAAAAGCAACAAGAGTATTTTAAGCGCCAGCCTGCTAAAATCAAGAGTGATTCTTGATCCTGATTATGAGAGCCATTTGCAGTACGTGCTGGGGTTGATCGGGTCGAACGGCCTTCGGTGCTAGTGCCGAGTACCGGTCATGGATTGAAGCAATGGCACGATGGGATCGGATGGGCTTTTCGCGGAGGGTCCGTGGTATTCAGCCGTGCATTCTGGCCGTCGAGGGTAGTCGGACCGTAGCGGTAGTCAGTGCAGGTGAGCCGCCCGGGCGACTCACGACGCAACGAAGGCAGTACGGGTAAGGACGGGAGGATCTACGGGGCGACTGGATGGTGGGGTGTGGAGACTGCGGGTCGGATTCGCCGAACATCGTCAGGGCAATGCTGCCGGCGACGAGGGGGAGGGGCCGGGGCGAGACGCTCCGGCCCCTCCCCCTCTGGGCTTCGCTCCTGGGGTAGGAGCTCTCCTACCCTGCGTGCTGGTAGAGGTCTATGTCCGCGTGTACGACGCCCTCCTCGGGGTCGTGGCGGAGGTTGAAGCCGAGCTTGCGGCTCACGTTCTGCATTGGGCGGTTGGCCGGGAGAATCTCGGCGGTGATGCGGCCCAGGCCCTCCTCGCGGCCGACCTCGAGGAGCCGTTTGAGCAGGTTCGTCCCGACGCCCCTCCTCTGGTACAGGTCGTTGACGAGCAGGGAGAACTCGGCCTCGCCGGTGGCTATATGGTTGCGGCTGAGGCGGCCGACGCCCATGATCTCGCGCTCGCCGGTCTCCGGGTCGCGCCTCTCGGCGACGAGGGCCAACTCCCGATCGTAGTCCGTAAAGCAGATCCGGGTGAGGCGCTCGTGGGCGGTCCGCTGGTCGAGGTTCATCATGTGGAAGTAGCGCATGTAGACGCTGCGCTCGGAGAGCGACTCGTGGAACCTGACCATCAGGGGCTCGTCCTCGGGGCGTATGGGGCGGACGGTTACCGTCGTGCCGTCGTCGAGGTTCTCCCGGGAGACGTACTGGTTCGGGTACGGCCGGATCGCGGTCCTCGGCAGGTCTTCTTCGGGGGTTGCGGCGTCGTGCAGGACGACGCGGGCGTCGAGGGCGACGAGGCGCTCCGGGGAGGCGAGCAGCGGGTTGATGTCCAGCTCGCTGATCCAGGGCTGCTCCACGACAAGCTGCGAGAACCTGACCAGCAGCTTCTCCAGCTCCCCGATGTCGACCGGGTCGCGGCCCCTGACGCCCTTGAGGGCCTGCGCTATCTTCGTCCGCTCCATCATGCGCCGCGCGAGCGTCGTGGTGAGCGGCGGCAGGGCGAGTGCCCGGTCGCGGTACACCTCGACAAGCTGGCCGCCGGAGCCGAAGAGGAGGACGGGTCCGAACTGCGCGTCCACGCTGCTCCCGGCGATAAGCTCGTAGCTGTTCTTGAGGTCTATCATCGGCTGCACCGTCACGCCGTCGAAGTGGCCGGGGCCGACCTTCTGGAGGAGGGAGGCCTCCGTTGCGGCGTATGCCTCCCGGACGGCCCTCGCGTTGGGGAGGTCCAGCCTCACGCCGCCGACGTCGGTCTTGTGCGTGACGGTTTCGGAGTTGAGCTTGAGGACGACGGGGTAGCCGATCGCCTCGGCGGCCTCCACGGCTTCCTCGGGCGTGCTCGCGACGCGCGTCTGCACGGTCGGGATGTCGTAGGCGGCGAGGATCTCCTTGGCCTCCCACTCGGTGAGGATGGTGCGGCCCTCGCCGCGGGCGTTCGAGATGATCTCCTCGACCCGCTCGCGGTCGGGCTCGTCTTCCTCGCTCCCGGAGGCGAGCTCGGGGGTCTCGTAGATCGCGCGGAGGTTGTAGGTGTAGCGCCACATGTCCGCGAAGACGTGGGCGGCGTCGTCCGGATAGTCGAAGGTCGGGATGCCGGCGCGGTTGAGGATCTCCACCCCCGCCAGGACGTCCGGGCCGCCCATCCAGCTTGCCAGTACCGGCTTGCCCTTCGTCCGGGCGTAGCTCGCGAGCCCCTGGGCCGTCCCCGTAGGGTCGGTCATGTCCTGCGGCGTGAGGATGACCAGGAGGCCGTCGCTCTCCGGATCCTGCGCCGCGGCCTCCAGGGTCTTCGCGTAGCGGTCCGGGGTCGCGTCCCCGAGCACGTCTATGGGGTTGGCGTGGCTCCACGGGGCGGGGAGGAAACCGTTCAGATTCTCCATCGTCTCGGGCGAGAGCTCGGCGAGCTCGCCGCCGTTGCGGATCAGGGCGTCGGTCGCTAGGACTCCCGGGCCGCCGGCGTTGGTGACGACGGTGAGGCGCGGGCCCTTCGGGCGCGGCTGCTTGCCGAGGACCTCGGCCATGTGGAAGAGGCCGGAGATGCCGTCGACGCGCAGGACGCCGCTACGCGCGAAGGCGGCGTCGAGGACCTCGTCGCTCCCGGTGAGGGAGCCGGTGTGGGACTGCGCGGCTGAGGCCGCGGCCTCCGTGCGGCCCGCCTTGATAACGATTATGGGCTTCGTGAGGGCCACCTCGCGGGCGGCGGAGAGGAACGAGCGGGCGTCGCCTATAGACTCCATGTAGGCGACGATGCTCTTCGTCTTCGGGTCGTCTCCGAGGTAGTAGATCAGGTCTCCCCAGTCCACGTCCAGCATGGACCCGACGGAGACGAAGTGCGAGAACCCCACGTTCTCGCCCATGCTCCGGTCGAGGATGGCGGTCAGGAGCGCCCCGCTCTGGCTGAGGAAGGCTACGCTGCCGGGCTGGGCCATGCCGCCCGCGAAGGTGGCGTTCAGGCCGTTGACGGGGCTCATGACGCCGAGGCAGTTCGGCCCCATGATGCGCATCCTGCCGCTTCGCGCTATTTCCAGGACGCGGTCCTCAAGCTCCGCCCCTGCCGCCCCCGTCTCGCGGAACCCGGCGGAGATGATGATCGCCCCCGGCACCCCGGCCTCGACGCACTCCTCGATAATCCCCGGCACCGTCGGCGCGGGCGCCACTATGACCGCGAGGTCGACCTGCGCGGGCACCTCCGAGATCGTGGGGTAGGCCTTGATCCCGAGCACGTTCGAACGCCGCGAGTTGACGGGGAAGACCGTCCCCCCGAACGGGTTGCTGATCAGGTTCCACATGATCGTGCGCCCGACGCTCCCGGTGCGCTCCGTCGCCCCGATCACCGCGACGTTCTCCGGTTTGAAGATGGCGTCCAGGGGCTGCCTCTCGTACCCGAGCACGTCGTGCGCCGGATCCCCGATCGGTGGCTTTGGCTTCGTCATCTCGACCGCCCTTCAAAGTTGTCTAGCTTCGTGCACGGACCGCCGCGAACAGTACCGCCGCGAGCTTCCATGCCATGTATATGTAGTCTACACATAGCTTACCCGAAGACTGTGAAACCTATAGCCACTTCCCGATACGTGGCATCCCCGCCCCCCTTTGAGAGCGATATCTATGCCCTATCGCGAGCCACGCGCGGCACCGAACGAGGGCCGGAATCGACGCCCGTCGGAGGTGGAGGATGGCATGTGGGAGCGCCGGCGCGGCTTGTGGATCCGGGTTTGCGCTGTGACGAATCGGGCACACTTGGGTTCGGGAGAGTGGATCTAGAGAGGAGGAAGAATGACCGTAGAGACCGCGCAGAGCTGGGTCGAGGAGTTCCGGCGCGCGAGCGACGAGGACCCCGAGCTTCAGGCGCACGGCAAGTACTTTACGTGTTCGTACCTGCTGGATATGGAGGAGCACGTCATCCAGGTGGTCATGAACGGGGGGAAGGTGGAGGAGATCCTGGTGGATCCCGGTCCCCTGGACCATGGGTACCAGTTTATTCTCCGTGCGAGCGCCGAGACCTGGCGCAACTTCGGCAAGGAGATGCCCCCGCCGATGTATCACGGCATCTGGTCTGCCTCCTTCCAGCGGGACATGAAGCTGGAGGGGGACCTCCTGGTCCTGATGCAGAACCTGCGCGCGGTAACCCGTCAGATCGAGCTGTTGCGGAAGACCGGCGTACCTGTCTAGGACCTTCGAAAAGAAAGGAGCATAAAGTGGCGCAGTTTTCGCCAGTAACGGGCCGCTACGTGACCATCGACGTCATGGGCGACGAGTGCAAGGTTTTCTTTCTGGAGAACGGAGAAGGGCAGCCGCTAGTTTGTCAGCACACCGCCGGGTGCCACAACCATCAGTGGCGCGACCTGCTGGAGGACGAGGAGATCACGCAGAACTACCGTGTGATCGCCTACGACCTCGTCCGGCACGGGAAGTCCGATCCGCCGAAAAACACGGAGTGGTGGAAGGAGGAGTACAAGCTCACCGCCGACTACTACGTGGCTTTCATCATGGCGTTCTGCGACGCCCTGGAGCTGGAGCAGCCGATCTTCATGGGCTCGTCCTTCGGCGGCAACGTCGCGCTGCAGCTCGCCTACAGGCACCCGGAGCGCTTCAAGGCCGTGATCCCGGTCGAGGCCGCCGACTACTCGCCGGGCTTCTACCTCGACTGGTGGCAGCATCCCCACGCGAACGCGGCCCAGGTCTGCGCGAGCGGGGTGTGGGACCTCATGGCCCCGCAGTCGCCGGAGAAGGATCGCTGGGCCACCTGGTTCTATTACACGCAAGGGTCCGAGGCGTTCAAGGGCGACCTGCACTTCTACTCCGTGGACCACGACCTGCGCGGCAAGCTCGACCAGATCGACGGCGACGAGTGCCCGGTGGTCATGCTTACCGGGGACTACGACTACCTCACCACCCCCGAGGACGGCCAGCGCACGGCGGATCAGATCAAGGGCGCCGAGTTTATGGAGATGAAGGACATAGGCCACTTCCCCATGAGCGAGAACCACGAGGTCTTCAGGGAGTACCTCCTGCGGGCGCTCGCCACGATCGAGCAGAAGACGGGCACGCGCGCCAGCGCATAGCCCCGTCGAGGACCACGGCGGGAGGGCCGGGAACATCGCGTCCCGGCCCTCCCGCTTCTGGCGCGTGCTGTTTCTCCGGTTCCGGGGCGGCCGGGGGGTGGAAGGGTTCGCCCTGGCTCCGGCGGCGGGCTTCTACGCGGGTGTTACGAGCCGAAGTTCGGCGGGAGAGACGCGGGCTTATCCCGTCTTTTTCGTGACGATGTTTTCGAGGAGGGTTTTGTTGGGAATGCGGTAGAGGAAGCCGTCCTCGGAGCGGAGGACTATCGCGGCGTGGCTTATCTCCTCGACCGTGCCCTCCACCTCTCCTACGGAGACCTCGTCCCCGATCTTGACGCCTTCCCGGACGTAACTGCTCGCCGCGATGTTCGAGGAGAGGGTCACGAGGCCGCCGCCGAGGGCTATGGCGGCGACGAGGCCTATCGTCGCGAAGATGACGATGGTGAAGAGGACGAGGACCGAGGTTTCGAGGCCGAGCTGGCTCGCGGCGATGAGGCCGGTGACGGTGATGATGGTCGCGAAGACTACCCTCTGGAAGACGCGCGAGCCGCGCAGGCCCGCGCCCTCGGCCTCGCGGGCGACGAGCTCCGAGAGCCACCCGGCCCCCATGATGCCGGCTATCAGGATCACGAGCGCCACCAGCGCCCTGCCCGAGAGGTTGACGAGCTGGTCCATCGTTTGTTCCAGCGACGCGAGGCCGAGGACGCTTAGGGCGCCCGCGAGGCCCGTGAGGAGGGTCCCCCAGAACAGGACCTGTCCCAGGAGCCGCGAGGGGCCGCCCTCGTAGCCGAGATGGAAGAGCGTGTTGGAGGCGCCGGTCCGGTCGAAGAGGTCGTCGAGGCCGAGGGCGTCGAGCAGCCGGTTCGCCAGGCGCTGGAGCAGGAGCGCCACCACGAGCGCGACGAGTATCACCGCCACCGCCCCTACGAGCCTCGGGACGAAGCCGGTCGCGGCGGTCGCGAGGTCGGTCATTATCTTCTCCAGCGTGTCCGTCACAGTCTGCCCCCCCGAGTCAAGCTTGCTGGACGCGCCCGGCGACGTCGCCGCCCCCGCGCAGACCGAGATAATAAACGAAAGCGTCGAGGTAGGCGCGCCCTACCCCGCCGAAGAGGCTCTCCGTCTGGCGGAAGAAGGCCGAGACGTACGCCCTCCTGATAGCGCGGTTCACCACGACCTCCGGGGCGTCGGTCTCCTCCTGGCCGATGGCGCCTAGCAGGGCCATCATCCTGACGTAGGATCTCGCCAGCCTGCGCGCCTCGGGGTTTTCGAGGATCAGGCGCTCCGTCTCGCGGGCCTCCTCGCCCAGGAGCTCGCCGGCGGCGTAGGCCCCGATCCTCTCCAGAACCTCCCAGCGGTCTACCTCGATCACCGCGACCCCCCGTTGGGCCCGCTGCTGTCGGCCAGCGCAACGAGGAGCGCGGCCCGGCCCCGGCTGACCCAGCCCTTCGCCGTGCCGTCCGGGACGTCGAGGATGGAGGCGACCTCGGCGTAGCTCAGGCCCTCCATGTGCCGCAGGACGAGAGCCGCCCGGTGCTCCGCCCGCACGCGTTCGAGGGCATGGAAGATCTCGTCCCGCCGCTCCCCGTCGAGGATGGCGGTCTCGGGGTCGTTCTCGGCGCCCGGGTGGATGGGAAGCTGGGGAAACTCGCCGCCGATCTCGCGCAGCCTCGTACTCTGCTCCTTACGCCGGACGCTCAGGCAGGTATTCACGGTTATCTTGTAGAGCCACGTGCTGAAGGCGCTCTCTCCCCGAAAGTTGCCTATGCTTCTCCAGACCCGGATCCAGACCTCCTGGCTGGCGTCCTGGGCCTCCTCGGTGCCGAGTATCCGCAACGCTACGCGGTATACAAGCGCCGAGTGCTCCCGGACCAGCCGCGCGAAAGCGTCGACATCGCCCCTGGAGGCCCTCTCTGGTAAGTTTTGTTCCCCAGCAGCGCTCACGTCAAAAGCGTCCTCCACCAAGCGGACGACCGGAAATCCCTCACACCCAATCTCGGCACACCTTAACAGACGGCCCCGATGCCCGAGAAGGTTCTTTTTCATCGAACCGCGTTGTGCCCTAGCGCACCGGGGGGAGACTTTGATCGCTGGACCGTAACGCATTCGTAGCCGCGCGCGTCCAACGTCGTAGACGTGGCAGCAAATCGCTACACGCATCTGGGGAGGCCGTTAATGGGAGAGATCAGGCAGCGTCCGGTGGTCCGCGAGCGAGGACTCGTAGAGCTTTCGGGCGAATTCGACTTGAGGGACCTGGGTTACCTGCGCGAGAAGCTGGACGAGGCCGGGCGCCGGAAGTCGGTGGTGGACCTCTCCGGCATAACGTTTCTGGACCTTCAAGCTACCCGCGAGCTTGCCGTGCGCCTACAACTTCACGACGGGAGCCTCGTGTTCGAGCACCCGTCGTGGGCCGTTTTGAAGAGCATCGCCGTCTGCGGCTACGAGCCGTGGTTCGGCTTCGGGGCGGAGGAGACCGGCGACGTACTGGCCGCCGGCCCGCGCAACCGCCGGGAGGTTAGCTCGAGAGGATCCTGGAGAGGACGCCCCGGGGCTTAGGGCGCTCCGTCTCGATGATCCCGGAGACCGCTATCACCGCCGCCGCGAGCACCGTCGTGCCCGTGCCGAAAAACGAGATCCAACGCTGAGAAGACGCAGCCTCCGATGGGGTCGAGCTCGACGGCATCAGCCCGGACTTTACGGGCACTTTGCCGCTCCGCGCCTGGCTCGCAAACCTGGCCCCGAGGATGGCCGACATGACGCCGTTGAAGGCCGCGCCGCCCAGCAGCACGTCCTTTACGCGCGTAAGCCCCGGCGCCCGTAGCTCCGCATCCTCCCTCAGCCCGTTGAAGCGCCAGGAGACGAGGGTCGCGGCGATGGCCGGCAGGTTGACCGCGTTGAAGCGGGCCCAGCCCTCGCTCGTCACCCGGCCGCGATCGCTCTCGTCGCTTATGCTGTCTACGGTGGGGTTCAGCGCGATCTGGCCGAACAACGACCCCCCGAACCAGGTGGCGAGCCCCAGGTTGTGCGTGATCTTCGCGGTATTAGACGGTTTCCTCACGGCTCTCCGTCTCCTCTCGTCGATTTTGGTGCCGGGCGATCCGCCCGTGCGGGGAGCCTACCCTGCGGAAGATGCCGCCAAACGGAAGCATATCGGGTAGAGCTGTCGTACCATGCTCGCCGTGTCCCGTAAGAACGAGAATCCATCGAAGCCTGGTGAAGGGCGCGCGAGCTCCATGGCCGTCCTGGGGCTCGGGGTCCTCTTCGTGTTGTGGGCCTCCCTCTTCATCTACCGGTCCTCCGTCCTCGCCTTCGACGGGAACCGCTACTTTGTCTTGTTCGACGACGCCATGATCTCCATGCGCTACGGCTGGAACCTCGCGCACGGCCTGGGGCTGGTGTGGAACGCGGGCGAGTACGTCGAGGGCTACACCAACCCCCTCATGACCCTCGCGATGGCCCTCGCCAGCACCCCCTTCGACAAGTCCGGGGCAGTGCTCACGATACAGGTCTTCGGCGCCGGGCTCATGCTGGCGAACGCGTACCTGCTCATGCGCATCGCGGAGCACCTGTTCCCGGAGGTCACCGGGGGCCGCCGCGGGCTCCTCCGGGTCCTGGCCTTTCTGTGCGGCCTCTCCTACTACCCGCTGCTGTTCTGGAGCCTGCTCGGGATGGAGACCGGCCTCCTGGCGGTGCTCGTCTCCCTGAGCGTCCTGTTCGTCCTGAGGTACGCCCGGGACCGCCGCCCGGCGCAGGCGGCCCTGGTCTCCGTTTCTTTGGGCCTCGCGTTCCTGACCCGGCCTGACGCGGTGGTCTTCGCCCTCCCCGTCTTCGCCTACGCCCTCTTCTACGGAAACCACGGGACGCGCAAAGCGCTAGCCCCCTCGCGTCTCGCGGCGCTCTTCGGGCCGCTCGCCCTCTTCGTGGCGGGGCACGAGGCCTTCCGCTGGGCCTACTACGGCGAGCTGCTGCCGAACACCTACACGCTGAAGGTCAGCGGGATGCCCCTCACCGAGAGGATAGGGAACGGGGTGAGCTACGTCGTGCCGTTCCTCGGGGAGACGTGGCCCCTCCTTCTCCTGGTGGGGGCCGCACTCCTCCTCGACCGCCGCAGGGGCCTGCTGCTCCTCGGGGGCGTCTTCGCCGTGACGCTGCTCTATCAGGTCTGGACCGGCGGGGACGCCTGGGACCTGTGGCGCATCTTCTCCCCCGCCATACCCCTCATGCTGCTCGTTGCCGCGTGGGCGATCCTGCGGGCCGTCGCCGCCGTCTCCGGAGAGGCGGCCTCGCGGGGCCACGCCGCCCGCGGCCGCGTCGTGGGGACCGTCTCCGTGCTCGTTTTCCTCGCTCTGGTATGCGCCGTAAACCTCCGCTTCCTGCCGGAGATCACGATGCAGCGCCAGTCGCTGGAGGAGCATCTAAACGAGAAGAGGATGAGCGTCGTCCTGGCGCTCGAAGAGTTCACCACCCCCGACGCCACCGTGGGGCTGTTCGGGGTCGGGACGATCCCGTACTACGCCGGGCGGCCCGGTATCGACTTCCTGGGCAAGATGGACCCGCGCATCGCCCACCTGCCCCCCGACCTCGTGAACAGCCGTCCAGGACACAACAAATACGACCTCGAATACTCCATCAAGGAACTCAAACCGACCCACGTACAGGGCTTCGAGTGGTACGGCCAGTCCGTCCTCCCCTGGGCCGAGGACGAGTACGTGGGCGTGAAGTACAGGGACGCCCACCTGAACCTCCTCAAGGATTCCAAAGACGTGCGCTGGGACGAGATAGACGCCGCCGTGGACGCGGGCGAAGCCACGCTCACGACGCCGAGGTAGCGCTTGCGCCGCGCGATGTTGCGATATCGCAAGCCGGAGTTCGTCCGGCAGCTTCTGGTGTATCTGCAAAGCCCTGCTCTCGCCGTGCGAACGCCGACAAGAAGTTCCGCCGCACAGCGGGCGACGAGGCCTCGCGACCACGAGGAAACGCCGCTTCTATAAGCGTGGTCCTGGCAGAAATCGTCATGAAACGTTTCACGCGGGGCTCAAGCAACGGGGCACGGCTCCGTCGCGGACCAGGAGCCCCTGCAAGCTCAGGCCGTCTTCTGCGATCCGTTCGGCTTTCTCTGCCTTCCGGTAGCGATTGAGCCAGGGCTCCCGTTCGTAGCCGGTTTCGTCCTTGCCCCTCGGGTAGGTCAGGACGAAACCGTGCTCGTGGGCATGGTCCAACAACCGGTGGTACGCGCTCGCCTGCCCGAAGCGCTCCCACGCCTCGTAGCCCGCCGCCGCGTTCGTGGAGTCCACGGCGGCGCCGAGTCGGTGCTGGCTGCGTCCGGGGCGCTCGCTAGGCCCGCGTGCGAGCCGTAGACCCCGCTCGACCTTGCGCAGCCGGAGATCGTTGTCGGGGAGTCCGTGTCGAGGTTATATTCCGCCTGCTGCTCTTTACGGGAAGGGGACACGGGTGCGTACTATCGACTGGGCCGACGGCAGGATCGACATCATCGACCAGACCCTCCTGCCGGGTGAGGAGGTCTTGCTCTCTCTCGGGACCGTCGAGGAGGTAGCCGAGGCGATCTCTTCCCTTCGGGTGCGCGGCGCGCCGGCCCTCGGGGTGGCGGGGGGGCTCGGGGTCGCCCTCGCGGCGCGACGGGCGCGAGAGGAGGGCGAGGACGTCGGCGAGGCAATCTCCCGGGCGGCCTCCCTGCTCGCCTCCACCCGTCCAACCGCCGTGAACCTTCGCTGGGGCATAGAACGGGTCGAAAAGGTCTACGACCCGTCGCGACCGGGATCGGTGGACGAGTTGATCCGAAAAGCCCGCGCGATGGTCGAGGAGGACGAGAAGATAAACAGGCTCATCGGCGAGATGGGCGCGGGACTGATCGAAGGAGGCTCCCGGGTCCTGACGCACTGCAACGCGGGCGCCCTGGCGTGCGTTGCCCACGGCACGGCCTTGAGCATCGTCAAGGTAGCCCACGAACGGGGCCTGGTGGCGGGCGTCACCGCCACGGAGACCCGTCCGTTGCTGCAAGGGTCGCGGCTCACCGCGTGGGAGCTCAAGCGCATGGGAGTACCCCATCGGGTGACGATAGACTCCGGGGCAGCCGGTCTGATCGCCTCGGGCGGCATCGACGTCGTCGTGACGGGCGCCGACCGCATAGCCGCCAATGGCGACGTCGCCAACAAGGTCGGCACCTACCCGCTCGCGCTCGCCGCGAACGCCAGCGGGGTGCCGTTCGTCGTGGCGGCGCCGCTCTCCACGATAGACCTCGCAACCCCGGACGGCGGCTCCATCCCCATCGAAGAGCGCTCCGCCTCGGAGGTGCTCGAAGTGAACGGGCTGCGGGTCGCCCCGGAGGGGACCGAGGCCTACAACCCCGCGTTCGACGTCACCCCGGCGAGCCTCGTCTC
The DNA here is from genome assembly GCA_902806105.1 of uncultured Rubrobacteraceae bacterium. The sequence continues at coordinate 23,106 of CADCVI010000153.1, forward strand.
GGCGATAGTGACCGAGGTCGGCATCGTCCGCCCCGGAGTGGACGACCTCCGGACCCTCTTCGAGATCCAACGGGCGGGCAAAACGGCGGGGTGAGGATGGAGCATCGGGGCTTGCGCGAGGAGGCGGACAGGATCGCCCGCCCGATGCTCGCCTCGAACCTCGCGACCGGGATATCGGGGAACGTCGGCGCGCGCACGGACTGGGGGACGTCGGTATAACCCCGAGCGGCCTCGAATACGATCTCCTGGGGCCGGAGGACGTGATGATCGTGGACGCATGGGCAGGGTGCTGGAGGGTACTCTAGAGAACCCTCACACGAACGATCCAGACCCCATGGCCGTGTCATCGTCACGACTCTCCTGGCAGCGGCGACGGTTGCGATCCCGATCCGAGTCCTCGACCGGGCGGCTGGTGCCGTTGACCACGCCGCAGGAGTGCTACCCGGCGAGGAGAGCGGGTCTGAGCAGGCGGGGCGCTCGTGCTGGCTCTGGTGCTGGTAGCGGCAGTCCGAAGCTAAACAAAACCCAGTGTGCTACCGGAACGCGAAACGCTCACAAGGCCAGCGGCGGAGTCAGAGGGGCTGCTCGATGCAGCCCCTCGTACCTACTGCGCCAGTTGCTCGGGACCGTGTCCTGTCACGCGGGCTGGCGGTTGGACTTTCGCCACCTCTGCGCGAATGAGCGGCGTGCTGATCGGCGGGGGCGACTCCGGTGTACTGATCGGCGGCACCGGCAACGATACGATCAACGCCCGCCAGAGCGGCAAGCAGGACGACCGGGTCGACTGAGGGCTGGGTAGGGACACGGTCCTGACCGACGACACCACGGAGGACATCATCGCGGGCAACCGCGAGGTGATCGGGCGGGGATAAGGGCCGCCGCACTTCGGAGGCGCGAGGCCGGGGTCCTTATCGGGGCTCCGGCCTTTTCGAGCCCCGAGGGAGACAACCGTTATCGAACTGTTACCTGCCTTTAACACCCGCGCTACCTCGCCCGCGCTATCCTGCCAATTATCGGGCCGGCACCGATTACCCCCCTCCTAAAAGCCCGGCCCGCATCTCCTTTCAGCGGCGTTGCAGAGAAGCCGTGACGTTCGTTCTGTTTCTCGAGAGTTTTCGTGCTCGACCGCCCGTTCGAGATCCAGCTCCTCGCATCTTTATTCAGCCCCACAAGATGTAGTGTTCGCCCATCGCCGCGTCTTGCCGATACGGACCCCGTCGGGACGCTCCGGGTCCAATCCATGCAGGATCCTGTATACGGGATGCCGAGAACGCCTGCTCTCGGTATCCGCGTGAATAGCGTGGGGCGCTTTCTCGCGCCTCAGAAGAAGCAGCGCTTTTTTTAGGAAGTTTTCAGAAAAACAGGAAAAAGTGTCAAAAACGCTAAAGGTTTGTTTCTGGCGTGCCGTTAACCCTTTTGACGGACGACAAAGGCAAACTCGCCGCGAGGCGGGGGCGCAAAGCCAGGGGCCTCTAGCAAGGCAGCCCAGCTACCGAACCGAAGGAGAAGTAAGCAGATGAAAATCACTTTCGACCTCAAGCACGACATCAAGAGGTTGCTGACCATAGGCGGTATCTCCCTGGCCTTCGTTTTCAGCCAGACCGCCCCGGCCCTCGCCGCCACAGTCGACCCCGACCGCGACGGGCTGACCAACGCCCAGGAGAAGATCACCAAGACCGATCCGCGCAAGGCCGACACCGACCGCGACGGCCTGAAGGACGGCCGCGAGAACCCCGACCGCGACGGCCTGGTGAACCTCCTCGAGGTCCGCTCCGGCTACGCCCCACTCGACGCCGACACCGACAACGACCTGGTCAAGGACGGCGACGAGGACAAGGACTCCGACGGCGTTGACAACACCAACGAGCTGCAGCTCGGCTCGAACCTCAAGGATGCCGACACCGACAACGACGGGCTCGAGGACGGCGACGAGAACAAGGACGGCGACGCGCTCGACAACGAGGACGAGGACGACCTGCAGGCTAGCGCCGAGGATTGCGGTCCCTCCATCGAGGACGAGGCCGACGAGGACTCCGACGCCGACGACATCGACGACGAGGACGAGAACGAGCTTGGCGAGGGCCAGGACGACGACGCCGACGGCATCGAGGACGACGTCGACGCCAACGACGACAACTCCAGTGCGATCGACGAGTTCGACGCCGACGCCGACGGTGACAGCATCGAGGACGGCATGGAGGACGAGGACGCGGACGGCCTCGACGACGGCGACGAGGACGACGCCGACGAGGACGACGACTGCGACGGCGAAGAGGACGAGGAAGACCTCGACGACGACAACGACGGCACCGACGACGAGCTCGACGAGGACGACAACTAAGCCCCTCTAAGGCTAGAGAGTGTCAGATGGCCGGGGTCCCTCATGGGGGCTCCGGCTTTTGCGTTGGGCGCGAGGACGAAGCAGGAAGCGGGACGGGGCCGTGCGGCTTCAGAGAACGTAAGCTTTCGGAAGAAGCTTAATAGAGGAAGAAACAGGGCCAAGGTGATCTACCCCGGCCCTGCCTATACGTTCTTCTACCGAAGGCTTCCTAGCTACTTGTCTAATACCACGTCTCGTAAGTCGGGTCCGAAAGGTCCGTGGGGTTCGTAGGATCATTCGGGTAAGCTTCCTTGCAGTCGACGACCACGTCACCCTCGCTGGGAGTGTAGTAGGCGGTATCCGCAACGTCGCTAGCGCGAGTTTCCAGGTAGGCGCAGTCGATCAGGTCTTTGCCAGGACCGCCGTAGATCACATCGTTGCCGCGCCCGCCCCTGAGCGTATCGTTACCGGGACCGCCCTTTATGGTGTCGTTGCCGAAGCTGTGGCGGATGTCGTCGTTTCCCTTTCCTCCGTACACCGTATCGTTGCCGTCGTAGGGGATGAGCACGTCGCGCGAAGGGGTGCCGATAAGCGTATCGTCACCGCCCGTGCCCTGTATATTTGCCGCCCAAGCCACCCCGCTGGCAACCAGAACCGCCGAGACCATCGAGGTCATCAGCAAGATCGTCTTCTTCACGGCTTCGACCCGCCTTTCTTTGCCGGGGTGGAAGAAGACAGGCATAAGTCTCTACCCCCGTTACATGACAAGGAGAATCTAGCGGGTATTCGGAGAAGGAACAAGGGATGTGTATGGGTTACGGAAAGACCCCTACCAGGGGGTTTGAGCTTCCGAGAACACATGCTCTCGAAAGATGCGTGAATAGTCCCCTGAGACGGGTGCCTCTACTTGCCCGTCCACTCCACGGTCTCCAAAACCTTCTGCGCCTGGGGCGCGAACTCATCGAACTGGGTAGCCAGAGTGCCGAAGCCCACGGTTACCGTCTCCCCTTTCACGTCCTCCAGGACGATAATGCGCTGCATCTCTCCCTCCGAGATGCCCACCGTCGAACCACCGGCCGTCCTGAAGATATCCACGCAGTCCGAGCCACACACATCGTGGTGGTCTTCCGGCAGGTTCTCGACGACCACGTCGAACCGCACGCCTTCGACCCCTCCTACCGTGACCGGCTGCGCTTTATCGGTCTGCAGCAATGGATGCTGCTTGAACCACAGCACCATGCCGTCTGGGGCTTCCACCACGTTGGGCGTGCCCGTCCCCGTGGGCTCGTAGACTTCTCGGATGTTTGCGAAGCCCAACCCTCCCCTCGTCTCCCAAGAGAGGGCTAAATCGTCGGACGTCGCCGGTGGCAACGTCGTCCAGCCCTCTCCGACTTCGAAGGTGAACGAGGGCTCGAACTTCACCGAGGAGTACGTGCCGGGGGACAGTGCTCGTTGCTCCTCCGGCAGGGGCCGGACCTCCGCCTCCTCCTCGCCTCCTCCGCCGCAGGCGATCGCCGCGAACGCCAGCGCTGCTGCCGCCACCAGCGGGAGGAGTACGTGCTTTGCCATCGTCCGGTGCATCTTTTCAGCCCGAGTAGAACCATCCGAAGAAGGCGTAGGTGCCGAAGAACAGGGAGGCGAAGAGGACCATCAGGTAGAGCGTCTCTGCGAGCGTCCACTCGCGCTCGGGGTCGTTGAAGGTGTTGGCGCGCTTCTCCAGCACGACGAGCAGGCCCGAGGAGAGGGCCAGGGCGCCGAGTATGAGGAGGTGCACCAAACCGAAATCCTTCTGGCCGAGCACGGAGAAGAGGCGTTCGTAGGCGGTGGTCGCGAGGACCAGCCAGGCGACCTCGGCCGCCAAGGCGCACCAGAAGAGCGCCTTTAGCGCCACGGCCAACCGTTCTGCCCCTTCGCCCGGCGGGACGTTGTAGGCGCCCCCTTCTTCCTTCGCCTTCATGACTGCCTCCTCCTTTCTCCCGGGGAACCGGGGCGATGGTCTCACCTCGAATCTATCGCGAGATGGGAGAGAAAGGAAGGTTTATTTCAATCTCGGCGAAGAACCGTTAGTCGGGAGGCAGGCTTCCGAGAAGGCGAGTGTCTCAGAAGATACGTGAACAGAGCTGTTCTAGTCGGACTCGTCGGCCTTGTAGCGCCCCGGCGGCTCGACGATTCCGAGCTGTATCAGGGCCCCCAGGTCGTCCCTCACCGCCCAGCGCTCCGCCAGCTTCCCGTCCTCCACGCGGTGCCAGTGCACGTGCTCGACCGAGAAGACCTTTCCGGTGGCGGGGACGCCGAACATCTCCCCCTGCATGG
>CADCVI010000154.1 GCA_902806105.1 uncultured Rubrobacteraceae bacterium
AAAACCGGCCCGGATGAAAGCGCTGACGTGCCGGGCGAGCTCCGAGGGGGCGTCGTAGTTCATGGCGTGGGCCGCCTCCGGCACCACGACGAGCCGCCCATCGGGCAGGAGGCCGGCCACCTCCCTCGCCCACCACCCCGGTACGATAGGGTCCCGCCCGCCGTGCAAGACGAGCGTCGGCGCCCGGAGCAGGGGCAGCTTCTCCTCGATCCTATCTTCGGCGGCGTACCGGAAGGTGCGCAGGCTCCGCAGGGGACCCGCCGCGAGGAGGTCGAGCCCCTCGATGAGGATCAGTGCCGGAGGCTCGCGCAGGCAATCCAGCGCGAGCCGCGTGGCCTGCTGGAGCAGGTTGCGAGCCCCGGGCTCCATCGTCGGGCCCTGGAGCACGGCCCGCTCCACGCGACCGGGGCTGCGGACGGCGAGCTCGGCTATAACCTGGCAGCCCATCGAGTTCCCCACGAGCACGGCGCTCCCGAGGCCCGTCGCCTCCATCCAGCCGTCGAGGGCGCGGGCGAGCCCGGGGATGTCCAGCGCGCGAGGGGGCTTCTGGCTCCTGCCGAAGCCGGGCAGGTCGGGGGCGTAGACCCTGTAGCATGGGGCGAGGTTCGAGAGCGTCGGGATCATGTACCGGCTCGAAACGATCAGCCCGTGCACCAGGACCACCACCGGGGCCTCCTCGGGCATCGGACCCGCCGGCACTCGCGCATGCATACGAAGACCGTCGACGACGGTCCAGCGGCTCTCCGTCTTCCCCTTCAACGGCTCCGGCCCCCTGGCCCACTCTCCAGATTCACGTCGCTACCTTATATGCATGTGGGCTCGACGTCCGGGCTGAGCCGGGGTTCGCTCTGGGTACGACCTCGCTGCGGGATCCCGTGGCGAGACTTCCGCGTACGCAAGACCTGCATACGGCCTTCTAGCTCGCCCATACAGTGAAACGACTAAAAGCCCCCGTCAGTAGGGAAAGACCGACGTCGGGCCTTCCTTGCGGCCAGTGGGTCCAGCCCTCGCTGACGAGCCTGCTGCCAACCGCAACTTATGGACTCGTCCCTCTACGTAACCGTGCAAATTACGATATTCTCGAAGTTACGGTAAGCCACAAGGGGATAAGGATGACGAGCCGCAACGAGCACAGTAGTAGGCGGTTGAGAATGAGCATGTGGCTAGCGATCTCCGCAGCACTTCTAGGGATGGCCTCCGTGGACGGTTTCGATGTGGTCGCCGGGGTACTCTTGGTGGTGGTACTGGTCTTGACCTATCTCACCGGTAGAGAAATCTTCGCCAGGCGGGACTCTTAACCTGGAGGGACGGTTACCTATCCTGCTTGCAAACCTATGCGAACAGCTCGTAAACGGCGAGTCGTCACGATGCCGTTGAGGAGTCCGTTCTTTATACTCTTCAGTAGAAGCTCCGCCGAACGTTCGTAGCGTTCAGGGGCTGCTCCAGTAGTGGCGAGTCGCGATGGTTGGTCGGAGCGGCCATGGCTCCGAGCGGTATGCATTGGCGTCTACGACCGTGGAGCGTTTGATGCCGTGCTTTCCCGGCTACGGGCTCGGCGTCCCGAGACAGCAACCAGACCAGCGCCGCCTTGAGGCTGGAGGCAGGGTCTCGACAAGGTCCGTGCCCCGGAAGAGATGCCGTTACTGCGCCCGCAGATGCTCCTCATCGGGGGAGCCAGGGATAGGGGCGGTGTTTTACCTGGCCCTCGCGTGGCGCGCGTATGCTCTCGAATCCGAGAGGCTTCTTCTCGCGACGCGAGCGACGGCCCCGGTTCGTGCGCGGCGGGCCTACGCCTTCTCTCTCACCTCGTACTGGAGCATCATGTCGTGGTCCTCGTGCTCCGTGACGTGGCAGTGGAACGGGTACCTGCGGACGAAGTCGCCGGGGTTCGGCCCTATGGGAACCTCCGGCCACTTCAGGAGGACCCGCGCCGTGTCGTTCGGGCCGAGAAAGACGGTATCCTTCCATCCCCTCTCGTCGGCGTTCGGCGGCTTGCCATTACGGCTGAGGATCTTGAAGTTGATCAGGTGCAGGTGGATGGGGTGGATCCAGCCGCCGCCGTTGTTCTCGAACTCCCAGATCTCGGTCTCTCCCTCGCGGGGAGCCGCGTCTACGCGATGCTCGTCCCAGATTTTGTCGTTTATGGTCCAGAACCCCCCGTTGCGCTTGAACTCCCACCGCCTCGTCCTGACGACCTGGGAGAGATCGGTCGGCAGGTGCGTGGGGTCTACCTGGTGCTCCGGCGGGCAGATCACGTCCGGGATGGTACTGTCGTCCTTCGCCTTCCTGACCACGTCGAAGCGCATGACCGTCGCCATCTCCTTGTCGCCCTTCAGGTTCCGCAGGAAGATCCGGGTGCCCACGGGGTACTCTGAGAAATCTACGACGACCACGTGCCGCTCGGCGGGGGAGGTCGAGAACGAGCGCAGGGGGACGGGCTTCTCTACGAGGCCGCCCTCGGTACCTACAAGGTGCATGGGCCTGCCAGTGGAGAGCGAGAGCTCGTATGGCCTCGCGTTGGAGGCGTTGAGGATCCGGAAGCGGTACTTGCGGGCGGAGACCTCCATGCGCGGCCAGGGCTTCCCGTTTACCAGGAGAACGTTGCCCTCCAGACCGTTGGTGCTGTGGTCGTCGGGGCCGAAGGGGTAATCTAGCGTGCCGTCCGCGTTGAAGAGCTTGTCCTGGATCACCAGAGGAACCTGGAACTCGCCCTGCGGCAACGGCACGTTGTCCTCGAAGTCGTCCTCCAGCAGGTATCCGCCCGCGAGCCCCCGGTAGACGTTCAGCGCGGTTGAGTGCTCGGCATGGTCGTGGAACCACATGGTGCGGGCGTTCTGTTGGTTGGGGTAGAAGTAGTCCTTGTACCGTCCGGGCTGTATCAGGTCGCTGGGGTGACCGTCGGAGTCGCCATCCACGTACCCACCGTGCAGGTGGACCGACGTAGGAGAGTCGAGCCTGTTCGCGTGCCGGACGACGACCGGGCGCCCCTTCCTCGCCTGTATAATGGGGCCGATGAAGAGACCGTTGTAGGCCCAGACCGGCGTCTTTTTGCCGGGGAGTATGCTGGCCTCGGACTCCCTCGCGGTCAGCTCGTAGAAGTCCGTGGTGGGGGTCGAGCGCGCAGGGTCGGGCTTCAGAACCTCCGGCAGCGGCAGATGGGCCTGAAAGGGCTTCGGCAATTGCCTGAGCGGCTCCGGCCCACCGGTTCTGGCGGTGCGCGCCGTAAGTGGAAGGGCGAGAGCCGCGCTGCCCAGCAAGCTAAGCTTCAGCATCTCCCGACGAGTAAGCTTCATACCAATACCTCACTTCGGATCATGACGAGAGAGCATCCTCGTCGCCCACCGTCCGACTGGTTGCAACAACATGCTATGTTCGGACGAAATCGTGGACAAGATTTCTTTTGAGCTATCTATTACTAGCGCTCCTGTACCGGTTTGGAAGAACAAGCTGCGGCCCGCGGCAGCGGGTACGAAGCGCGCCTCGATTCGTCGAACGCTCTGGCGGCTGGCCGGGGGCGCGTCGGGCCCGTGACGCCGTTGCGCGATCCGGTGGCTCTCCTCTTCCGGGTTCGGGGGTGCTTTACTGGACCCTCGTGGGTAGAAGGTGTACGGAGTGGGCGAGAGACGGAAGACGAGGGGGCGGAGCTTGGCGGGTACGCGGCGGTCATTGGGTGGCTTGGTAGAAGGGTTTCTTGCGGGGAGGCCGAACGAGTATCTACGCCTCGGGATGGTCCACCTCCTGCCCGGCGTGGTGCCGCTCTACGTCGTCAACGAGTTTCCGAAATCCGGCGGCACCTGGGTGGGGCAGATGCTCGGGCGCGCCCTGGACGTCCCCTTCCCGCGGAACCGGCTGCCCGTGCTGCGGCCCTCCATCATGCACGGCCACTATCTCAGCCCGTTCGGAATGATGAACGCGACGGTCGCCTGGCGCGACGGGCGCGACGTGATGGTCTCCTGGTACCACCAGTGCCTCTCGCCCCACGAGTACAACGACGAGCAGGTGCGACAGGCCCGGGAGGAGCTCCCCTTCGACGACTACGACGACGTCTACGGCAACCTGCCGGCGTTTATCGAGTGGGCGTTTACCCGCCCGCGCGCCCCACGCTTCACCTGGTCGGACTTCGTCCGCCGCTGGCACGGGCGCGAGGACGCCGTCCACGTGCGCTACGAGGACCTGCGCCGCGACCCCGCCGGAGAGCTCTACCGCATGGTCGAGGAGCTTACCGGTGACAAGATAAGCCTCACGAGGGCGCGCGAGATCGTGGACGAGTTCTCCTTCGAGAAGCAGGCGGGCCGGAAGTCGGGCGAGGAGAACAGAAAGAGCTTTCTACGCAAGGGCGTCGTCGGGGAGTGGAAGGAACGGTTCAGTCCCGAGGCACGCCGCGTCTTCGACAGCTACGCCGGCAAGGAGCTCGTGCTCCTCGGCTACGAGAGGGATCACGCCTGGGCTGAGGGCTGAGGGTAAGGCTGCGAGCCCCCGCTACTCCGAGGACTTCACGTCCGTGAGGGCGTCCCGGTAGAGCCCCTCTACCCTGCGGACCATGTTCTCGTGGCTGAACTCGGTGCCGGCCCTCAGGCGTCCCGCCTCGCCCATCCGCCGGGCGAGCTCCGGGTCCCTGAGCAGGCCCAGGAGGGCGTCGCCCAGGGCGCGGGGGTCGCCGGGCGGAACAAGGAGGCCCTCCCCACCGCTACGTATCTGGGAGGGGATGCCGCCCACCCTGCTCGCGACGACGGGTACCCCGGCGGCCATCGCCTCCAGGACGACGAGCGGGGTGCCCTCGCTCACGGAGGGGACCGCGACGACGTCCATCAGCTCTATAAGCGCCTGCGCGTCCGGGCGGAAGCCCAGGAACATCACGCGCCCGCGTATCCCGAGGTTTTCGGCCAGCACGAGCATCTCCTGCCTCAGGGGACCATCGCCGACGACGACGAAACGGGCCTCCGGCAGTCCTTCCGCCACGCGGGCCGCGGCCTCCAGAAAGCTCTTCACGCCCTTCTCGGGCTGGAGCCTCGCGACCACCCCCACCACGGGGCCCCCGCCCAGCAGGTCCGCCGGGAGCGGTAGGACGTCTCCGTGTACCTCCCGGGCCGGGGGGACGGAGTTCGGGACGACGGATATCCTGTCGGGCGGCACCCGGTCCCGTTCGATCAGGCGCCGCTTTATCGCGCCGGAGACCGCGATCACGCGCGCCACGCGACGGTACATCCAGGCGCTGAACAGGCGCCCGCTCGTGCCCTGCCAGAGCGCCTCCGTGTGCTCCGTGACGATGAGCGGAACGCCGGTCCCGACCGCTGCGAGCGCGGAGGCTGCGGCGCTCGAGTAGACGTGCGCGTGCACGAGGTCGAAGCTCTCCCCCATCAGGAGCTTCCGCAGCCCCCGCGCGTAGGGCAGGCTCACCCGCCGCTTTACTATCTTCCCCACGAGAGGGTGCACGGGTATGCGCGCCGCCTCCAGGGGCTCCGCGAGCGAGCCCGGAACGGAGCAGGCCACGCTTACGGCGTGGCCCTCGCGGTGGAGGGCCAGCACCAGGTCCACGACGTGTCGCTCGGCGCCGCCCACGTCCAGCGAGTCGACGGCGAACAGCAACCGGAGCGGGCCGCCGCCCCGTGCGGACGGCGGTCCTTCACGCTCCAGGCGCAGGTCCCACTCGCCGCGGGAGGTACCCACGACAGCGCTCCGCCCTTAGCTCACCCTACTCGTAGTAGTCCAGGCCGAGATGGGTGATGAGGTCCTCGCCCATGAACGCCCTGAGCGTGTTCTTGAGCTTCATCTGCTGGATGAAGAGGTCGTGCTCGGGATAAAGCTCCGGGAGGGTCATCGGGCTCTTGAAGAAGAACGAGAGCCACTCCTGGATACCCCCGTGCCCGGCCCTCTGCGCGAGGTCCAGCAAGAGGGCGAGGTCGAGGACGATCGGGGCGGCCAGGATCGAGTCCCGGGCCAGGAAGTTGACCTTGATCTGCATCGGGTAGTTGAGCCACCCGAAGATGTCGATGTTGTCCCAGCCCTCCTTCGCGTCGCCGCGCGGAGGGTAGTAGTTGATCTTGACGACGTGGTGGATGTCTCCGTAGAGCTCGGGGTTCTTCTCGGGGTCGAGGATCGATTCGAGGACCGAGAGCTTGGAGACCTCCTTGCTCTTGAGGCTCCCCGCGTCGTCGAGGACCTCCCCGTCGCGGTTGCCGAGGATGTTGGTCGAGTACCATCCTTCGAGGCCGAGCATACGCGCCTTTATCCCCGGCGCCACCACCGTCTTCATCCACGTCTGCCCCGTCTTGAAGTCCTTGCCGGTGATGGGTACGCCCCGCTCGTTCGCGAGCCCGGTGAGCGCCGGCACATCCGCCGCGAGGCTCGGCGCCCCGTTGGCGTAGGGGACCCCTTCCATGATCGCCGCGTACGCGTAGACCATCGAGGGAGAGACGGACGGGGCCGAGGCGTCGAGCGCGGCCTCGAAGCCCTCCAACGTCGAGTGCACCCCTTCGTCGAGCTCCAGGTGCGCCTCCGTCGAGGCGCAATTGACCATCACCACGCGCTGGAGGTCGTTCTCCTCCTTGAAGCGGCGGATGTCGTCGCGGACCATCTCCGCGGCCTCGCGCAAGGAGCCGTACTCCTTTTTGTGGGCGGCCGCGAGCCTGGCGACGTGGCGCTGCTCGAAGACCGCCGGGAGGGGCCGAACCGCCTTGAGCTCGTCGCGGACGGCGTTCAGGTGCTCCTTCTCCAGCACCCCCGCGAGCGCCGCGGCCTCGTAGGCGTCGTCGGGGAAGGCGTCCCAGCCGCCGAAGACCAGGTCGCCCATCCCCGAGAGCGGCACGAAGTCCTTTATCTTCGGGGCGCGGTCCTCGGTGCGCTTGCCCAGGCGGACGGTCCCGAGCTGCGTCAGCGACCCGACCGGCTCGGCCAGGCCCTTCTTCACCAGCTCGGCGCCGGCTATAAACGTCGTCGCCACCGCTCCCATGCCTTGCAGCAGCACCCCCAGCTTGCCGGCGGGCTCCCTTATCTCCCTGGCTTGGCTCACCTTTCCCCCTTTTGCTGCAAGCTCTTTCCGCCACCCCTCGGGCGGAAAGCACACGACCACGGTTTCCTACCCGAGGCCGGATTCCCATTCACTGGCCTGC
>CADCVI010000155.1 GCA_902806105.1 uncultured Rubrobacteraceae bacterium
GAGCTTTGCTCCGAACGGCGCGCCGAGATCCCTGTTTGTGCCTCGGCCGGCCGGGCTCGGCCGACCGTCGACGCTCTCCTTCTTCATATCCGAAGCCTACCAGCGCCACGATCCCGATAAATCCCTCATGTGGACTATTTCGAGGATGTTCGGGGAGGGACGCATCTCGCACCTCCGAGCCTCATCAGATCCCCACGCCCCTCCCACAGCAAGAATGTGGGAGGGGCGTGGGGGTGTTGTGGATGGCCCTTGCGGTCGCCGGACGGCAGGCTTGCGGCAGAGATGTTTGGCGCGAGCTAGAGGAGAGAAGACCGTGGGGCAGAAGACTACCGATCGGGGCACCTGGTTGGACGGGCTGGAGATCGGGGCGCTGGATGCCTCCGAGATCGAGGAGGTCCTCGACGTTCTCGCGCGCGGGATGCGGGACAACCCCCTCCACGTGGCCGCCTTTGGAGCAGACCCGGAGCATCGGCGGAGGAGCTTCCACCGGCTGGTGGCCGCGGCATTCTCTGTCAAGGACCTCTCGCACACGCTGGTGGCCCGAAGCGAAGACGGCGCCATCGTGGGCGTGTGCGGCATGTTGCCACCCGGCAACTGCCTGCCAGATCTCGGAGAACGGTTGCGGCTGCTGCCCGCCCTGCTGCCCATCGGCCCGCGCGCCGTCGGGCGGGTGATGCGCTGGATGGGCGTCTGGCAGAAGCACGACCCGAACGAGCGCCACTGGCACCTCGGTCCCGTCGCTGTCGACGCGCACCTGCAGGGCATGGGCGTGGGCGGCCGCATGCTCGAGGTCTTCTGCGCCCAGATGGACGCCGCGCGCGACGACGCCTACCTGGAGACCGACAAGCCGATCAACGTCGGCTTCTACGAGCGGTTCGGCTTCAGGACCATCGGCGAAGAGAAGACGCTCGGAGTAACCACCTACTTCATGCTCCGGCGGGCGGAGAGGAGGGACGGATAGCGAGGTACCGGAGAGGTCGTCGAGGAGCCGTAGGGGTCAACCATCAGCAGGAAGGAGACACGGAGATGATCGGCAATGTGTTGGGCAAGGAAGAAGTTGGCGCGGCCCTGGTGATCGCGCTGTCGGGCACGGTCATGGCGCTTGTAGCGAAGGGAGAAGGCCCTTTCTCGGTCCGACGGGTCGTGGCCGGGGTCCTGTCGAACCCCGTTCCCGGACGGCGGGTGAGGGGCGTGGGCGGCGGCGAGCCCGCTCCGGCCCTGCGCACGCGGATCGCCGCGTGAAACACGACCCCGCCGGAGGAGCCGGGCCGAGGAGGATCGGTATGACGAAACGGACCGGGGGCGGGGAGTTCCCCGCCGCCGAGCTTGTCGATGATGCCGCCGTGGTGCGAGCGATGTACCGGGCGCTCGAAGAAGGGGATCTCGAATCCATCTCGTACCACGCGGATCCCGGGATCGAGTGGATACACCCCCTGGTCACCCGCCTGCCCTTCGACGGCACCCGGCGCGGCTTGACGGCCGTCCTCCGGAGCGCCTTCCGGCGTGACGCGGAAGGGACGGGGCCGAGGGTATCGGCGGCTTCCTTTCTGGAGTTCGGCGACGGCGTCCTCGTCGCGGGCAGTTTCTTTGGCGACCGCGAGGCGCCAGCCGAAAGGGCCGGGGAGCCCTTCCTGCAGGAGTGCTTCGTGCGAGGCGGCAGGATCGTCCGGATACGCGAGTACCCGGCGGGGAGCACGTCCGGGTAGGCCGGTGCCCCGGCCCGCTAACACCAAAACGACCCGGCGGAGGCCCCCCGGTCTCCACCCCACCGAGAGGAGAAGCATTGTGGAGACGATCATCGGCACCCCGGCACTCAAGAATCTGCGGAGCGGCCTGAGGGGCGCTGCGTATGCACCAGGAGACGACGGCTACGACGAGGCATGCGCGGCGTGGAACCTCAACGCCCGACAGCACCCGGCGATCGTGGTGGTGGCCGAGAGCGCTCGGGACGTGCTCGCCGCGGTGCGCCTGGCGCGCGAGGAGGGCATGGGCGTGGGAGTAATGGCGACCGGGCACGGCGTCGGCGCCGTTTGCGACGGGGGCGTCCTGATCAACACGTCGCGCATGAAGGGTATCGGTGTGGACCCGGTGTCGCGGACCGCCAGGGTAGAGGCCGGCGTGAAGTGGGCCGACGTAATCCCCGAGATCCAAAAGTTCGGGCTCGCGGGCCTGGTGGGGTCCAGCTCCCATGTCGGCGTCGTGGGCTACACGATGGGAGGGGGCTTCGGCTGGCTGGGGCGCAAGTACGGCCTGAACGCCGACGCCGTCCGGGAGGCCGACGTCGTCACCGCCGGGGGCGAGCTCGTCAGGGTGAGCGCCCACGAGAACGCCGACCTGTTCTGGGGCCTGAAGGGAGGCGGCGGCAACTTCGGCATCGTCACCTCCCTGGAGTTCGACCTCTACCCGCTGACGACCGTCTACGGCGGCAACCTCTTCTACCCGGTGGAGAGGTCGAGGGAGGTGCTGGAGTTCTACGCGCGCTGGAGCGCGGGGCTCCCCGACGAGGTAACCTCGGCGGTGACCTTCCTCAACCTCCCGCCCCTTCCGGAGCTCCCCGAGCCTTTGCGCGGCGGGTCGTTCGTAACGGTGCGCGGCTGCTACTCCGGGGAGGATCCGGGGGCCGGGGAGGAGCTTTTCCGTCCCGTGCGCAAAGCTCTGGGCGAGCCCGTCATGGACACCGTCGGGGTAATGCCCTACGCGGCGATGGACGCGATCAGCATGGACCCGGTCGACCCGATGGGGGCGTGCCAGAGCTCGGAGATGCTGCGCGACCTCTCCCCCGGGGCGATCGACGCGCTGGTGGAGGTAGCAGGAGCGGGCTCGCCACTGATCGTGCTGGAAATACGCCAGCTCGGCGGGGCGCTCGCGCGCACGCCAGGCCGTCTGAGCCCCATGGGCCAGGCCGAATCCGGGTTCATCATGAACGGGGTCGGGGCTACCTTCACCCCGGAGATGGCCGAAGGGGTAAGGGCGCACCTCGTCCGCGTGGCAGAGGCGACGCGCCCTTTCCAGACCGGCTCTACCTACATCAACTTCATGGAGCTCGGCGGCGCGAGCGAGGACCGGGTGCGGGCCGCCTATCCGGCCGAGGATTGGGACCGCCTCGTCGCGCTCAAGGAGCGCCGGGATCCTGAGAACCTATTCCGCTTCAACCGCAATATCCCGCCGTCCGGAACAATCTCCGCTCCTCCACCGCAGACGGAACCAACCAGCCCGTAATCCCTTTTTTCGACCGAACGGCCCCCGATCTCGCGGGGCACGGAGCTTCTCCCCCCTACGGACCTCCGTGTCTCGCGCTCGAAGTTCGGGAGGGGTAGGGGAGGGGCGCAGATGGTGGCGAGTAGCGCGGGCAGGTAAGATCAAAAGTACGACGTTCAGCGAAGGGAGAGGGACGTGGAGAACATCGTCGGAGGCATCAGAAGCGTTGCGGCGGACGAGGGCAAGGCGCTGTGGGTGCTGGGTGACCTGTACCGTTTCGTGGCGGTCGGTGAGGACACCAACGGGACGTACGCCCTCCTTGAGACGACGGCGACCCCCGGTCTCCCCGGCCCGCCGCCCCACATCCACCACAGGGAGGACGAGGCCTTTTTCCTCCTGGAGGGCGAGCTGGAGCTCTCCGTCGGGGGTGATGTCCGGGTGGTAAGCCCCGGAGCTTTCGTCAGCATCCCCAGGGGTACCCTCCACACCTTCAAGAACGCGGGGACGCAGCCTGCCAAGTTCCTGGTGCTGCTCACGCCATCCGGGCTCGAAAAATTCTTCGAGGAGGTAGGTGAGCCGGTCGAGGATCCGTCCTCCCCTCCTTCCCATCCGCCGGACGTCGAGAAGATCCTGGCGGCGGCTCAGAAGTACGGCCTGGAGATACCACCCCCACCGGAGTGACCGGTCGCGCGGGGTGCCGCAATGCCGTCACCCCGCACGTCGTAACCCCATGGGACGAAACGGTCTACAACCTCCACGGCGTTACGCTGGGAACGCGCAAGCCTGACGCGTTCGGGAGGGTCGGGGCGCCCCTGCACGAACGACGCCCCGATTCTGGAAGGCCAATCCGTCGAAGAGCATCGAGCGAACGGGGGCGGGAACCGGACTAGACTTCAGCCTCGCGGCTGGCGCGTTGCTCGTCCGGACCGAAGCTCTACCGGGAGCCAGGAACGAGGGGGGCGGCTATCGAGGGGTATTCGGGGGTAAGAGTCCGCGGTCGAAGACCCGTCGTCTGGTCTACGGGGTTATATTTGGTAAACTGATCCTGCCGCGCTAAGCGGGGAGATGGCGATGCCCTGTACCTGCGATCGCCTAGCAGGGCCGAATCCCCCGCCCGAGGCGTGACCCGGGTCCGGTAGAGACCGGTTTGGGAGCGTTGATGGTTTGGTCTCGGGCAATGAGACCCCGTGAACTGTGTCAGGGCCGGAAGGCAGCAGCACTAAGCGGGTCGCCTTATGTGCTATCGGGGTAGCCGGGCCGGAGCCGACGGCCGGGAGTTCGCCGGGTTCGATCACTTCGACGGCGGGGTGCGCGGCATTCTTTGTTTTTCGTGGCCCGGTCTTCGAGACCGGGCTTATTTTCTTTGCCGGGGCTCCGTTATACTGGCGGGGTGAGGTTATTTTCGACCGGCAACGCATCCGCATGAAGCACGTCTCCCTCTACCGCAAGTGGCGTCCGCGCACGTTCCAGACGATCGCGGGCCAGGAGCCCGTCGTCCGCACGCTCCGGCGCGCCATCGAGACCGGCAGGGTCGCCCACGCGTACCTGTTCTCCGGGCCGAGGGGGACCGGCAAGACCTCGACGGCCAAGGTGCTCGCGATGGGGGTCAACTGCGAGAACGGTCCCACCCCCGAGCCGGACGGGACCTGCGAGAGCTGCCGCGCCATCGTCAACAACTCCTCGATGGACGTCCTGGAGATGGACGCGGCCTCGAACCGGGGGATAGACGAGATCCGGGACCTCCGCGACCGCGTGAACCTCGCGCCGACGCGGGGCCGGATGAAGGTCTACATCATCGACGAGGTCCACATGCTCACCACGGAGGCGTTCAACGCCCTCCTGAAGATGCTGGAGGAGCCGCCCGAGCACGTGGTCTTCGTGCTCGCGACGACCGAGAAGCACAAGGTCCTCCCCACGATCATCAGCCGCTGCCAGAGCTTCGACTTCCGCCGTCCCGGCGTCACGCTCCTCGCCGAGAAGCTCCGCGAGATCGCCGACGCCGAGGGCATCGAAGCCGAGCCCGCCGCCCTGACCCTGCTCGCCCGCGAGGCGCGGGGCTCGTTCCGGGACGCCGAGGGCCTGCTGGACCAGCTCTCCTCCTTCTCCGAAGGCCCCGTGACGGCGGAGGGCGTGCGCGAGCTTCTCGGGAGCGTGACCTCCGACGTCCTGCTGGAGACTACGGACGCGCTCTACGAGCGGCGAACCGCGGATTCCCTGCGGGTCGTGGACCGGCTCTCGGGGGAAGGACGGGACCTCTCCCGGTTCGTCGGGGAGCTTGTGGCCCATTTGAGGCGCCTCATGCTGCTGCCGCACGCCCCGGAGGTCGCGCTCGCCGAGGTCGGGACCGAGGAGCGCGCGGGGCTCGAGGAGCAGGCGAACCGGATACCTACCTCCGAGGTAGTGCGGATGATCGAGGCCCTCGGGGATGCCCTCGCGCGCGCCAGGCGCGGCGGCGACCCGAAGCTGGAGGTCGAACTGACCTTCCTCAAGCTCGCCCGCGACTACGAGGAGCCGTCCGTCGACAGGCTCATAAGCCGCCTGGAAATCCTCGAAAAGGCCGTCGAGAACGGGAACATACCGGCGCCGAGCGTCACGGCGGAGATGCCGCCTGCCGCGTCACAAATACCCGCGAGCCCGGCCCCCGAGCCCGCAGCTCGCGAGCCGGAGGTAATGCCGGGCGCCGGGGGCGCCGGCGGGGCCACGGTGGAGACGGCACCGCCCGTTCCGGAGGCTCCGGGGGTGGTGGAGGTAGGGGAAGAGCCGGGGGTGGAAGGCGGGAACCCGGGGCCTGATCCCGGCGGCTCTCCTGCCCCGGACCTGGATTGGGGCTCGGTGGTGCGGGAACTCAGGTCGCGGCAGCCGGCCGTCGCTGCGGTGTACGGGGAGGCGGGAGTGGAGGGCTTCGGGGACGGGGTGCTGAAGCTCGTCTTTCCGAAGGAACTCTCGATCTACCCGAAGCTCGCCGGGGACCCCAAGCGCGTCGCGTACCTGCACGAGCTCCTGGAGGAGCGTCTGGGCTCCCGTCCGCGCCTGGAGTTCGGGGTGGAGGGTGCGCCGGGGGCCGCCGCCACCGTCCCGGGCGGCAGCAAGAGCGTCCCGCCGGCTCAGGAGCGTGCCCCGGAGCCGGAGGTCGCCGTTCCGCGGAGGACACCGGTGCGTCCACCGGAGGACGAAGCCCCGATGCCCGAACCGCCCCCCCTGGAGGAGCCCCCGCCGGACCCCGAGCCGCCCTGGATCGACGATCTGGAGGGCGCCCCTGCGCCCCGTCCTACGGGCTCGGACGGTCGCGGAGAACAGGGTGCCGGGGAAGCCTCCCGTCCCACGCCGACCGGCAAGATCCAGAACGAGCCCGAGGTCTTCGAGCTGGCGCAGGAGTTCTTCGATCTCGGCGGGCAGAACGGGGCGAGGTAGACGGACTCCCGGTCGTGGCGCCGGGGCGCGTCGCGCGGCCGTGGTTTCCACCAGCCCGTATCCCCGAAGAATGTGGGTGGATAGCTAGCTGGCTCGCCCCTCCTGGCGGTTGACCGGGGATCAGGGCTCGTCTGGCGGGGATTCCCCTAATTTTGGCAGGGGTTGTTGCGGAAGGTGGGCGGCCGGGTCAGTCCACGGCGACGGTGAAGCCTCGTAGCTCGTAGCCGGCGATCAGGTCGTTCCAGCCCACCGAGGGTTTGCGCTCGATGCGCAAGCCTCCCAGGGAGAGCAGGCGCGTCAGGAAGATCTCCGTCTCCTGGAGGGCGACGTAGTATCCGGGGCAGCGGTGGTGACCGTCTCCGAAGCTCATGACCGCCGGGCCGACGCGCTCGGCGAGAAGATCGCGGCCGGGCACCAGCGCCAGCGGGCATTCGCCGACCGCCGCCTCGTCGGCGTTGACAGCGTAGGCA
>CADCVI010000156.1 GCA_902806105.1 uncultured Rubrobacteraceae bacterium
ACCCGGGCCCCGGGTCCTTCGACAAGATCTACTGCGGGGACGGCTCCGACTTCGTCGAGGCCAGCAGGATCGACTACGTTGCCCCCGACTGCGAGAAGGTGAACCGTTACTAGAAGGTCTGCCGGAAGGAACACGCGACGGGTGGACCGCCTGCGGGCCGGGATCCTGGTGACGAGCCGGGGCTCCGGCCCTTTTCGGGGGCCGATCGGTGCGCCTTCTGACGCGCGAGCACAGCGCGTCAGAAGGCGCGCCGGCTCTCCGACTCGGCTGGGGTAAAGAAGCGTCGGATCCGAGGGGCCTGGTCGGGGGACCCTCCGTGAGATCGGTTTCGGCGACGGTACCGGAAGCGAGGGTTGCGCGAAAGGGCGTTCACGGTCCTGGGGGCGGCGTGGCGTCCCCTTCGAGGGCGTACTCGACGGCCCGCTCGAAGTCCATCGCTCGCCCTTGGTCCCGCGCCTCCTCGAGCCCCCGCTCGCCCAGGCTCTGGCGAGCGGCCGCCGCGGTGCGTTCCCGGAGGGAGCGGTCGGGCCGGTAGGTGTACACGGCGGCACCCACCCCCTCGCGAAGGCGCTCGGCGGCCCCCAGCAGCCGCGCCGCGCGATCCGCCCCACCGCGCCCGAGAGCCACCGCCGCCAGACCCTCCAGGCAGTACGCGACGTTCGCCTGGTCGCCGGCCTCCCGCGAGAACACCAGGCCCTCCTCGAACAGCGCCGCGGCGCCTTCTTGGTCGCCCTCGGCCTGCGCAACGACCGATCTGTTGTAGAGCGCGATGTAGCGGCTGAACCGATCCCCGGCCCTCTGGGACATGGACAAACCTTCCGCGAGGGTCGCCCGCGCCTCATCGTGTCTGCCCTGACCAAAGTAGACCATCCCGAGGGCGCACATGGAGAGCGCGGCCCAGAAGTGATCCCCGGCCCCGGAAGCGACCGTCGCGCTCTCCCGCAGGTAAGGCGCGGCCCGCCCGGCATCCCCGCGCGACATCGCGAGCAGCCCCAGCCCGAGCTTCGGCCGCGACCCGCCCAACGCATCCTCCGCGGCCTCGAACAACGCGTGGCTCTCGGCGTAGCACGCCTCCGCGGTCGGGTGCTCCCCCTGGGCCATCGCCATGGCGCCGCGGACGAAGAGGGCCTTCGCCCTGCCCTCCCGCGACAGGTCCGACCCGTGCGCGAGGGCGGCCTCCGCCCAGCGGCGCCCCTCGGCGTGGTAGCCGCGTATCCACCAGAACACGTACAGCGAGTATCCGAGCCGGGCCGCGGCCTCGGCTTCGCCTTGCTCCAGCAGCCAGCTCAAGGAGGCCCGCAGGTCGTCTTGCTCCCGGTCCAGCTTGTCGAGCCATCCCAACTGGCCGGCCCCCTTCAATTCCGGCTCCGCGCTTTCGGCGAGCGTGCGGTAGAAGTCGGCGTGGCGCCGCCTGCCCGCCTCGGCCTCGCCGCTCTCCTCCAGCCGCGACGCGGCGTACTCGCGGACAGGCTCCAACATCCGGTAGCGGGCCGGTCCGCCTCCTCCGGCCTCGGCGACGACCAGCGATTGCTCGACGAGCCCGCCCAAAAGGTCGAGCACATCTTCGGCCGCGCCTTCGCGCCCCGCCCCTACGTCCTCCGCCGCCTCGAGCGAGAACCCGCCGGCGAAGACCGACAGGCGCCGGAACAGCGCCCGCTCCGGTCCGGAGACAAGGTCGTAGCTCCAGTCCAGCGCCGCACGCATCGTGCGCTGCCTCTCGGGCAGGTCCCGCGTCCACGACTTCGAGAGCGCGCGGTCGAGCCTGCCGAGGAGCGCTGTCGGGCTCAAGAACCTCGTCTTGGCCGCGGCGAGCTCCAGCGCGAGGGGCAGACCGGCCAGCCTCCAGCAGATCGCCGCCACCGCGGAGGCGTTCTCCCGCGTGACCTCGAAGGCCGGCGAGGTCGCTCGGGCCCGCTCGACGAAGAGCTCCACGGAGGGGGAACCCGAGATCTCCTCTTCGGACGGCGAACGGGTGGAGGCGGGGAGCGAGAGGGGCGGCACGGCGTACACGTGCTCGCCTCGCACGCGCAGCGAAGCACGGCTGGTCGCGAGCACTGTCAGGCCCGGGCAGGCCTCGAGCAGTCTCGCCACCTCCGGTGCGGCGTCCGGCAGGAGGTGCTCCAGGTTGTCCAACACGAGCAGGAAGTTCTTGTCCTTCAGGTGCGCCCTCAAGGCCTCGCCGGGGTGCCGTCCTTCCTCCATCGCGCCGAGGGAGCGCAGCACCGTCGAGGGGAAGAGCGAGGGGTCGGCGAGCGGGGCCAACTCCACGAAAGAAACCCCGTCGGGGAAGAGGCTCGCGGCCTCCGCGGCTACCTCCACCGCGAGACGGGTCTTGCCCACGCCGCCTATTCCCGTGAGCGTGAGCAGCCGAACGTCCGGTCGGGCGAGCAAGAAGCCCGTCACCTCCCCGAGCTCCTTCTCGCGCCCCACGAGGCCGGTGACGGGGCGGGGCAGCGTGGTCGGCGGGGCGAGCGCCGGGGCGGCCTCGTCGGCCGCCGACGAATCCGCCCCTTCTTCGCCGCGCTTGGGGACGCTCGCCAGCAGAACCGCCCGCTCCTCTTCGGCGAGTCCCAGGGCGTCTGCGAGGGCTCGCACGGTGTGGGGGTAGGGACGTCTGCGCTGGCCCCGCTCGAGGGCGCCCACGGCGTTCGGGCTCAGGCCCGCCCGGGCGGCCAGCTCTTCCTGCGTTAGCCCCGCGGCTTCCCGCAGGCCGCGCAAGCGGGCGCCGAAGGTTTCCCTTCGTCCGGATGCTCCCGTTTCCCCTCGGTCCACGTACGGAGGATACCAATCGGGCGCGGCCCCGTGCCCGATCGATCGCGGCCTTCGAGGGTCCTGCCCACCCACACGCTTCCCACACGGCAGGGGGTGTGTGGGTGCCGTGCGTGGTCGACCGTTGCCGCGGGCGTCAGAGTGCTCGTAGTCGAACGACGATCAGAGGAGGAGGTGAAAGATGCAAGTCGAGGGCCGGAAAACAAGCCACCTCGGTCCGGGAGAAGCTCGCGCCGTACGGATGCCGGGCGGGTGCCTCATTACCCTGAGGGTGGGGAACGATCAGAACGGCGGGGCCTACTCACTCTTCGAGGTCGAGGTCGAACCCGGGGGCGGCGAAGGTCCGCACGTGCAGCACCGCGACGACGAGTGCGTCTGCGTCGTGGAGGGGCGGTTCGAGATCCTGATCGAGGACGAAAGCATCGAGGCGGTCCCGGGAAGCGCGATCTACGTGCCCAAGGGGACCCTGCACGCCTTCGCCAACGTGGGCGAGGGGGTCGGCAGGTTGCTCACGATCCACACCCCCGGCGGGACGCACGAGCGCTTCGTCGAGGCGGCGGGCGAACCGGCGAGCGGCCTTGGTGCGCCCCTGGCGCCGGGACCCGGGTTACGCTCGGAAGGATTCGCCCTGCTCGCGGCGGAGCACGGCATAGAGGTATGCGACGCAACAACAAACGGAAAGGAGTTTCTGCGATGATCAGGGAAAAGATGATGCGCTACGGGGGACCGGCGGCGATCTCGGGCGGCGTGATGTACGTCCTCGCGTTCGTGGCGACCTTCCTCATCTACTCCGTTTTCGCCGAGCAGACCAAACACAACTTCTTCGGCCAGCACGCCTTCATCCACATCGTCGACGTACTCGCGTTCGCGATGCTGGCCCTGGGCGCGATCGGGGTCTACCTCCCGCAGTCGGAGCGCCTCGGCAGGATCGGGAAGGCCGGCTTCTGGGTGACGCTGGCGGGCTTCGGGCTCGCGGTCGTCGGCGGACTCGCCATCATCGTGGTCGGGTTGGCCGTCAGCGACGAGGCGACGCTCGGGGTCCTCGACATCGTCGCCCACCCGCTCGCGCAGTTGCTTTATACCCTCGGGTCCCTGATCTTCGGCGTGGCCCTCCTGCGCAAGGGAACGCTCCCGAAGCCGGGCGCCCTGCTCGCCGCGTCTGGACCGGTGGCGCTCCTGGCGCTGTTCGCGACGGGAAACGGCAACGAGCAGGCGGTCGTCCCCATCATGGCGGCCGTGATCGCGACCGGGCTCGGCTGGGCGATGCTCGGCTACTCGACGCTCTCCGCCGGCGAAAGGCGGACTCGGGAGCGGGTCGAGAACGAGTTCGGGGCCGAATCCGCCGCCCGGTAAGCGCGGGGACCGCAACCGAGCGAGCCAAACGCGGGCCGGGGTCCTAATCGGGCTCCGGCCTTCTCGTGCGTCGCGCGGCCTCGCCCGCACGGGACCGGCCTGGCGGCTGCCCGTGCCGACTTTTAGAATGTCCCCGTGAACGGTGAGCGCGGGAAGAAGCGCGTCGCGATCGCCTGCCAGGGGGGCGGCGCGCACACGGCCTTCACGGCCGGGGTTTTGAAGCAGCTTTTGGCCGAGAAGCGGGGCGGCTACGAGGTCGTGGCCCTGAGCGGGACCTCGGGCGGCGCCATATGCGCCCTGCTGGCCTGGTACGCCCTGCTGCTGGAAGAAGACGGCGCGGTGGAAGACGCCGGGGAGAAGGCCGCGGAGCTTCTCGACTCCTTCTGGAAGGGGGAGATCTCCGCGCGATCGTTCGACGCGAGGGTCTTGAACGACTCCATCGTGTGGTTGCACAGGGCGCTCGAGGCCACCGTCGGCGTGCCCGTCGGCAACCCTTACCGTCTCTCCCGTCTCCCCTTCTCGCCCTCCTACTGGCAGAACGAGTTGAGGAAGATGATAGAGAAGAACGTGGCCTTCGACGAGATCGACGGCGGGCTCGTGAAGCCCTCGAGCCCCCGGCTGTTCGTCGGCGCCGTCGAAGTCCTCGCCGGAGAGTTCCGGGTCTTCAAGAGCCACGATCCCGGCGGGGACGGCGCCGGGGCCCCCGTCGTCGGAGCGCGGGACGGTGGGATCAGCGCCGATGCGATCCTGGCTTCGGCGGCGATCCCGTTCCTGTTCGAGGCCGTGCGGATCGGCGAGGGGGTGTACTGGGACGGGCTGTACTCGCAGAACCCCCCCATCAGCCACCTCACGGACCTCGAACCCGACGAGATATGGATCGTGCAGATCAACCCGGAGGAGCTGGCACAGGAGCCGAGGAATACGGCGGACATTTGGGACCGGCGAAACGAGCTCGCCGGCAACCTGTCGCTGAACCAGGAGCTGGCCTTCGTGCGCAGGACGAACGCGCTGATCCGAAAGCACGGCATCGACAAGCCGACGACGAGGGTGCACCGCATCGAGCTGCCCGTCCACCTGGACGCCGCGTCGAAGATGGACCGCAGCCCGGACCTGATAGAAGGCCTGATGATCCGCGGCGAAGAGCAGGCCGCGCTCTTCCTCGAGACCGTCCGCGAGCTGACCGCGCTCGAGACGGCGTGGGCGGACGCCGACGTCGACGCCGTGGTCGAGCACTTCACCGAGGAGGCGAAGATCGGGTTCTCGCCGTCCCCCGGTTCGCCCGCGCAAGAGGCGGCGTACGTGGGCGGGCAGCAGATACGGCAGCTCGTGGAACGGGGCCTGAAGAGCGGGCTCAGGGTCGAACAATCCAGGGACCACCGCCTGGTCGCCGAGAAGGGCAGCTGCTGGGTCCTGGTCACCGCCGATAACCTCCGAACCCCGGCGAAGTTCAGGGCCGAGGCCGTCGTGCGGGCGGACAAAATCGAGGCCCTCACCTTCCGTCCCCTCGACGAGGGAGCCGCGGAGGCGCTGCGGATGTTGACGGGCGCGTAAGCCGGAGCCGAGCGTCCGGCCGGACGGTGCCGTTGCCAACCGCGAGGCATCGCGCGACCCTCGGCCGCTTCGGCGCGCGATCCGCAAGGCCCACCAGGCTTCGCCTCCGATTCCAAAGGGCGGGCCTCAAGACCCACGGGAGCTCGTCGTCGGGGTATGCTGGCGTACAACACGCCCTGCCGCGCTCCTCGCCAGGCGCCGATTGACGCCGTTTTTCGTACCTCGACAGGACGGTGGCCCCTGGTCCCGACAAGGCGTCCCGCAACTTCGAACGAGCGTCCCGAAACGCTGTCCAGATAGAAGGATCCCGGTACTCGACACCTCGAAGATTTCTGAGACGATGCCGGGCCGACATCCACCTAGCTACCGACTACGTTCATCCACCCCCGGGCGCGGCCGATGCCGCGTCCGGGTCTTCTTGCCCGGCGACCCCGAGCGGGACCTCTTCGTGGTGGTCTGCTCCGAGCTCCCCGGTAACCGGGGCGGTAGCGTCACCGACGCCGCCGAAAGGATCGCGGGCCCGGTGATCGACGCCCTATGTCTCCCGGTGCCCCTGGTATGGATCGAGCACCACCCGCCCGAGACCATCGACGGCGCGACCGAGCCGTTCGACCTCGTGGTCTCTCTGCTAACCACTAGAGAAAAACTCGGTGAGGTGGCCCAGGACCGCTTCGGTGGCGTCCTCCTGGGCGAGGTGGGCGCAGTCGGGGATCGTCCTGAGCAGTGAGCCCGGGATCGCCGAGTGAAGCTTCTCCCCTCGCTCCAGGGGTAGCCAGTGGTCCTCCTCGCCCCACAGGATGAGGACGGGGCGCCCGATCCGTCCGTAGAGCGGCTCGACCTCGTCGGTGTAGCGCTGGTCGTTCTGCGCGATTTGGCGGTAGAAGGCGGCCTGACCCTCCTCCCCGAGCCAAGGCTCGAGGTAGGGCACCATCTCCTCGTCGGTCATCGGCCGGTAGGTGGCGTCTCTGACGTATGCGGCCACCATCGCCCGATGCATGTATGCGGGGATCTGCCCGAACACGCCAGGGTAGTCGTGCACCAGCCGGTAGAAGGGCGAGCCCCAAGGGGCCACGGAGACCGCGTCCACCAGGACGATCCGGTCGAAGTCGCGCCCCTCCAGAAGGTGTGCCCGTAAAGTGATCGCTCCGCCGAAGTCGTGGCCGACGATCGTAGGGCTTTCCAGTTCCCAGTGCTCTAGTAGCCCGGCCAGCAGCTTGCCCTGAGCGTAAAGGGAGACGTCCTGCCCCTCCCGCTTCTCCGATGCCCCGTACCCCAGCAGATCGAAGACGTACACTCTGTAGTTCTTCGCTAGCGTGGGAGCGATCCCGCGCCAGACATAGGAAGAGA
>CADCVI010000157.1 GCA_902806105.1 uncultured Rubrobacteraceae bacterium
GGCACAAGATTACGGACCGCGGGGCCCTCGTCTCGGCCGGCATAAACCCCCGCGCGGTCGCCGAGCTCCTCAACGACGTCTACGCGGACCAGCTCTACAACCACCACTACCTGCACGCCGACCCCCACCCCGGCAACCTGCTCGTGCAGCCCGGGGCGGACGGCCCGCGCCTCGTCCTGCTCGACCACGGCCTCACGCTGGCGCTGGAGCCCGAGCTCGTCGCCCCGCTCGGACGGATGGTCCGCGCGATCTCCGAGGGCGACCTCGACGCGATGGCGGCGGCGCTCCGGGAGACCGGCCTGCCCATAGAGGAGGGGGCGGACCTCGACGCGCTCCTCGGGCTCGTCGGCGTCCTGCTCGGCGGCGAGGAGCACCTGGACGGCGACGAGGAAGACGCGGCCGGGAGCGTGGACCTCGGGAAGCTCGGCAGGAGCTTCGGCTCCGGGATAGGCGACATCCCGCCGAAGCTCCTGCTCGTCGGGCGCGCCATCGGGCTCCTGGACGGCATAACGCGCCAGCTCGACCCCGACCTCGACGCCATGCAGATCGTCGCCCGCCACGCCCGCGAAGGGGAAGAAGGCTCGTAGCCCCGGAAGGGGCCTCTTAGAGGGCCTTGCTCGGGGCGATGCGGCGGTAGCGGGCGACGGCGATCATGAGCAGCCCGTAGGCGACGAGCCCGAAGGCCACGACGGCCAGGAGGTAAGGCCCGAACGGCTGCTGGAGGACCGTGGCGAGCGCCCCGCCGAGCCCGCGCACCTCCTCGGCATCCGACTGGAGGGCCGCGAGGACCAGGAACGCGCCGACGATGCAGAAGACCACGCCGCGGGCCGCGACGCCGAACCGGCCGCCGTGCTCGATCCAGTCGTCCGTCTTCTCGCCCATCTCGCCGAGCTTCAGGTACTTCCTGAACTCGGCGTGGTACGCCTCGTAGATCTGGTAGAGCCCCCCGCCGACGACCCCAGCCCCGGCGGCCGCGACGACCAGCCACCCGAGAGGCCAGGCCAGGAGCGAAGCCGTCCAGCTCTCGGACGCGGAGCTGCCGCCGCCGCTCCCCCCGAGCACCAGCCGGGCCGCGCCGAAGGCGAGGCTCGCGTGCAACAGGGCGCTACCTGCGTAGCCCAGGCGTTTCGCGACGGCACTCGGGTCCGCACCCTCCCCATCCGGGTCCGCCACGGCCTGAAGGATGCGCCACAGCACGTAGCCTAACAATCCGACGGCGACCAGGCCAAGCAGCACGCGCCCCAGCGGCACGCTCGCGATGGCCCGGAATACGCCGCTCTGATCCGTCGTGCTCCCCCCGAGCCCCGCGGCCGCCAGCACCGCCAGCACCCCCATGACGATGTACACGATCCCCTTTGCCGCGTACCCGAACCGCGCCAGCCTCCTCACCCATGGACTCGCCCAGCGCGCGGCATCCTCGGCGTGGTCCCCGAAGTCTTTTTCCCCGCCCCCGTTACGAGGATTTCGTCCAGCCATGTGCGCGGTTCTCCTCATACTTCGGGCCACCAATGAATACTCCGGCCATTCTCCCATCTAGCACGCCGCAACGCCGACACCACGAGGGATGACGGAGAACCAAGGGCGAAGGTCCGGCGTCTCAGCATGCTCTTCAGGAACAACGAAAGGTTGTTGGAAGCGACGCGGACTAGTGTACAAACAGCAACCACGAAGCATGGAGCGTTGCGAAGATCTCCCGCACAATCTCGACGAAGATACGCCACCGTGCGGCAGAACCCGCCTTATGGAAGATTGACCGGCAGCCCGTCCGGCTTCGAGGAGACGCAGCAGTAACGCTGGACAAAAAGGATAACGCGGCTAGGCTAAGGCTCGACCACAGAAACCAACGGGGGCTTTCGCGTTTGGATACCGAGGCGGGCCGGGCGGAGATCGAGGAGGGCTATTATCTGCGTTGCGAGACGCCAGAGCTCTAGCGAGCCAACCTCGCGCTCTTCGTGGCCGGCCTCGCTACGTTCGCGATGCTCTACTGCACCCAGCCCCTGCTCCCGACCTTCTCGGCCGAGTTCGGCGTGACGCCGGCGGTGATGAGCCTCTCACTCTCGGCGACTACCGCCACCCTCGCCGTCGCCCTCGTCGTGGCCGGCTCGTTCTCCGAGCGTGGGGGCGTGCCCCGCTGATGATCGCCTCTCTGACGGCATCCTCCCTCCTGATGGTCCTCGCCGCCTTCAGCCCCGGCTTAGCCTCGCTTCTGGTCGTGCGGGCGGCACAGGGCTTGGCGGTCGCGGGCGTTGCGGGTCCTCACCTTCGGCTCTTCGGCGCCCACTCCATCGCGAGCGGTTGGGTAGGCCAGAAGGCGCTCACCGCAAAAGTCCAGGCCTCCGCGCTCTACCTGCTCTGCTACTACCTCGGCTCCAGCATCGGCGGCTCCGGCGGCCTCGCCTACTCCTACGCGGGCTGGCCGGGGCTCGTCGCCATAGTTTCGGCGCTTCTGGTTCTCGCCCTGAATGCCGCCCGGCTGACCTCCCCGCAAGCCGGACCTCGCCCGGAGCACATTTAGCAGACGCGTGGGATCTCGCTGAGCTTCGAGCCGGGTACTTCGCCTTGAGAGGTTCACGATGGGGTGCCGCATGACGGGCGGGAGCTTCTAGCGCCAGAGAGACGCTTCGGAGCCCGCGAGCTCTCCACACCCTCCGCCACGAAGCGAGCCACCCTTCGCGAAAGTCCTGGCGGGTTCTCGGGGCGAGGACCCGCTGTGAACGTCATCGCGGTGATCTAGGTAAAGAATGTGCCACGGCGCTTGCGGCGGGTTCGCAGACCGGGGCGGTTCGATCGGACGGTGCTCGTAACCCTTCCGGATGTTGCAAACAGAATCACTAAACCGTGCCGCTCCCCGCCATAAGATACCTTTGTTCGGATATATGAGCGTAAATGCAACGCTTTGCCGGACCTTTTCAAAGGTTACACATTGTATGAGGGGGCGACGATTGGTTTCTGGCACACGCAAGAGTTTGGCTACGTTACGAGAAAAGAATGCTCGGCGATTCGGCGGCGTGCGCGACGCTGGCCCCGGTCCGGGGTGCAGTGGCGGCGGTAAGGCATCCCGGAACGAGAAGCGTCTCGCTGCGGAGCTTTGGATCACCTACTTCGCCCTGGTAGCAACCCTACTCGCGACCTCCATGCTCCTGTGGCAACTCTTCGGTGTGTACTCGGATAACTTGCGCGGCGGGGACACGAGGGGCGTTGTCGAGCAGAGCGTCTTCGTATCCCTCGTGTTGGTTCTGATCTACGGAGGCCTCGTCTACGGGCTGGCGCGGATCGGTTACTACAAACGCCTGCTAGCGCACCGACCCGCCCCGCGCGAGAAAATCCAGGCCCGCTTCCTGAAGCATCCCGCCCCTCCGGTAACGGTTCTCGTGCCTTCCTACAAGGAGGAGCCGCGCACCATCGAGCAGACCCTTATGTCGGCCGCCATGCAAACGTACCCCAACCGGCGGGTCGTGTTGCTGCTCGACGATCCCCCCTGCCCCGATCGACCGGACGATCTCGGGAAGCTCGAGGCGGCCAGGGCGATCCCTCAGTCGATCCAGGCATTCCTCGACCATCTCGCGCTCCCTTTCGGAGGTGAGTGCCAGGAGTTCGAAGCCAGAAAGAAAAGGGGAGAGCTCGATGCGGATTGGGAGACCGAACACCTCGCCGATCTGTACGAGACTGCCGCTACATGGTTTCGCAGCAAGGCGGCGCACTACCCCGAGACCGATCACACCGACGCCTTTTTCGTCGATCGACTCCTGCTGGCCTCTGCCCGGGACTACTCCGGGCGTGCCGCGGACCTGCGCCGCGCCGTCCCCGCGAGCGAGGCCCGGCTACAGCTCGAGTACGAGCGCCTCGCCGCCCTGTTTCGCGTCGAGGTGACGTTCTTCGAGCGCAAACGGTACGCGAACCTCTCCCACGAGCCGAACAAAGCCATGAACCTCAACAGCTACATCGGCCTCGTTGGACATGAGTTCGCCGTAGCCAAGAGTCCGGAAGGGCTCATACTTCAGAAGGCGAGTTCTCACGACCCGGACGCGCACCTGTTGCGGGTGCCCGAGGCGGAGTACCTGGTCACCCTGGACGCCGACAGCGTGCTGACGCCGGAGTACGTCGAGCGGCTCGTCTACCACATGGAGCAGCCCGGCAACGAACGGGTGGCAGTGGCGCAGACCCCTTACACGTCGATACCGGGTGCGTCCGGTAGGCTCGAGCGCGTCGCCGGGGCCACCACCGACATCCAGTACATCGTCCACCAGGGGAGCTCGTTCTTTTCGGCGGCGTATTGGGTAGGCGCGAACGCGGTCCTGCGCAAGTCGGCGCTCGAGGACATACGCGTCGAAGACGTGGAGCGCGGCTTCACCGTCCACAAGTACATCCAGGACCGAACGGTGATCGAAGACACGGAATCCACCGTCGACCTGGTCGCGCGCGGCTGGGAAGTGTACAACTACCCAGAGCGCCTGGCCTTCAGCGCGACCCCGCCGGACTTCGGTTCGGTGCTGATCCAACGTCGTCGCTGGGCGAACGGCGGGCTCATAATCCTGCCCAAGCTCCTCGGCTACCTGTGCAGGCCCCTGGGGTGGCGGAAGGTTCTGGAGGGCTTTATACGGGTGCACTACCTCGTCTCCCTCGCCGGCGTGAACTCCGCCCTACTGCTCCTCTTTCTTTATCCCTTCGATGAGGATCTGAGCACCTACTGGTTGCCCATCACCGCGCTCCCGTACTTCTACCTCTACGCCCGGGACCTGTCCTTGAGCGGACGACGGTTCTGGGACGTGCTCGCCGTGTACGCCTTCAACCTCATGCTGATCCCCATCCAGATGGGCGGCGTGGTCAAGTCGCTGCACCAAGCGGTCACCGGGGCGAAGACGCCGTTCGGCCGCACCCCCAAGGTGTCGGGGCGAACGGCGGCACCGAGGTTCTACGTCGGCACGGAGCTCGCCCTGCTCGCGTTCTTTCTGTTCAGCACTCTTATGGACGTGCTGCTGGAGAACTGGTTGAACGTGGTGATCGCCGCAATAAACGCGGTGGTCTTCTACTTCGTCGTGGCGAGGTTTATGGGATGGAGAGCGAGCGTAAAAGACCTACGCCTGCCCAAGTTCGGTCATTAAGCTAAAAGCGACCGGGGACGGCCCTCGGCAGGCCGATCCGCTCCTCGGTCTCGCCGCAGGCTACCGGCCCACCGCCGTCGGTGCACGTGGCGTCCAAGGGTTAGAGGCGAAGTCCGTCACGCACGACGACAACGTAAACTTACGCCCACAACGAAAACCCCCCACGGAAGGACCCGAATGGCGGCCATCCCCCAGAGCGGCAAGCTCCCCGACGTCCAGTTCGTCACCGAGGCCGGCGAGAACCTGCCCGCCAGGGAGCTGACGGGCACAAAGACCGTCCTCTACTTCTACCCCAAGGACGACACCCCCGGCTGCACCAAGGAGGCTTGCGCCTTCCGGGACCGCATGGGCGATTACGAGGGCGCGGGCATCAAGGTCTACGGCGTCTCCCTAGACTCCCCCGAGTCCCACCGGGAGTTCCGCGCGAAGCACAACCTCAACTTCCCGCTCCTTACCGACGAGGGTGGCCGCGCGGCCGAAGCGCTGGGCATCCTGGGAGAGCGGGGCTACGCCAACCGCGTCACCTTCCTGCTCGCCCCGGACGGGGAGATCTCGAAGGTCTACCCCGAGGTCTCACCGGAGACGCACGCCGACGAGATCCTGGAAGACGCGGCGTCGCTGTAAGCATCGGCTCACATCTCTGGCGCCTCGCCGCTTTCGCGGAGGGGCGCCTCTCTACTAACCCACCAGCAGCCGCGTGAGCCTCAGGTGCACGCCCTCGTCCTCGTCCACGGCGTAGAAGAAGCGGCCATCCTCGGTGCCGGCGATGCCCTCGACGCGCGGGAGGCCGGGGAACTCGCGGATGCGGGTGGCCCCTACCTCGCCGGAGCTCTGGCCCTCGGGGAGGGTGATGCGCCAGTGGGTCGAGACCGTGCCGCTGCCGCCGGGGTAGTCCTTCAGGAGGAGGCTCCCGGCCTTGGCGCTGTCCACGTCGCCGGTGACGGCGTGCAGCTCGTCTCCGACGAAGGTCAGGTCGCGGACGCCCGCGAGCTCGCCGCCGCGGCCGACGGCGTCGAGGGTCCAAAAGCCCTTTACTTCGGGCCTCGCGTCGCCGCCCTCGAAGAGGCTTTCGATATTTCCTATTTCGACCACGATCGGGCGCCCGTCGGCGGACATGGGGAAGCGGAGTCCGACGAGCAGGGAGCCGTTCGGGCGGAAGGTAATGCCCTCGATGTTGAGGGGGTAGTCGCCTTCGCGCACGAGGCCGGACCACTTCTTGCGTTTCTTCCGCCCTATCTCGATCGTCTCCTCGATGAACGCCTCGCGGAGGCTCTGGCCGAGCGGTATCAGGCTCACACCGTGCTCGGCGAAGGCGTCGTTGATGATGCGGTGCAGGACGAAGCTCGGGCGGGATACCTCGATGTCGGCCGCCGGCTCGTCGGTGGCGTGCAGGATCTCCGCCTCCCGGAACCGGGCGACGAAGCCGCGCTTCGGGTGGAGCGGCCCGCGCTTGCCCCCGAAGTGCGAGCCTATAACGTAGACGTAGCCGTCCTTGCGCGCGAGGCCCTCGGCGTCCTCGGTGCCCTTGACGTCCCCGGTGGTCTTCGCGTGCAGCCGCGAGATCTCCCACCCCGAGGCGAGATCGTCGTCCTTCGAGTCGGCCCTGTGCCCGACGAGCGCTATGCAGTCGTTGACCTGCCCCTCGTCGAGGCACACCCAGAACGCCCGGTCCCACCCGTGCTCGCCGAGCAGGGCGTCGTTCTCTATGATCAAGAGCCCCGAGGCTTCGTTCGGGAACAGGTCGAGGCTAAACTGGTAGAGCTCATCCAGGTTGGGCATCCCGCTCGTCATCCGCTTCCTCCTCCCGCCGATCCCACCGCTTATCGAAGACCCTACTCCCTCTCGATGCCCCGAACAAGCAGGCCCGGCCGAAGCTCCGGGAAGCCGGTGTACCATGGGGGTGATCACGGCATC
>CADCVI010000158.1 GCA_902806105.1 uncultured Rubrobacteraceae bacterium
CTCGATCATCAACGACATCCTGGACTTCTCCAAGATAGAGGCCGGCGAGATGCGCCTGGAGACCATAGACTTCGACCTGCGCATGGCGGTCGAGGACGTCGTGGCCCTCTTCGCCGAGCGCGCGCACGACAAGGGGTTGGAGCTCGCGAGCTCCGTCGCGGGGGACGTGCCGACCGCCGTGAGGGGAGACCCCGGGCGCGTACGGCAGGTCCTCGTCAATCTTCTCGGCAACGCGGCGAAGTTCACCGAGGAGGGAGAGGTTGTCCTCAAGGCCATGCTCGTCGAAGAGGGGCATCACGCAGCGGTGGTGCGCTTTGAGGTCAAGGACACCGGCGTAGGGATGACGGAGGAGCAACGCTCGCGCCTGTTCCGGTCCTTCTCCCAAGCGGACGCTTCCACCACCCGCCGCTACGGCGGGACGGGGCTGGGCCTGGCGATCTCCAAGCAGCTCGTGGAGCTGATGGGGGGAGAGATAGGGGTGGAGAGCGAGCCGGGCGAGGGGAGCACCTTCTGGTTCACCGTGCGCTTGGACAAGCAACCGGATGACGCCCGGGCAGCCCCGCCCCGCCCCGCCGGACTGGGCGACCTTCGGGTGCTGGTGGCGGACGACAACGCGACCAACCGCGAGATCGTGCACGAGCAGGTCGTCTCCTGGGGCATGAAGACCGGCACGGCCGAGGGCGGGCACGGGGCGCTCGAGGCGCTGAAGGGGGCCGACGGGGAGGGCGATCCTTACGACCTGGCGATCCTCGACCTGGACATGCCGGAGATGGGCGGCATAGAGCTTGCGAGCACAATAAAGGCCGACCCCGCGATCGCCCCCACCAAGCTCGTGCTGCTCACTTCCATGGGCATCCGCGGCGAAGCCGAGCAGGCACGCCGGGCGGGGTTCTCCGCCTGCCTGACAAAGCCCGTAAGGCAGTCCAAGCTCTTCGACACCATAGCCACCGTCATGGGCGCGCAAGGGCCGCCCGAGGGACAAGCCGAGAGGGGGCCGGCGCACGAAACCTCCGCCGTCGCCCTCCGCTGCCTCGACGAAGAAAGAATCAAGGACCGTTCTCGCGGGCGGCCCCGGCGCGCCCGCGTGCTGGTGGCGGAGGACAACCAGGTCAACCAGAAGGTGGCGGTGAGGATGCTGGAGAGGCTCGGCTACCGGGCGGACGTCGCCGCGAACGGCCTGGAGGCCGTAGAAGCCCTCTCCCGCATCCCCTACTCAGTGGTCCTGATGGACGTGCAGATGCCCGAGATGGACGGCTACGAGGCCACGGCCGAGATAAGGCGCCGTGAGGAAGGGCGGGGTCGCCGCACCCCGATCATCGCCATGACCGCCAACGCCATGCGGGGAGACAGGGAGGAGGCATTGGAGGCGGGGATGGACGACTACGTCCCGAAGCCCGCCAAACCCGAGAGCTTGGAGGCGGCCCTCGAGCGCTGGGTTCCGCGAGAGGAGGAGGCCGCTTCGGCAACCGCCGCCAAAGCAGGGGAAGAAGACGGTATCGAAACCCCCGAAGGCCCGCTCGATCGCGCCGCGACAGAGAACCTGCTCGAGCTCGGGGGGGCGGAGATGCTCTCGGAACTCTCCGAGATATTCTTCGCCGACGCGAAGTCCGTCCTGACGGTGATACGGGAGGCCGTGGAGGACGGCGAGGCGCCAACCGTGGCGCGCGCCGCCCACACCCTCAAGGGCAGCTCGGGCAACATGGGGGCGCTTCGGATGGCCCGAATCTGCGCCGAACTCGAAGCGGCCGGGTCCGCAGGAGAGCTCTCCCGGGCCCCGGCGCTTGTCGTCCGACTCGACGCGGAGTTCAAGCGGGTACGCCAAGCGCTGCTTGCGGCCAAGAGCTGATCGAGCCGAACTTCTTGGAAGTCCCCCAAGCTGAAGTTCCGGAAGCACCGACCTCCCGCGCGATCTTGAACACAGGGAAGGGCCGGCCGGAACGTACAATCTTTCCGTGGACCACGGACGCGAAGGCGGTGCCAATCGGCGCGTGGGGGACTCCCAGCTCTCGGAGCTGAGGAACATGCGAGTGCTGCTGGAGGAGGCGAGGCTGCTCTCCCGCGACCTAGCCTACCACCGCAGGGCGAGGCTGGAGGCCGTCATCGGTCGAGCGCTGGATGAAGTGGACCGCCAGGTGGGGGAGCTGCGGGGTACGTAGCCTCCTCGGGGATGGGCCTCGGGGGCTTGTCCCGCCGACCCGCGTGGGCCTGGCGGCGCACGTCTACGGCGGCCTGAGGCTCGTTTATCTCCCGCTCGCTGAAAAAGGCGTTAATGCTGGCGAAGTCCCTGACCTTCCCCACGCTCCCCTTATCGTATGCCCCCGCGTACGAAGCCAGCGCGGGCGCGGGCGGGCGTATCGCGGAGCACCAAGGACGGTAGGACGGGCGCGGACTTCGGAAAACGCGCCCCTTCCAGGACGTACGGTGGATAGGGCTGAGGAGGGGACGCCCGGGGGCTTCGGGCGTCGCGGGGGTGGCCCACCGGGGCCCGATCATCTCCCCAGCAGCGCCTCCACCGCGTGGGGGCAGAACTGGGTGCCCGCGTTCCTCTCAAGCTCCCTCAGCGCCGCGTCGACGCCCAGCGCCCCGCGGTAGGGTCGCCCCGAGGTCATCGCCTCGAAAGCGCCGCATACGGACGCGATCCGGCTCGTTATGGGGATCTCCTAGCCGGAGAGCCCGTCGGGGTAGCCCCCCCCGTCCCACCTCTCGTGGGCGGCCCTCACAGCCGGCGCGAGGTGGGCGAGCCCCCGCGTCGAGGCGACAATCCGCCCCCCGACCACGGGGCCCTTCCTGGCGAAGTCCCACTCGGCGTCGTCGAGCGGCCCCGGCTTGCCCAGCACCCCGTCGCCGACGACGGCAGCCTTGCCCACGTCACGCAGCAGGGCCACCCGCGCGGCCTCGGCGGCCTCGTCTTCCGAAAGCCCCATCCGCCGGGCCAGCAGCCCCGCCAGCTCCTCAAGGTCGGGAACGGTCCTTCGCATCCGCCATCCTCCTTCCTTGTTGCGGCGCAGGGTGAAAGTGGCGGCTCCGCCCCGCGCGACTATCGTACCCGTAGTATCGGGGAGGCACGAGGGCGGGCGCATCCACGGAATGACCCATATTCGGAAAGTTCGCAAAGAACTTCCCATAACCTCTTCAGACCGAAGTTCGCGAAACAAGCTTTCTTACATCCCTCTCGTAGGCGAAGCAGGCGACCGCGCCGGCCGTGTAGGGCCCGATGCCGGGCAGCTTCACGAACACGTCCGGGTCCGGCGGTATCTTGCCGCCGTGCTTATCGACGACGATTCGGGCCGTCCTGTGCAGGTTCACCACCCGCCGGTAGCGCCTGAGGTCGTCCCAGGCGCGGATGGCGTCGGAGAGCGGGGCGCAGGCCAGGGCCTCGACCGTCGGGAAACGCTCCAGGAAACGCTCGTAGAACGGGATCGCGCCCTTGACCTGGATCTGCTGCAGCATCACCTCCGAGACCAGGATGCGCCAGGGGTCGCGCGTGCGGCGCCAGGGCAGGTCGCGCGCGCTCTCGTCGAACCACGAGAGCAGCGCCTCCCGCACGGCCCGCTCCTTTTTTCGGTTCCTACGTCGGCCCCTCCGGGGCGCGGATGGACCTTGCGTCTTCTTGGGCACAAGAGCAGCTACAGACGCCGGCGCATCTGACCAAGGAAAAAGGCGCCACGCGCAGTAAGATCTCCGCCCCCTCCCACCACAGGCACGTCGCCCCTCTAGCGTTCCGGTTCGGGATCCCGAACCGGGCGCGTCAAAGAGACTCCGGGCTTGGGCATCCAACCCTACGGTGTTGCGGGCAGCAACCTCGAGCTGTCACCCGTCAGCCGCCGTAGCACCGAAGCGGGGCCCCGGACCATGGATCCCGGGGCCCCGCTTCGGTGGGGTCGCTGCCCAGCAGTCAGGAGTTGAAGGCTGACCGCTGATAGCTGACCGCTGACCGCTACAAGAGACCCGCAAGCCTCTTGACGCCTTCGTCGATCTGCTCCGGCGTAACGGCGCAGAAGGGGAGCCGCACGAACCGGTCACCCGGCACGGTCTCGCCGTCCTCGGGGTCGGCGAAAAAGGCGGCACCCGGCGTGAGCACGAGGCCGGCGTCGGCGGCGCGCCCGACGAGGTTCGTCGTGTTCGCCTCCTCGGGGAGCATCACGCTGACGAAGAAGCCGCCACCGGGGATAAAGGCCTGGGCGTCGGGCAACTCGCGGCGGACGGCGTCCGACATCGTCTTCCAGCGGGAGGTGTAGAGCCTCTTGAGGCGCTCGATGTTGGGCTCGAGCAGGCCGCGGCCCATGAACTCGGCGACGGTCGCCTGCGTGGGAAGGACCGGGGCGAGGTAGGTGTCCTCACCGAGGGCCGTGACGGCGTCTATGAGGCCCTCCGGGGCGATCATGAACCCGACCCGGATGCCGGGCGAGAGGAGCTTTGAAAAAGAGCTCATCGTGATAACCCGCGAGGCGTCGATCTCGCGCAGCAGCGGCAGGTCATCGCCCTCGTAGCGCAGCTTGCGGTAGGGGATGTCTTCGATGACGTAGAAGTCGTGCTGAGTGGCGAGCTCCACGATCCGCTGCCGCTTCTCCACCGACAGGGTCGCCCCCGCGGGATTCTGGAAGTCCGGCACGAGGTAGACGAAGGCAGGTACTTCTCTCTGGAGTGCCGCCTCCAGGCGTTCCACGCTGATACCGTCCTCCTCGAGCGGGATGCCGATGACCTGGGCGCCGCGCCTGCGGAACGTCTTGATGGCGCGGTCGTAGCTCGGCTGCTCCGTGTAGACGACGGTCCCCGGACCGGAGAGGTACGAGGCGACTAGGTCCTGCAGCTGTAGCGAGCCGTTGCCCACCAGGATCTCCGTCTCGGAGACGCCGTACTCCTCAGCGAGCTGCCGCCGCAGCGGCGCGTACCCGCGCTGCTGGCCGTACTGCAGCACCGTGGCCGCGTCCCCGCGCACCGCGGCGTCGAAGCAAGCCCCCATCTCCTCCGTCGGGAAAGCCTCGGGCGGCGGGACACCGCGGGTAAAGACTATCTTCTCGGTCGTGGTCTCGGTCATGGGGTAACCCTCTCGTCTAGGCGTACCGAAAGACAGATCCTAGCCGCTGACCGCCGCCCTTTACAACCCAAGGGCGTTAACCCCTTCGCCAGACCTCCCAGATCTCCTCCCCGCCGCGCCAACGCTCACGCGCCCGGTCAGGTCGGCCGCATCGGCAACGGCGTGGGCGGTGGCGAGTTCCACGACGTCCACCGCGCGAAACCCTCAGCTACCGGGGGGAGAGCCCGGCGTGGAATCCGGACCGTAAGCCGCCCGCCACCGGGCCACGAACTCCTCCTCTTCCTCCGTGCGCTCGCGCGGGAGCCCGTCGTCGGTGAAGAACGGCTCCACGATGCTCTCCGCGCCGTAGTGGGCGACCGGCCGGAGCCGCCCCGGCTCGTCCAGGCTCCCGACAGACAGGTGTACTTCGTCCGAGTCCAGGTACTCGAACGTCAGCGGGGTGCCGCACTCCCGGCAGAAGCCGCGGCGCGCAATCTTCGACGAGTGGTAGTAAGCCGGCTCGCCCCCCTCCCACTCCAGCTCTCCCCGGTCAACCCCGCAGAACACGCCGGAGAGGTGCCCGAAGGCCCTCTGGCACATCCGGCAGTGGCAGTAGTAGGCGTCGCTGCTCTCGGCCCTCGCCGCATACCGCACCGCCCCACACTGGCACCCGCCCCGTACGCTCAAAGCCTCTTCGGCCAAAGATCCTCCCGACCAGTAATCCCAAAACCTGAAGCCTAATACCTGAAGCCCCTAAGACACCTGCTCCATCTCCGGCTCGGCGTCCGGGGCCTCCTTTCGGGTGTAAGAGAGGCACCTGGGGCCGAGGATCTGCTTTAGCTCCGCGTGAAGATCCGAGGAGTCCTGCACGTCGAAGACGCGCTCCTCGAGCCCTTCGGCTGGGGAGACGAGGAAGACGGGGCTGCTTCCAGGGTTCTTCGCGAGCAGGCCGAACGCCTCTTCCGCGGACTCCCGCGGCAATCCGACAAAGCAAGACGCGTCGAGGTAGACGGGGTCGGGGCCGGGCTCGAGGTGGAGCTCCTCCATCTCCATCGCGATGATGCGCGGGATGCCCTCCTTGCGCTCGACGCGGCCCTTGACCTTGAGCACGGCGTCCTCGCGCACGCAGTCGCCGCACTTGGCGTAGACCCTCGGGAAGACCATCACCTCCGCGAGGCCGCGGGTGTCGTCGAGCTGGAGCATGCCCATCATGTCGCCCTTGCGCGTCGTGTTGGTCCTGACACTCGTCGCCAGCCCCCCGACCCACACCATCGCCCCGTCCCTGCAGTGATCGAGGTCGGAGACCGTCGTGTCCGTATGCTTCTTGAGCTTGTGCAGGACGGGCCGCAAGGGGTGGTCGGAGACGTAGAGGCCTAAAGTCTCCTTCTCCCACTCCAGGCTCTCGCGCCGGTCGTCCTCGAGGTCTGGGAAGGTGGGTTTCGGGGGCGCTATCTCGGCGTCGTCGAACATCGAGAACTGGTCCTCGCAGGCCCCCTTGAGGCTCTTGGTCGACCGCTCGACCGCTTTCGCGTGGACGGCGACCATGGCGGCCCGCGACGGGCCGACGTTGTCGAAGGCGCCGCACTTTATGAGCGATTCGAGGGTGCGCTTGTTGTAGGTTGAGGAATCGACCCGCTCGCAGAAGTCGAAGATGTCGGCGAAGGGTCCCCCCTCTTCCCTCGCGGCCCGTATCGCCTCGACCGTGTTCTCGCCGACGTTCTTTACCGCCGAGAGGCCGAACCGGATGGTGTTCCCGACGACCGTGAAGCGGCGCCCGCTCTCGTTCACGTCCGGCGGCAGGACCTCTATCTTCATCGCCCGCGCCTCGGCCACGTACTGCGGCACCCGGTCTTTGGTGTTCATGACGCTGCTCATGAGCGCCGCCATGTACGCCTCGGGGTAGTGGGCTTTGAGGTACGCGGTCTGGAAGG
>CADCVI010000159.1 GCA_902806105.1 uncultured Rubrobacteraceae bacterium
GTGATAACGCCCGCAAAGAAGAAGCGCAGACCCTGAACAGCCCCTTCGGCAAGATGCTCCGCATAACCAGGAACGGCGGCATCCCCGCAAACAACCCGTACTACAAGAACCCCAAGGTCCTGGGCAAGGACAAGGCCATCTGGGCCCGGGGGCTTCGCAACCCCTACAGCTTCGCCGTGCAGCCGGGGACCGGCCAGATCTTTATCAACGACGTCGGCCTGAGCCGGGCCGAGGAGATAAACCGCGGCGCCAGGGGCGCAAACTACGGCTGGCCGAGGTACGAGGGCTACGAGAATAACGTGCGCTATGCCGCCCCGATCTTCGCCTACCGCCACGGATTCAGCGCCACCACCGGGTGCGCCATCACCGGCGGCGCCTTCTACAACCCGCCGGTAGGGAACTTCCCGGCCGAATACGCAGGCGACTACTTCTTCGCGGACTTTTGTAGCGGTTGGATCCGCGTCAGGGACGCGGGGACGGGCGGCGTCTCGCCGTTCGCCTCGAACCTCCAGAACCCCGTGGACCTTCAGGTAGGACCCGACGGCTCGCTGTACGTCCTGGAACGCGGCGCGGGCGCGGTCACCAGGGTAAGGTCCGGAGGGTAGGGTGACCAGGACGTTTCGACGCGCCCCGTCCCGCGCTCCCCTCGTCCTGATCGCCGGTCTCGCTCTCGGCTTGGCCCTTCTCCTGGTGCTGGCGCAGGAGGCTCGGGCCGCCACGACCCCGCCCGGCTTCATCGACGAGAGGATCGTCGGGGTGGGCGCCCCGACCGCGCTCGCGTTCACCCCCGACGGCAGGATGCTCGTCTCCTCGCAGCAGGGACAGCTCCGCGTGTACCGGGGCAGCACGCTCGTGCAGGACCCCGCGCTGGACCTTGCGGGCAAGGCCTGCACCAACTCCGAGCGAGGCCTGCTGGGCGTCGCCGTGGACCCGAAGTTCGAGACGAACAAATTCGTCTACCTCTACTACACGTTCAACCGCTCCGGAACGTGCGTCAATCGGGTCTCGCGCTTCGTGCTCGGCGACAACAACGTCATCGCCCCGTCGAGCGAGAAGATCCTCGTAGACAACATCCCCTCGCCGGCCGGCAACCACAACGCCGGCGACGTGCACTTCGGCAAGGACGACAACCTGTACGTCAGCATCGGCGACGGGGGCTGCGATTACGCGCGCAACTCCGGCTGCGCCGGCAACAACGACGCCGCTCGTGATCCGCACGTGCTCCTCGGCAAGATCCTCAGGATCACGCGCGACGGCGGCACTCCCGCCGACAACCCCTACGCGACGACGGGCGACAAGTGCGCGCTGTCCGGCTTCGCGTCGGCGGCCGGCCGTCAGTGCCAGGAGACCTTCGCTTTCGGGCTCAGGAACCCTTTCCGATTCGCCTTCGACCCGGACGCGCCGGCGACCCGCTTCTTTATCAACGACGTCGGTCAGGGCCGCTTCGAGGAGATAAACGAGGGCAGGTCCGGCGCCGACTACGGCTGGAACCACTGCGAGGGGAACTACGACAACCCCGACCGGCCCGGTATCGCCAACTGCCAGGCGAGCTTCACGGCCCCCATCCACGACTACGGCCGCAGCGTGGGCGCTTCCATTACCGGCGGCGCGTTCGTGCCCAACGGGGTGTGGCCCGCCCGCTACAACGATTCTTACCTCTTCGGGGACTTCGTGAGCGGCAAGATCTTCAAGCTCGACGCCGGAACGAGGAGCGATTTCGTGACCGGGCTCGGCGGCGGTAGCGCGGTCGCCATGACCTTCGGTCCTTACGAGGATACCCAGGCGCTCTACTACACTACCTACGCCGGTGGCGGAGAAGTGCGCCGCGTCGCCTACACCCAGGCCCCGACCGCCTCCGTCTCCGTCGAGGGCGAGCCCTACGACGCTACCGCGCCCTACGAATTTACCTTCGACGGCTCCAAAAGCACCGGCGTTGGCGCCCTACGCTACGCCTGGGACTTCGGTGACGGGCAGACGGCCACGACGGCTGAGCCGACGGTCTCGCACACCTTCGCCGGGGCGACGAACCGGAGGGTCACCCTGACCGTCACGGACGGCAGCGGCAAGACCTCGTCCCCCGCGACCGTCGATGTCTATCCGGGCAACGACGCGCCAAGGCCGGTGGTCCAGGACCCAGGCGAGGGGGCGACGTTCGGAGTGGGCGAGGAGATCACGCTGACGGGCAGTGCCTCGGACCCGGAGGACGGGACCCTGAGCGGCACCGCCGTCTCCTGGGAGGTCGTGCGCCACCACAACGACAGCCACTCCCATCCCTACCGCTCCGGGAGCGGAACGAGCCTCTCGTTCCCCGCCCCGCCGCCCGAGGACATCTATGCGACCGGGCCGGGCAACTACCTGGAAGCACGCTTCAGCGCCACCGACTCGCGAGGTCTCAAGAGGACGGTCACACGCAGAATAGAGCCGCGGCGCGTCCAGGTCTCCTTCGAGACGAGCCCGTCCGGACTCGGGCTCCAGGTGAACGGGGCCTCCATCAGCGGCCCCCGGACCCTGACCTCCTGGGAAGGCTACGACCTCTCCCTGAACGCCCCGTACCAGGGGGCCAACGGCCGGACCTACGCCTTCACCGGATGGTCGGACGGCGGCGCCCAGTCTCATGTCGTGAGGACGGGTACGGCCCCCGCAAGGTACACCGCGTTCTTCGCAGACGTCACCCCCAACTACGCCGCCCCCGTGATAAGCAGGTTGTCCCCGGTTCCTGGCGCGTCGACCCGTGACCGCACGCCGACGATAGGCGCGACCGTGCGGGACTCGCAGACGGACCTGGCGAAGGCAAACGTGGCGCTGATCGTCGACGGACGCAGGGTGAGGTTCTCCTACTCGCAAGCCTCCGACAGGCTCAAATACACGCCCCGCAATCCCCTGCGGGTGGGTACGCACACGATACGCGTCGTCGCCAACGACGGGAGCCTGAGCAAGAGCCGAACCTGGCGTATCCGCATAACGGGGTAAACGAGCCCCGCATCCACGGTGCGCCCTCCCGCCGGGCCGGGAAAGGGCGGGGAGACGCTCGCGTGGTAAGCTTGTTTTATGGACAATAGATACATCCAATTGGAGCGCAGGCCCCAGTTAAACAGGCCCGTACTCATCGCCGGGTTCACCGGCTGGAACGACGCGGCGGAGGCGGCCAGCCTGGCCGTCGATACGCTCCGTGAGGAGTGGGGAGCCGAGCGGTTCGGCGCCTTCGTCGGCGAGGAATTCTACGACTACCAGTCCGTGAGGCCCCAGATCACGCTGGTCGAGGGCGTCACCCGGGTGGTGGAATGGCCCGAGAACGCGGCCTACGCGACGAACGGCGGCATCGAGGCTCTGGGGGGGCGCGATGCCATACTGATCTCCGGCCCCGAGCCGAACTTCCGGTGGAAGTCTTTCTGCCAGGGCGTCGTTGACCTCGCCCGCGAGTTCGACGCCTCTCTCGTCCTGACGATGGGGGCCCTTCTCGCCGACGTACCGCACTCCAGGCCCGTCTCCGTCGCCGCGAACGCCCAGGACCCCTCGCTCGTGGAGAACCTGAAGCTCTCGGCCTCGCGCTACGAGGGCCCGACCGGGGTGACGGGCGTGCTGCACCGCTACGTCGCCGAGGCCGGCCTCCCGGCGGTCAGCTTCTGGGCCTCCGTGCCCCACTACCTGCCGAGCGTCCCCTCGGCCCCCGCAGCCCTGCAACTGTTGCAGAACTTGCAAGCGTTGGTAGGCGGTCCCCTGGATACCTCGCACCTGGAGCGAACCTCCGAGGACTACCAGCGCCAGGTCGCCGCGGCCGTCTCCCAGGACAACGACCTCTCCTCCTACGTCCAGATGCTGGAGGAGCGCTACGACGCCCAGGCCGACGGCGGGCCGAGGGACCTCCCCACCGGCGACGAGCTCGCCAGCGAGCTGGAACAGTTCCTGCGTGAGAAGGGCGACGAGGAGCAGTAGCAACGCTTATCGCCTGGCGGGGGAGATCCCCGCTAGGGATCTAGCGGCACGAGCCCGACGGCCCTCACCCAGGCCCCGCTCGCGGCTTCTACCTTGATCGGCGTGCAGAGCAGCGTCGCGCCGACCGCCGGCAGCGCCGCCAGGTTCGTCAGCTTCTCGATGTGGCAGTAGGCGCGTTCCGCCCCGGCATAGTGCGCGGGCCACAGCAGCGACGGGTCTCGCCTCTCCCGCCACTCCGCGCCGATCAAGGGATAGGGCCGGTCCAGGCTCCAGGCGTCCGTTCCCATGAGCTTCACGCCGCGCTCGACGAGATGGAGCACCGCCTCCCTCCCGAGGCCGCACCCGTACCCGAAGTATTCCTCCGTCCCCCACGCCTCGTCCGCCCCGGTTCGGAGGAGCAGGATCTCTCCGGGCGAGAGCTCGTGCCCGATACCCCGCAGGCGTTCCTCCACATCCCCCGGGGTGACGAGGTATCCCGTAGGCAGGTCCGAGACGTCGAGCACGACGGCGGGGCCGACAAACAAGCTGAGGGGCACCTCGTCGATCCTCTGCGCCGGCTCGCCCTCGGAGGTTAGGGCATAGTGCCAGGGTGCGTCCACGTGCGTACCGGCGTGCGTGGAGAGCTCCGCTACTTCCCCGGCGAAACCCAGCCCTGTCGGCAGCGCCGCCGGCGGTATTCCGTACAGATGCTCCCACAGCTCGGCGCCGTCCTCGTGCGACACGGTTCTCAGACGCGGCGGGTTGGGCTCGCTCGGCGTCGGGCCTACGGGACGGCTCAGATCCACCAGCCGGACTCGGCGCCCGAGCAGTTCCACGACGCCGCTATCTTCGATGCTCATAGGCCCACAAACCCCTCCACCAGTCCGTGCCGCGGGATCCAGCACCCGGGGCCACAAGCCCTTCGTTCCTCACGAAGCCCAAGGCATCGTTTCTGCGAGGAGCCCGCTGTTGCAGGAGGCGCGGTGTCAGTCGTAGAACAGGGCGAAGACGAAGAGGGCCACGCTCAGGACGCCGAGGAGGCCCTGTGCGACGGCGCC
This sequence comes from uncultured Rubrobacteraceae bacterium, assembly GCA_902806105.1. The sequence goes on from CADCVI010000159.1 coordinate 4,971, forward strand.
TGCGACGTAGCCGACGAGCACCCCGCCCGCGGCCCTGGACGTGCGCCGCCAGTCGTCGCCGCGGACGGGCCTGACCCTCGGTTGGTCTGCCGCGGCGCCCGTGGAGGGGCGGCGCTGGCGGCGGAGGTACTCGCCTAGAAAGACGCCCCCGACGGAGCCGATCAGCAGCCCGAAGACCGCCCCTATCCCCAGGAAGAGCGCGCCGATCAGGGCGCCGACGAGGCCGCCTATCGCCCCGCCCGCCGTGCCCCAAGGGCTCGCCCCGAACCTGCGGGCGCCGTAGCTCGTCGCCACGAAGTCCGCGACGAAGGCGAGGGCGGCGAAGAGGCCGAGGAGGACGAGGACCCCCGCCCCGACCACCTCGAAGTCCGTGAGGTAGGCGTAGACCAGGGCGGAGACGAAGATCAGGGGCACGCCCGGCAGCGCGGGGAGGACGCTCCCGGCGAGGCCCACGAGCATCACCGCCAGGGTGATCCAGAGTATCGGCTCGCTCTCGGCCATTGCCCGCTATCCGATCACCGGCAGGATCTTCTTGGGCTTCTTGCCGGGAAGCGGTAGCGCTGCGTTGAGGGAGCCTGACTTGTAGCCCGCGAGGTCGAGGGTCACGTACAAAAAGCCCGCGTCCGTGAGCTCCGCCGAGATCTCCGCCCGCTCCGCGAAGGCCCGCTCCAGCTCGTCCGGGCCGACTTCGAGGCGCGCGATCTCGCCGTGGTGGCGCACCCGGACCTGCCGGTAGCCCTTCGCGCGCATGAACTCCTCCGCCCGCGCAACCTGGGCGAGCTTCTCCGGCGTGATCTCCTGCCCGTATGGGAACCTGCTGGACAGGCACGCGAGCGCCGGCTTGTCCCAGGTCGGCAGCCCGAGGTACTTCGCCAGGTCCCGCACCTCGGCCTTCGAAACCCCCGCGATGCTCAACGGCGAGACGACCCCGAGCTCCCGCGCTGCCTTGCGCCCGGGACGGTAATCCCCCTCGTCGTCCTTGTTCGCCCCGTCCACGACGCACCCGTAGCCGCGCCGAACCGCCATCTCGTGCAGGTCCGAGTAGAGCGTGCTCTTGCAGAAGTAGCAGCGGTTCGTCGGGTTGCTGGCGTAGTTCGGATCGTCGAGCTCGCGGGTGTCGACCACGAGGTGCTCGACGCCCAGGGAGGAAGCGAAAGCCTCGGCCTGCCCGAGCTCCGACGGGAGGTACGTCTCGTTGTTCGAGGTGACGGCGAGCACCTTCCCCTCCGGCAGCGCCCGGGCCGCGACCGCGAGCGCGAGGCAGGAATCGACCCCGCCCGAGAACGCCACCAGAGCACTCCCGCGCGCCGCGACGATGGCTTCAAGCTCCGCGAGCCTCTCTTCCATCGCCTTCTCCGAAACCCCAGGGATGGTCTCCATGCTCAGATCTCCAATCTCTCTGCCCGGGGATGGCGCGAGAGCCAAGCCGCAACCTCCCCGGCGTTCTCGCCCGGCGGGAAGACGGGGTAGAAGACCCGCTCGATCCTCCCGTCGTCCACCACGAGCGTCAGCCGTTTGATCATGGTCCGCCCGTCGGCCTCGAAGGTCGGTAGGCCAAGGCCCCTCGCGAAGGCTAGCCCCTCGTCGCTCAGAATCTCGAACGGCAGGCCGAGCCGCTCGACGGCCTCCCGCTGATACACCGTACCCTGCGTGCTCAGGCCGAAGATGCGTGCCCCCAGGTCGCGGAGCTCCGCGTGATGGTCCCGGAAGCCGCAGGACTGCGGCGTGCACCCGCGAGCCCCCGGAATGTCATCCCAGCCCTCCGGCAGCTCCCTGCCCGGTCTTCCCGTCATCGGGTAGCAGTAGACCACCGTCCTGCCGGGGAGGTCCGAGAGGTCGATGCTCTCCCCGGAGGTTGAGGGGAGGGGGAGCGGGGGCAGCTTCATCCCCGTCAGATGGTCGCATGCGCCGTCGTCCTCGGGGACGGGGAGGTTCTCCGGTAGCTTCTGG
>CADCVI010000160.1:0-1514 GCA_902806105.1 uncultured Rubrobacteraceae bacterium
TAGGGAGGCCGGGGTCGAGCTTGCAGGCGACGTGTCGCTCGAGACGGTCATAGAGGAGGAATGCACGGGGAACGGCACCCTCGCCGCCCGCGCCCGCGGCTACGAGGCCGACGCGGCCATCATACCGGAGCCGCTCGGGCAGACGGCCCTCGAGGCGCAGGTGGGCGTGATGTGGGCGCGAGTCACCGTCCGCGGCAAGGGGGCGCACGCCGAGAGGGCTTCGGAGTCGATCAACGCCATCCTCAAGGCCTACCCGCTCATGTCGGCCGTCAAGAAGCTAGAGGAGCGGGTCAACGATCCCAAGTACCGCATCCCGCAGTTCCAAGGTAGCCCTCACCCGCTCAACTACAATATCGGGATCGTCCAGGGCGGGGACTGGACTTCCTCTGTTCCGGAAGAATGCACCTTCGAGGTCAGGATTTCCGCTTACCCCGGCGAAGACCTCGGGGAAGTCCAGTCCCGCTTCAAGTCCCATCTGGCAGAGGCGGCGAGTAGAGACCCGTGGCTCTCGGAGAACCCGCCCGCGGTAAGCTTCTACGCTTTCCGCGCCGAAGGCTGCATCGTGGACCGGAACGAGCCCATTTTCTCGGCCCTGCAAGAGCACCACCGGAGCGTCATGGAGAAGGATCTCGAGTTCTTCTCTTTCACGGGCACGACGGACATCCGTTTTTTCAACCTCTACCGGGGCACTCCGGCCACCTGCTACGGGCCGGTCGGAGCTAACCTCCATGCTCCGGACGAGTGGGTGGACCTTGAGAGCGTCAAGGACGTAACAAAGGTTCTGGCCCTGACCGTCATGGGCTGGTGCGGAGTGGCATAGCATCTAACGTGCGTCGCACGAGGACGCTCCAAGATGACAGGACGAATATCGGGACCTAGTTATGGACTGGCCTCAAGGTAGGATAGAAGAGAGAGCCTAGTGCGGGTCTGCTTTGGTGCCTTCTGGGGTTCTAGGCGCGTTACGAAACCGCTACCCTTGTTGAGAACCCACAGGAAGACCACGTAAGCGAGGAAGGGCATGCCCATGGACGCCGAGCGCTCGTACGCTGTCGAGGGTTTGAAAGGCCCGGTCGAAATCCTGGTGGACCGTTGGGGGGTGTCCCACATCTACGCCTCCTCGGCCGACGACGCCTTCCTCGCCCAGGGCTTCAACGCCGCCCGCGACCGCCTCTGGCAGATCGACCTTTGGCGCAGGCGCGGCCTCGGGCTCCTCTCCGAGGCCTTCGGGCCTTCCTTTGTGGAGAAAGACCGGGCCTCACGGCTTTTCCTCTACAGAGGCGAGATGCGCCGCGAGTGGCTCTCCTACGGCTCGGACACCAAGCGGGTGGTTGCCGCCTTCGTCTCCGGCGTCAACGAGTACGTGAGGCTGACGGAGGAAAATCCTGACCTTCTCCCGGAGGAGTTTGAGCTGGCAGGCTACCGGCCCGCTTACTGGTCGCCGGAGGACGTGGCGCGCATCCGCAGCAACGGCCTCTACAAGAACGCGGCGTTCGAGGCGGAGCGCGCCCGTGTCC
>CADCVI010000160.1:1524-6796 GCA_902806105.1 uncultured Rubrobacteraceae bacterium
CGCCGCGAACTCCGCGGGGGCAGAGAAGCCCCCGGAGGGCTCCAACAGCTGGGTCGTCTCGTCGTCTCGCACCGCCACGGGCCGCCCCGTCCTCGCCAACGACCCCCACAGGGCCTTGTCGGTGCCGTCGCTGCGCTACGTGGCGCACCTCTCGGCCCCGGGGATGGACGTGATCGGGGCCGGGGAGCCCGCCCTGCCCGGCGTCTCGATAGGCCACAACGGCAGGATAGCCTTCGGCCTCACCATCTTCTCCATCGACCAGGAAGACCTCTACGTCTACGAAACCAACCCCGAGGACCCGAATGAGTATCGCTACGAGGACCACTGGGAGCCGATGGAGGTCGAACGGCAGAGCGTGCCCGTAAAGGGCAACGAGCCGGTCGAGGTGGAGCTGAAGTTCACCCGCCACGGGCCGGTGATCCACGAGGATCCCGAGAGGCGCGTGGCCTTCGCGGTGAGGGCGGCGTGGCTCGAGCCCGGGATGGCCCCATACCTCGGCAGCATGGACTACATGCGCGCGAAGGACTGGGACGGTTTCCTGGCGGCGATGAACCGCTGGGGTTCGCCCGGCGAGAACCAGGTCTACGCCGACGACGGGGGGAACATAGGGTGGAAGCCGGGCGGGCTGGTGCCAAAGAGGCCCAACTGGGACGGCCTCCTGCCGGTCCCCGGCGACGGGCGTTACGAATGGGACGGCTTCCTCGACGCCGACGAGCTGCCGGTCGAGTTCAACCCGGAACGGTGCTGGGTCGCCACCGCCAACGAGATGAACCTGCCCGAAGACTACCCGCACGAGGAGAAGAAGGTCGGCTTCGAGTGGTACGCGCCTTACCGCCGCGAGCGCATCTCCGAGGTGCTCAAGGGCAGCACCGGCCATTCCTTGCAGGACTCCGTCCGTCTGCAGAACGACCACCTCTCCGTGCCGGCCCGCCGCATCTGCTCGAGACTCGACGGGCTGCGTTCGGAGGATTTGAAGGTCGAGGAGGCGTTGGAGATGCTGAGGGGGTGGGACTGCGTGCTCTCCGCGGGCTCCGCCCCCGGGGCGCTCTTCGAGGTGTGGTACCGGCTATACCTGCGGCCCGCGCTCTTCGAGAGGGCGCTGTCTGGCGTGGTGCCGCCCGAGAAGCTGGACGCGGCGGTCGCCGCGGCCACACCCCTCGAGGACCTGGCCGCGGACGCGCGGGTGGACTTGGACCTCATAGAGAGGCCCGACGGGAGGCTCGGTCCCGAGCCCGAGAAAGCCCTGGCGGAAATGATGCTGTCGAGCCTGGGGCGGGCCGTCGAGCACGTGGAGGGGCTCTTGGGGACTGACCGGGAAGGATGGGAGTGGGGGAGGCTGCACCACGTCCTCCTCGCGCACCCCTTCTCCGCGCTCCTCGACGAGGAGGCGCGCAGGCGGCTGGACGTTGGGCCGGCGTCGCGCGGGGGAAGCGGGGACACCGTGGGCAACACCGCCTACCGGGCGGACTTTCGCCAGACCGGGGGCTCTTCCTTCCGTATCGTGGTCGACGTCGGGGAGTGGGACGGCTCGCTGTTCATGAACTCGCCAGGGCAATCGGGCGATCCGGGGAGCCCGCACTACTTGGACCTGTTCGAGGCTTGGGCCGAGGGCGGGGCGTTCCCGCTGCTGTACGGCCGAAAGAAGGTAGAGGCGGCTACAGAGGAGAGGATCGTTCTGGAGCCAATGGAGACGTAGGTTTGTTAGAGGGTTGGGGCAACGAGGAGCTGTGGGAAGGACCGCTCCTCCCTGGCCCTACAAATGCCCGAGTCCATATCGAAAAATTCGCTCTTACGGGACTCGGATCGGAAGGTCCAGCACGAAAAGCTGGGCGGAGTAGATGCGACCATAGACACCGCGCGGAAAAGCGCAGAGCCCAGACTCTATGACGAGACTTCTTCCCAGCTGTTTACGGCCTCAAAGTCGGCACGCATTTGCTCCGAGGGCGAAGGACCGAAGAAGTTGAACAGGAAGACGCAGGCAAAGCCGACGAGGAAGACAGGGATGATCTCATAGAGGCCGAGACCCGTGTTCTCCGTGCTGCGGCTCCGTAACGGAACCGACGAGGAGGATCCGGCGGAAGGGGAGGTTGCGGAAGCAGGACCCGCAGAGAGTGGACGAACGACGTAGGGTTCGGAAGGCCCGGAAGGGAAGACGGCGGGGCACTGTCTCGGTTTGACCCGCCTCCCGCCGCCCGCCTAAGATACGTCCGGGTGGACTTCTAGTGAGGGGGACGTTATGACCGGGGGAGCCGTGTTCACCGATCCGTTTGCCGTCGGGGCGGTCGTCACCGCCCTGATCGCACTGACGTTCTTCCTGGACCGGAGGTTCCGGGCCTTTTCCTTCTTCGGCACGGCCATCATGGTGATCACCGGCGCTGCGGTGCTGGTGAACCTCGGGGTCATACCCCCCTCCATCCCGGTCGGAAACCAGCAGGAGATCAACCCCATCTACGCCTTCGCCGGTGACTACGCCGTGCCCCTAGCGATAGTCCTGCTCCTGATGACCGCCGACCTCGGGAGCCTGCGCCGCCTCGGAAGACCGGCGACGCTGGCCTTCGTCCTCGGTGCCGTCGGCACGGCCATCGGGGCGTTCGTCGCTGCGCTGCTGCTGTCTGGTGCCATAGGGGGGGAGACCTGGAAACTCGGCGGGCAGTTCACAGGTAGTTACATAGGGGGAGGGGTCAACTACGCCGCCGTGGGGGAGGCGGTGAACCTGTCCGACACCCTCTACGCCACGGGGGCGGCCGCCGACACCCTGATGACGAACCTGTGGTTCGTCTTGACCGCCCTGATCCCGGTCGTGCTGCTGAGATTCTACCCCTCGATATACGGCGGCGCGCGCTCCGCCGAGCCGGACGAGTCCGAGATCGGGGAGTACTGGGAGAAAAAGGAGATCTCCGTCTACGACATCGTCTACCTGCTCGCCGCCACCTTCGTCGTCGTGGCCGTCGCCACGCTGATCTCTGCGCCCGTAAACGCCCTTGTCGGCTTCGAGATACCGGTGGAGATCTGGTACACGACCTTCGCCCTGCTGGCCGCCCTCACCCCCGTGAACCGCCTCAGCGGCGGAGAAGAGATCGGGAACGTGCTCCTGCACCTGTTCTTCGTCGTGCTCGGCGCAGGGGCGGTCCTCTCCACGCTGGTCGAGAAGGGTCCGGTGGTGTTCCTGTTCCTGCTCATCCTCGTGGCCATCCATGGGCTCATCATCTTCGGGGGTGGCAGGCTGCTGAAGATAGAGATCGAGACGCTATCTGTGGCGAGCCAGGCGTGCGTGGGCGGGCCCTCGACCTCGTTGGCCCTGGCGATATCCAAGCGTTGGAGGGAGCTGGTGACGCCCGCGGTACTCATCGGGGTTCTCGGCTACGCCATCGGCAACTACGTGGGTGTCGGCATGGCCTTCCTGCTTCGGTCGATCATCGGGTAGTCGCCGAGCGTCGCCGGTGAAGGTCTACGTCTCTACGGCCATGTAGGGCATCACGGGGGGCACGCACCCGGAGGATGCGACCCCGGGCGTTCCCGTTGCGAGGGGTTCCGCGGGTCGCTGACCGCCGACGTGAACGCCGCCATTGAGGGGGCCGTCGAGGGCAGAATCGCGGAGTTCGCTGTCAACGAGGCCCGCCGACATGATGCGCAACCTCGTCTTGGTAGAGCTTGACCCCGGGTCAGAGGTGATCGTCGGCAGGAGGAAACAGCTTGTGATGATAGAGGACGTCGAGGGAGCCGACTAAGTCTTTTTCGTCAGCTGTCACGCCAGGGTATGGACTGCGCAAGGGGGCGGCCTTCGCACCGACCCGCCTGCACCCTCGCCACCCGAAAGAGGCCTGGAGGTCTTTCTCGACGCCCACGGCAAGTTCCTCCGTTGGCGGGAGCGCGGCCGGAGCGGGTACGCGCTAGCTTCTCGCCCGATCAAGCTTCTTCGGCCATCCGTTCGATCAGGCCCAGCGCGGCCCGCGCGTCCCCAATAGCCGTGTGGTCGCCGCCCGGCAGCTTCTGGCTCTTGTAGCCACCCCTCTTCGATCTCTCGCCCACGTAAGCGGCGAAGGCGCGCATCGCGCACTCCCAGGGCGCAAGCTCCCCGGCGAGCGCCGCCCGCGCCCCGAGGCGTCCCACGGCCGCATCCCACACCCTGCGGTCGTAGGACGCGTTGTAGACGACGACCCGCTTGGCCCACAGCGCATCCAGAAGATCCGGATAGACCTCGAAAAAGCATCTCTCACCCGCGAGGCTCTCGGCCGTGTGGCCGTGTACCCGGGATGCCCGGGGATCTATGGAGCACGAGGGCTCTATCAGCGAGTCGAAGAGGGGCTCACCGCGGCCGGATACGACCCCGACCTCGACGAAATCTATGGGGTTGCCAAGGCCTGTGGTCTCCGAGTCCAGGACCACAAACTCTCCCCCCGACAAAAGGGATCGCGCCCACCGGATGGCATCTTCCCTGCTTGCTATGCGAGCGGGAGAAGCCTGCGTTCGTGTGCTGCTCGAGCTTCCCATCCTCCCCTCATCTTCGCACGGTGCGGGTGCCGTAACCACCGCTGCATGTTGCACGGCTTGAAGACGCACGCGGAGCAGGGGAGCCAGGCTCGAAGAACCCCGGCGGGAGTTACCGGTAGGTTTCAGGATGCCGCGCACGCGAACAGCCGGATTCGCGAGCCCGCCCCCAACAACCTCGCCACGCTTACCCGTAGAGCTGGGAGAGGCGCTCGACGAGGTCCGTGGCAGCGGGTAGGGGGGCAACCCCTTGCCCTTCTCTGCCAGACGAAACCTCTGCCGGGGACGAACTATGGCATCTGCTTAGTCTCAACTGCTCCGCCGGTCGCCTCTTACGGTGAGCTTCGAGAGCATCTAAGACGCGACAAGCCGTGCGTTTGACGACAATTTGACGGCAACCCGGCTCGCGCACCCTGAAACAGTAGACAACGCTCCGAGACGCTGTAGTGCTTACCTATGGGGTTTCAAGAGCAGGAAGAAACTCGCTGAAACACCTTTAGGCGCACTCGTAATGGGCAGGTCAGCGGTTCGAGTCCGCTCGTCGGCTCTCTTTTTTTGAACCCGTTCTGCTGACATGCGTCGCCTGTCCTGAGCGACACGTGCTTCGGCAAGACGATGTTTTAGCGGCCGGTTATCCTGGGATCCAGATCGAGGGGCTCCGGATCTGACACCTGGACGCCCGCAAAGTCCGGGTGCGCCGGGTCGATCAGGTAGTTGTGCTGGCCCCGCACCGTGACGCTGGGAACCTTGAGGGCCAGCGAGCGGGCCTCGGAGAGCCAGGCGT
>CADCVI010000161.1 GCA_902806105.1 uncultured Rubrobacteraceae bacterium
AAGCCCCCCAGCCCCTGCACTTCGCCCCCGAGCACGGCGGCGTGCTCTGCGCCGGGTGCCGCTCCTCCACCGCCGACGCCTTCCCGATGGCCCCCGGCGTCCTGGACCGGCTGCGCGAGACCATCGAAAGCCCCGTGCGCGAAGCACCCCGAACCGGGGATCTCCTCGAGGGAGTCCTGCGCGTCGTCCGCGCCCACGTCCTCGCCCACGCCCCCGGAAACTCCCGCGCGGCAGTCAAGCTCTCCTCCCGCTCCCGGCGCCCCGCGTGAAGGCGGACGGGACGGCGGAACTCCCGACCTGGGACTGGGCCTGCGAGGGGAGCGCGGGCCGGGTGAGGCCAGAACCCCCGGACGGCGTGCGCAACGAGTTCCAGCGCGACCGGGACAGGATCATCCACGCCAAGTCCTTCCGCCGCCTGATGCACAAGACCCAGGTCTTTATAGCCCCGGATGGCGACCACTTCCGCACCCGCCTCACCCACACCCTCGAGATGATGCAGGTCGCGCGCACCATCGCCCGCGCCCTCGGCCTCAACGAGGACCTCACCGAAGCCATAGCCCTCGGCCACGACCTCGGCCACACCCCCTTCGGCCACACCGGTGAAGAAGCCCTCGCCTCATCCCTCGCCCGACACGGCCGATCCTTCCGCCACAACGAACACTCCCTGCGCGTAATAGACCACCTGGAGAGGGACGGTGATGGACTAAACCTCACGTTGGAGGTTAAAGACGGGATACGTAACCATACAGGAGAAGGTTATCCGGCCACGAGGGAGGGTGAGATCGTCCGCATCGCGGACCGCATCGCCTACGTCAACCACGACGTGGACGACGCATTGCGCGCGGGAATAATCCGTTTCGAAGACCTGCCGGAGGGCCCGATCTCTGTTCTTGGCGAAAAGATGAGCCGGCGGATAGACACCCTCGTCCGGGACATGATCTCTACATCTAAACAGAAGGATGAGATCTCTCTCTCGGACGAGGGTTACTCGGCGCTGATGGGCCTCAGGGCCTGGCTCTTCGAGAACGTCTACCGCGGTGGCGGGCGCTCGCGGGAGAACGAGAAGGCCGCGCGGGTTGTTCGGGAGCTCTTCGCGCACTATCTCGGGCACGAAGAGGAGCGGACGAGGAGCGACCCCGACCCGATCGTCGAAACCGTGGACTTCGTGGCCGGCATGACCGATCGCTACGCCCTCGCCACCTACAGGAGGATCTTTTTGCCCCGAGGCGAGATCTTCGCGTAGTCGTAGCCTGAGCCTGTATTTCCTGGCCACTCCCTGGACGTTGGCTCGACCAGCCGCGCATCCGGGTCTGATCTATCTACGGGCCGTTTACCCCGTGTTGAGGAGGCCGGAGGAGATTCCCGAGACGGTGAGCAGCAGCGTCTTGAGGACGCCTTCGCGTTCGGGGGAGTCTTCGGGAAGGCTGCGGAGCCGGCGCAGAAGGCTCACCTGAACGTAGGAGAGCGGGTCCACGTAGGGGTTTCTCAGGCGGATCGAGCGCTGCAGCACCGGGGTGTCGTCCAGAAGGTTCTCCGAGCCCGTTATGAGGAGGAGGGCGTGGACGCAGGCGGCGTGCTCCTCGGAGATCCTGGCCCACATCCGGTCCCTGACGTCTTTGTCGGAGACGAGGGAGGTGTAGGTACGGGCTATTCGGAGGTCGCTCTTGGCGAGGGTCATCTGCATAAAGTCCAGGAGCGTCCGGAAGAACGGCCAGCCGCGGTACATCTCGCGCAGGGTTGCGAGCCTGGATGGGTCGTCCACGAAAGGGCCGAGCGCCGTGCCGGACCCGTACCAGGAGGGAAGCAGGAACCGGTTCTGGGTCCAGGCGAACACCCATGGGATGGCGCGGAGGCCCTCCACGTCCGGGCTCTGCACCCGTCGGGCGGGGCGGCTGCCCATGTTCAGCGAAGGGAGCTCGCCGATGGGGGAGGCCTCCGAGAAGAAGGGCAGAAAGTCCTCGTCCTCGTAGACCAGCGAGCGGTACGCCCTCCTCGCGGCGTTTGAGAGCTCCTCCATGGTCTCCGTCCAACGGGGTTGGGGGGCGGGAGGAGAACGGTCGGCCGTCGCTTCGAGGACCGCGGCCAGCACCGTGTCCAGGTTGCGGCGGGCGAGGCCGCGCATGCTGTACTTGAAGGAGATCACCTCCCCCTGCTCCGTGATCCTGATGTTGCCGTCGAGGGTGCCGGCGGGCTGGGCCATGATCGCCCGGTAGCTCGGGCCGCCTCCGCGCCCTGCGCTGCCCCCGCGGCCGTGGAACACCCTCAGGCGCACGTCGTGCTCCCTGGCGACCGACGCGAGGCGGCCCTGAACCTCGTAGAGGGTCCAGTTGCTCGTGACGTAGCCGGCGTCCTTGCCCGAATCGCTGTAGCCGAGCATGATCTCCTGCACCCCGCCCCCATGCGAGAGCGACGACCTGTAGAAGGGATCCTCCAGCAAACCCCGCAGGGCCTCGGGGGCCTGGTGAAGGTCTTCGACCGTCTCGAAGAGCGGCGTCACGCGCAGGTGGTTCGCGGTGCAGTTGCCCCCGGCGTCGACCCGCAACAGGCCCGCCCGCTTGGCCAACAACTGCACACAGAGAACGTCGCTCGCGTGATGGGCCATGCTCAGGACGAAGGTCTCGACCGGCATCTCCGAGAACTCTTCCCTGGCCGCCTGTATGCGCCCGAAGGTGTCCAGCACCCTCTTGGACTCTTCGGAGAGGTTGTCCGGCGTGGCGTCGAGCGGGTCGGGGTCGGCGAGCAGCCGGCGCAGGAGTGCGGCGCGTTCGCGTTCGTCCATCCCGAGGAGGTCTTCTCCCGTGGCGTGGGCGACCACGGCGGCCGTCGCCCGGACCACCGTCGCGCTCTCCTGGCGGACGTCCAGCTTTGCGAGGTGGAACCCGAAGACCTCGACCTGACGGATCAGGTCCCGCAACCCGCCCTCCGCCGCCCGCCCGCCCCCGTGTTGCAGCAGGCTCTCCCGCACGACCGAGAGATCTTCCAGAAACGCCGCGGCCCCGCCGTAGGCGTGGGCGGAGGCGGGGTCTTCGAGCGTGCGCCGCAGCCGCTCGGCCACGAAGAGCAGCATCTTGCGGTAGAGCTCGTTTGGGTCTGCGGCCCGGTAACGCTCCGCCACCTGCGGCATCCGCCTCTCGTAGCCCTCGATGGCCTCCCTGAGCCCCTCCGAGACGCCCGTCAGCCTCTGGGACTGGCTCATGTGGTCCACCAGCCATGAGATAGTGGCGAGGTGGCGCTCGACGATCAGGCGCCGGTGCAGCCCGAGCGCGGTGTTGATCATGGGCGGCTCGACGAACGGGTTGCCGTCCTGGTCCCCGCCGACCCAGGAGCCGAACTCGAGCACGCGCCCGAGCCTTGGGGTCTCTTCCGGGAACTGCGCCTCCAGCTCGTCCTCGAACTCCCGGTACGCCTCCAGGGTGGCCGAGATGAGCGGGTGCTCGAAGAAGAGCAGGGTCCGCTCTATCTCCTGGGTCACCTCCGGCCGCCTGGCCCTCAGCTCGTCCGTCTGCCAGAGGACCGTTATCTCCTCGGCGAGGTCCTCCTCGATCCGGCGCCGCTCCTTGAGGGTGAGCGACGGCGACTCGAGGCCCGCCAGCATCTCGCCGATGCGCTCGTGCTTGCGCCTGACGCTCCTGCGCATCGCCTCGGTCGGGTGGGCCGTGAGGACGAGCCCGACGTTCATGCCGTCGAGCACCTGCTGCAGGTCGCGCGCGTCCACCCCCTGGTCCTTGAGCCGCGAGAGCGCGCTCGCCACCGACGCCGGCTGCGGCGGGCTCTCCGGCGAGGCCTCGTACTGGCGGCTGCGGCGGACCCTGTGGTAGCGCTCCGCGATGTTGACGAGCTGGAAGTAGACGGAGAAGGCGCGCACGATCCGGTTCAGGTCGTCGGGGTCGAGGCCGTCGATCAGGTCGCGCAGCCTCCCGTCGAGGCCGGGGTCGTAGTCGAAGCGCAGCCGCTTGCACAGCAGGCGTATCTCCTCCTCGGCGTCGAACAGGCGCCTGCCCTCCTGCTCGATCAAGACCTGCCCCAGCACCCGCCCGAGCAGGTTGATGTCCCGCCTCAAGGGCTCGTCCTTGGGCGCGAACCCGACCCCCGGCGGGAGGTCAGCGTACCCGACCCGCGGTGCCTGCTCTCTGCCCTGACGGATACCCACGGAAGGTAGAGTAACATTACGCCCCATGGGGCCGGAGACGAAACGCGAATCTCTATACATCGGGACAACGGGAGCGCGGGGTTGAGGATCTCGCAGCGCAGCATAGAAGACGTGCGCGAGGCCGCGAACATCGTCGAGGTCGTCTCCGAGTTTACGGCCGTGCGCCGCCAGGGTGCCCGCTTCTCGGGCCTCTGCCCCTACCCGGACCACCAGGAGAAAACTCCCTCCTTCAGCGTCTCCCCCGACAGGGGCTTCTACTACTGTTTTGGCTGCCTGGAGGCCAACGAGCGCATCTGGACTTCGAGGGGTCTCATACCCATCGCCGCGGCCGAGCCGGGCGACGAGGTGATCGGGCTCAACGGACGCCGGGAGACCATTACCGACAAATGGTTCAAGTCGGGGCCCACCGTGAAGATCCGCACCGGGGCGGCGAAGGAGGGCATCGAGCTTACGCCGGACCACACATGCCTCTACGTCTCACGCGAGGAAGCGCTACGCGCTCTCTCCGGCGTCCATCTCAGAAGCTCCGGCGCGAAGAAGATGCGATTCTCTCAAAAGCTTCGACGGGTGGACTCCGATGTACAAATCGCCGTCGGACCCGCCTCAGATATCCGGGAGGGCGACTTCTGGCTTTACCCCGTGATCCCGGACGCCGAGCGCAGCGACTCACCGCTGCCCGGTGAGCGCGTGATCAAGTCTTATACGAAGGGCCCCCGCACTCCCAGGATCATCGACCTGCCGGTCAACCCCAGGACGGCCTGGCTATACGGTGTCTGGCTGGCCGAGGGTTCCCTCTACCGGGGCGGCGTCAAGTGGAGCTTCGGCGCCCACGAAGAGGGAACCTTGGCTAAAAAGGTGGTTCGCGTGCTCGAGGAGGAGTTCGGCCGGCAGGCCAGCACATTCTCCCGCCAGGAGCGAAACTTGTGCGAGGTGGCTTGCTCCAGTACAGACCTCTCCAGACTCTTCGGACACTGGTTTGGAAGCGGCTGCGAGCACAAACGGGTACCGTTCGAGACGCTGCACTGGTCGCGTGAATGCCAGGACGCCCTGATCGACGGGTACCTCGAGGGCGACGGCCATTTCGCGGGTGGGATCACCTCGGCCGCATCGGTTTCGGAAGAGCTGGCCTACGGTATCTTTGCGCTCTGTATTCAAGCCGGACGTGTGTGCTCTTCTTCCAGCCTACCTGCCCGGACGGGCAACGACGGCGTGCAACGCAGGAAATGCTACCTCGTACACGTTTTGAGCAAGGAGTCCCTCAAAGGCTTCTTCGCTAACATAGACGGGGTTGATTACTTCCTCTCGGTGGTGCAGCGGGTCGGAGAGTCTCGGGACAAGCCCACGACGGTGGTGGACATAACCACCACGGGTTCGCACTCGTTTCTGACCAAGATGGGCGTTACCCACAACTGCCAGCGCGGCGGCGACGCCATCAAGCTCCTGATGGATCTGAAGGGCCTGGACTTTGCCGAGGCCGTCTCTTACCTGGCGGACCGCTCGGGGGTCGAGCTGGAGTTCGAGGGCGGGGGAGATGCCGACGCCGCAAAGAAACGCGCCGGCCGGCGACGTGGGATCTACAGAGCACTCGCCGGCGCCGCCATCTACTACCACAAGTACCTGGTGAAGTCCTCCAGCCCCGAAGCGCGAGAGGCCCGGGAGTACCTACAGAACCGCGGTCTGGAGCGTTCTACTATAGAAGAATTTCGTTTGGGGTACGCCTTGCGCGGGGGTTCCGGGTTCTTCCAGGCGGTGAAGAAGCTTGGGATCGAGAGGTCGAGTCTGGAGGCCGCGGGGTTGTTATCGTCGCGGGGAGGGGAGAGGTTTGGGGGTAGGATCACCTTCCCCATCTCGGACCGGCGGGGCAGGATCGTCGGCTTTGGCGCGCGGGCCATGGGGGACGCCCAGCCGAAGTACCTGAACTCCCCGGAGACGGAGATCTTCAACAAGCGTGACCTCCTCTACGGTTTCCCGCAGGTCTCGCAGGCGGTAAGCAGGGAGCGGGCGGCCCTGATAGTCGAGGGCTACACGGACGTCCTGATGCTCTACCAGTCGGGGATAAAGAACGCCGTGGCGACCCTCGGGACCGCGACCACGCCGAGCCACCTCAAGACCCTGAGCGGCTACGTGGACAGGATCTACATGCTCTTCGACCCCGACGCTGCGGGGGAGAGGGCGCTGGAGCGGGCCGACGCGACGGTCCAGGAGTTGGAGCGAACGGGCAACACGGACGACGCCGACGCGGCGGTGGAGGCGACGAGGTTGAAGCTGGACCTGCGCGTACTGCGGCTCTCGGCGGACCCGGCGGACTGGCTGCTGGAGCACTCCGCCGAAGAGTTCAGGGGCATGCTGAATTCGCAGGCGATGCCCCTCCTCGAGTACATCTTCCGCCGCAAAGCCGAGTGGGCGCGAGGCGCCGATGCCACCGAAAGGTCCCGGACGCTGCCCGAGATCAGGACCCTCATCAAGCGGATCGACGACCCCGTCTTCCACGGGGAGGCCATCCGTCTGGCCGCCGAGACCCTGGGCGTGAGCCCGGAGGTACTGCAGGTGAAGCGGGGCCGCCCGCCCGTGGAGGCGCCGTCCCGCACGCAGGGCCCCCCCGCCAGGAATCGGGGCCGCCCGCCCGGCTTCGG
>CADCVI010000162.1 GCA_902806105.1 uncultured Rubrobacteraceae bacterium
GTTGATGATGGTGAGCAGGTTCTCGCCGGAGGAGCGCACGGTCTCTGCGTACTCTCGCTGCTCGTCGGAGAGGTCGGTGTCCAGGAGGAGTCCGGTCATCCCGATGACGCCGTTCATGGGGGTGCGTATCTCGTGGGACATGTTCGCCAGGAACTCGGACTTCGCCCGGTTGGCTTCCTCTGCGGCTTCTTTGGCGGATCGTAGCTCTGCCTGATTGGCGCGCAGTCTGCGCTCGTACCACCAGTAGAGCGTTATAAGCGCGATCGCCGCCAAGAAGTTCACTATGTAGATGCCCGCACCGGCGATCGCCTCCGTTCGCCTGGCGGAATCCCCCAGAGTCTGGCCGACGTCCTCCGCCACATCTTCGAGTGCTTCTACTCCCGCGCGCACCCGCTCATGCCCTATCTCGGCTTGCTGGAGATCGCCGGCCTCGATCGCGCCTTGCATCTCGTCTACCGCCGCCTCGGTTGCGCCCAACGCTTGACGGACGCGCGCCGCGTCCTCTCCCCGTAGGCCCAAAGACTCCAGCCGGTCCAGATCTTCATCCAAATCGCGGCGTTCCTCCGCGAGGGCCCGGGCGCTCTCACGGGTGACTTCTCCTTCGCCCAACATCTCGCTGGCAATGACGTGCGCCTGGGCCGCATCCTCCTCGAACTGGGCGAAGACCAACTGCGCGGCGCGGTCTTCCAGGGCCTGCTCTTGCAAGGTCTCCATGACCCAAGCGGCCGCTATCGCTATGACGACCGTGACCACGGGGACGAACCACCCGGGAAGGTGGGATGCGCCGTCGCCCCGGTTCTTACGCGACCTTCTCCACCCGGATCCGTTTGTGTTCGCTGCCACCTGTTCCGCCTTCTCGAGTCGCTCGACGTTTGCGTGCGCCATTGGTTCGTCGAGGCTTCCGCCACACCCCGGTTTCTCCAACGAAACACATCCCGCAATCCGGCCGATGTCCCGAGAGCCGTCGGCGCGTAGCACGACGCAGTACGAAGGAGGCCGGTAGTTAACCATCGCCTCCGGTCAAAAACACGGAGCGTTGACTGGGGAAATTATCGGTACGTGGAAGCGGAAACCTTTAGCGTCTGGGCCGGAGGGTACCGGGTAGGAGATCAGGAGCAGTTCGTAAGCCTCCAGGACTGGGTTACCCGCCAAAACGTCCTTGACCTCGAGCAGCTCCATATCCTTGCTCATATGGTCCTCCCCGTCCCGGCTCTTCGCCCGGCATTACGCTGTAGGACAGCATGGTCCAGACGTACTTGCGCCTCTCGGGATCGGCAGCAAGAGGTAGCTCTCGAAACCCTTCTCGCCCTCCATGTCCGGGATGGACCACCGACGCGCGACCTCCTCCGCTTTTTCGTACCTCTCCCGCTTCACAACCACGTTCGACACCCTGACCCGGGTCGAGCGTTCTCCTGCGGGGCTTCGCTCCCGAAGCCCCACGTCGCGGCCCAAGATCCGGCCGAGAGGCTCGAACCCGGGCTCGCAGTCGCCTTCGCCGACCAGTTGAATGGTTTACTCCGACAGGGCGTGCCCTCGCCGTCGCGCCGAAGACCACCCCAAGGTCGCTGGCGGCGTACCGTCCCTTCTCGTAGCAGGAACGGACCTATGGGGGACTTCGCTACTGAGTAAGGAAGGCGCGAGACGGCCGCGAGCGTCCTAGCGCCCCCCTGGCGCAGAACGTACATCGCGGCGAAGGCCCGGCTTCGTGTCGGGGTCGTATCGGCATCCCGCTACCCTTCGTCGCGCTCGGATGCCGCCAACGCCCGATCGGTGGGTTGCGCCTGTCGCCGAAGCACCCGCCGGGGTGAGCCGCCGCGTCCGTCCGGCCCGTCCTGAAGATCGTGGCGTTCCGAGTTCGGGTTTCGGTCTCTCGCCTAATGGAAGGGCGATAAAATCTCCCTCTTCCCGCCCGGACCAGGCGTACGGTCCCCCGCGGTGCGCTTTTCGCTACCCTGTGAGATTCCGTGTTGCCGTTCCAGGGTCGGGTCTTCGTCCCCATGATCCCCTTCGGCTGCCTCCGCTGATACGTCAGCAGCCACACAAGCAGCTCGGATCGCAGGTAGCGGAAGCCTATACTGGTTTCTTTGTGCCGCGGCAAGGACGGGGCGAAGCGGTGCCGGCGACGTCGCCGACCGGGGACGGGAGGAAGGACTCGATGAGCTCCGCGAGCCGCTCCGGTTGGTCCTCGGGCACGAACGCGCGTGAATCGGGCAAGAACTCCAGGCGGGCGTCGGGGAAGTCGCCCTCGAGCCTACGAGCGTACTTTTTAAGGAAGAAGAGGTCGTCCTCGCCCCATACGAGCAGGACCGGGCGCCGGAAATGCGGGAAGCTCTTCGCGGCCTCCAGCGTGTACTGTTTCGAGACCCGCTGCAGGAACCGCGTCATATCTCGGCGAACCCCAGCGTCGGTTAGCAGCGGAGTAAAATACGCGTCGAGCGTGGCCTCGTCCATCCGGCGTTTCGCCACCGTCTTGAGCAACAGCCGTTGGGCCACCCTGGACCTCATCGTCCACGCCAGAAGCTCCCCGAAGCGCGCGCCGAGCAGACGGGGTAGGTGTTGGAACAACGGGCGGAACTGCCACGGGAAGAACGCCTCGTATGCGTCGCAGTTGGTTAGGACGAGGCTGCCGACCCTCTCAGGGTGCTCGGCTACGACGATCTGGCAGATGGCCCCGCCCGTGTCGTTGCCGACGAGCGTCACGTCGCGCAGGTCC
Organism: uncultured Rubrobacteraceae bacterium; assembly: GCA_902806105.1. The sequence goes on from CADCVI010000162.1 coordinate 2,714, forward strand.
AGGGCCGCCACGAAGTCCGCGACGAGCCGCGCGACCCCACGCGGGCTCAGGTCCGCATCCGGCCCCATCGGTACCGAGTGCCCGCCGAGAGGCAGGTCCGGCACGAGGCAACGGAACCGCCCGGAGAGGCCCGCGACCACGTCCCTCCACAGCACTCCGCTTGCCAGCAAGCCATGGACAAACACCAACGAGGGACCCTCCCCGACCTCCCGGTAGCTGATCACGCCCTGCCCGAGCCGGATCTCCTTCGTCTCGCCCAACAACGCCGTCGCCGTCATGCGCCTCTCCCTTCCCTGGGTTGCCGTAAACTTACGATATAAGTTTACGGCATAAGTTTAAGCACGGTATGATGGTCGCGTCAAGGGCTTGGCGATCCGGGGGCAGTTTGGGAAGGGGTGTTGTGTGCCGCGCAGGGCGAGGATAAGTCGGGAGCGGATCGTGGAGGCTGCGGTGCGGCTCGTCGACCGCGAGGGTATGGGCGCGTTCACGATGGCGAGGGTGGGCGAGGAGCTGGGGGTGGAGGCGATGTCGCTTTACAACCACTTCCCGAGCAAGGATGCGCTCCTGGACGGGGTGGCAGAGGCGCTCTTGGGCGAGGTGGGGCTGCCGAGGGAAACGGAGGGCTGGGAGGACTTCCTGCGGGAGGCCGCGAGATCGGTGAGGCGGCTCGCCAACCAGCACCCCGCTCTCTTCCCGGTGGTGCTGGACAGGGTGCCGAACCTGCCGGCCGAGGCACGCCTTATCGAGGCCTACCTGGGCATGATGCGCCGGGCCGGCTTCGGTGGTGGCGAGGCTATGGGGGCCTTCCAGGCCCTGTCGAGCTTCGCGATCGGTTACGCGCTCTCCGAGATCCGGGGGTTCGCGCTGCAGCCCGGCCGGTCGGAGCTCGCGCCGAGCGAGCTTCCGCCCGAGGAGTTCCCCGAGATCTCGAGGACGGCAAGCTACCTAGAGGAAGTCGACCGGGACACGGAGTTCGACTTCTGCGTGGGCCTCGTTCTGAAGGGGTTGCGCGCCACGCTGAGCGAGGAACGGCGACCTGGATCTCGGCCGTAGGTCAGAACGCAGGCCGAGACCACCCTTCCGGTGGCACCGAACGAAGGTCCGATCCGATAGACCAAATCTCAGCCGAAAAGCCTGGCCAGGGCGGTGACCAGCGCGGCGAGGGCGACGGCGAGGAGCACCGGGGCCCTCAGCCAGAGCGCGACCGCCGCCGCCCCCACCCCGAGGGATCTTTCGTCGAGCACCAGATTGCCGTCGTCTCCGAAGGTCTCCGTGACCACCAGGGCGGCGAGCAGGGCGGGCGCCAGCAGCGCGATCACGGCGCTCGCCCGCGGGGGGAGCTCCCGTCCCCCGAACAGCACCGGTCCCGCCGCCTTGAAGGCCGCGCTTACCAGGGTGACGGTCACGATCACGGCCCACAACGTGTTCACGAGGGCCTCCCCTTCAAACCCAGGAGTGCGGCCGCGCAGGCGGCGAGCACCGGCACGCCGGGCGGCGCGAACGGGACGAGGGCCGCTGCCAGGGCGGCGGCGATCACGGCGGCCGCGATCGCGCGTCTCCCGCCGCCTAGCTCGCCTGCCAGAAGGGCCAAGAAGAAGACGGGGAAAACCGCGTCCAGCCCCAGCGCCTCGATGTCCCCCACGAAGTCGTCGGCCAGGACGCCGACGGCCGTCCCGACGGTCCAGGCGGCGAACTGCGGGACGGTGGCGCCGATCATGAACTCCCGATCGAAGCGGCCTCCGCCCCTGCTCGCCAGCGCCCAGGATGTGTCGACCACCGTCTGGCCCTCGAGGGCCCGGCGCAAGGGCCCTCCCTTGAGGTACGGGGCCACGGCCACCCCCATGGGCAGGAAGCGGGCGCTCAAGAGCGCGGCAGCGCCGATCGCGGCGAACGCCCCGCCGCCCGCGCCAAGGACCGCCACCGCCGCGAACTGGGCCGAGGCGGAGAAGGCGATTACCGAAAACACGATGGGGGCGAGGACGCCCCAGCCCAAAGAGCGGGCCAGGATACCGAACGAGATCGCGACCACCCCCACAACCAGCGCGAACGGCAGCGCCGCCCGCGCTCCGGCAAGGTAGCCCCCGCCGCCACGCCCCTCGTCATCCCTCATCCTCGCCTCCGTCTTTGTCGATAGCCTATCCGCGTCCAAGGTACCAACAATGTACGACGCTTCCTTCGACCGTTCGTACGCCTTTCGAAGAGCCATATGATCACCGAGGAGGCCCGGGGGCGGCTTTTCGGCCAAGCGAGGCGAAATCCGGCCTCGAAGAAGGCGGCGTAAGGACCTCCAAACTACTGATACGTCTCAAAGCTTTGCACAAGTTGGATGCGATATGGTGGGTTCTTTTCAAGTTCGATAGCTGTTCTCGGGAGCAAATCGGCCCTCCAAGAGGGCGGCTCTTTTGTTGCCGACGCCCCCACGGGTTGGCCGGTGTACTAAACGGTCACGGTTTCGAGAACGCTGCCGCCTCGCACCGCGCCGCCGACAACGCCGAGCTAGAGAAGGAGTAGCGGGCTTGGCTCGCCGGACTTTTCGCCGCGCACCTCGCCCGTGGATTTGCCCGTCACCACGACGATTACCGGAATCGGCTGTGGAAGATCAAGCTTGGTCAACCGGACGACAAACCCGAGTTTGGCAACTTCGCGTGGTTCGCCGTGCTCTTCCAGGCCGGGATGGGGATCGGCCTCGTCTTCTGGGGCATGGCCGAGCCCCTCACGCACTACGACACTCCACCCTTGGACATTGGTATGAGTCGTGGATCCTTTCAAGAGAAACGGGATCCAAGTCACTCCAGCCACGAGATGCTCATCGGGAGTACCAAGGGTAGAGTAGGGTTGCGAAGCAACCGCCAGTCGGGTGCTACGCCGGTGCCACGGGGGCGGGAGGTGGATCCTCCCGGTTCGCGTTCGGGACGCGGATCGGCCGAATAGTCGGATCTCGAGGACCGTCTTGCGACCGGGGACGCTCACCCGTTCGTGCAGCCGATCCGCTGTCGCTCCTTCCTGACCCCGCTAGCAGCCAAACACAATAGGGCCGTGAAACAAGTAGATACACGCCCGCGTACTCCCTAAAAGGGACTGCAACATCGAGGGGCGCGCCACGACCGCGAGTGGGAGCGGGTCCGCGCCGGGCATCGAGGAGATTCGGATGGAGAGGCAGGAGGATGATGCCGGAAACGGTTTCCAGGACGGCAGCCGGGCGCAGGGGAAGGTCCCTCTCGCAGCCGCCTCCTCGGTATACCGAACGCCTGGTAACGATGACCGGTCTCCGAAACCGGTGGTAAGCGAAGATCAGGCAACGCAAGGACCGTCCGAAAGGCGGAGCCCGTACCCGTGGATGAACTGGCAGGCCGCGCTGTACGTGTTCGTCCTGGGCCTTACGTGTCTCGTCCTGGCCCCCCTCACGAGCTTGTGGTGGATCTTCCCGGTCCTCGCCGCCGCCGTGCCGCTTACCCTCGCCGTGCTGCAAAGGTCCGACCTCAAGCTCGGCAGAGCCGGCGACAAAAAGTACAAAGAGCGGGAGCTTCTGGAGGCGCTGGCCGAACGGGGCGAGTTGACGCCCGCTACGGCCGCGATGCGCACCTCGCTCACCGTCGAGGAGGCCTCGAAGATGCTCGAGGAGTTAGCCGGGAAGGGCCACCTGAATCTTCGAGCTGAGGACGGGATCATGTTCTATGTCCTCGCCGAGTGGGACCGGTACCCCGAGCAGGGCATGCCACACACGCTCTCGGAGCCTGGGCCGGAATGCGTAGGAGCCCCTGAACGGCTCGACGACCCGTTGAGCGAGAGGGAGCTTGAGGTTCTCGCCCTCCTGGCTTCCGGGAGGACCAACGCGGAGATCGCCAGGCACCTCTTCGTGGCCTTGGGAACTGTCAAGTCTCACCTCAACAACATATACCGTAAGCTCGGGGCAGCCAACCGCGCTGACGCCGTCACCCGGGCCCGCAAGATGCGCCTGCTGCCTTAAGCAAACGCCAGGTGCTCGCGTCAGGTGCGAACCATTCGGTCTCAAGAGCCTCGCCATCCTTCCCAAAAAGGCGTCGTTTA
>CADCVI010000163.1 GCA_902806105.1 uncultured Rubrobacteraceae bacterium
CGCCCTTCAGCACGCCGGTCTGGCCCCGCCCGCCCTCGTTGAAGATGACGACGGCGGAGGCCCCGGCGTCCTCTGCGTTCAACGCCTTCTCCTCGAACGGACAGGCCCCGCGCCTCATGAGCGCCACCTCGCCCCGGACGAAGCCCCGGAAGTCCGAGGTCTCGCAGCCGCTCGACGACTCGCCGGCCTCGCCGAGGTCGACCGACCTGACCGGCGCCACGACCGCCCCCGAACCCGAGAAACGGAGCGTCGAGAAGTCTTCCCCCTCCTGATAAGGCCGCTCGTCCGGGGCGACAAGCTCCAGACGGGCGGGCAGGATCTCCTGGTAGTACGGGATCTCGAAGGGCTGGATCTCGACCTCGTAGCCGGCCTTTCTTAGCTCTTCCGCGACGTAATCCGCGGAGGCGTCGTAGCCCGTCGTGCCCGCCGCCCTGTTCCCCCCGTTGTCGTCCGCTATCTCCTGAAAGCGCCGAGCATGCGCCAGGATGCCCTCGGGCGTCAACGCCGAACGGAGCTTCTCGACGTCGTCGGGGGGAGGCTCCTCCTCCGCGCCGCAGGCCGCCACCAGCGCCAGGGACGCCAGAAGGACAAGGGCCTGTAATACACGGCGGAGCATCATGAGCCCGAACATCCTACCGCGAGCACGCGGCAGCGTCGTCCCCCACGAGGCTCGCGGCATCCTGCCCCAGTAAGCCGTACTTGTCCGTCCGCAAGATGCATCCTCACACCCCCTACATACCTCTCGTATGGAACCCCGCCGTGGCCAACTCCGCATCGCGGAACGCGCAGAGCAACGTTGCGCGGAGAGTACACGAGATGCACCGGCCGACGTTGGCGGAGGGGAGCCCTTTTGGAGATTCGAGGGGCCGGGCGTAGAATGTGGCCGTGGAGCTCGAAGTCATGGAAAGGGTTTTGATCGGGGCATCGGTTGCCTCGCCCGTTTCGGGCGGGCCTTCCCCCCTGCTCGGCCTTCCAGGGCCGGACCGGCTCCCGGTGGTCCTCGTCCCCGGGCTCGTGATCCCGCTCTCCGCCGCCGGCACCAGCCTTCCGAACGACCCGCTCCGCCGCTAGGTCCGCGATGCGCACCGACGAGCTCGATTACGAGCTGCCCCAAGCCTTGATCGCCCAGAGGCCCGCCGTTCCCCGCGACTCCTCGCGCCTGATGGTCGTCGACGCGGCCACCGGTGGCATCTCCCACCATACCTTCCGTGATCTCCCGAGCTTTCTGCGCTCCGGCGACGCCCTCGTCCTGAACGAGACGAAGGTCATGCCCGCGCGTCTTGCGGCCCAGAGGCCGGGCGGGGGAGTCGCGGAGCTTCTGTTCCTCGGCGAGCTCGGGGACGGCGCCTGGGAGGTTCTGGCACGCCCGAGCCGCCGGCTCAAGCCCGGCATGGAGCTCTCCGCGAACGGCGACCTCCTGCGCCTCCTTGAGCCCCTCGGGGAGGGCCGCTGGTCCGTGACCGCCCCGGACGTGCCCTCGCTCCTTCAGCGCCACGGCCGGATGCCCCTCCCGCCGTATATAGGGGCGACGCCGGAGGCCGAGGGGGAGTACCAGACCGTCTACGCCAGGGTCCCCGGCTCGGCCGCCGCCCCTACGGCAGGCCTCCACTTCACCGATCGGGTGCTCGACGGGGTGACGAGGGCGGGCGGCACGATCTCGAAGGTCACGCTGCACGTCGGCACAGGCACCTTCTCGCCCATAAGGACGGACGACCTCGCCGACCACCCCATGCACGCCGAGCGCTACTCTATGCCGGAGGCGACGGTCCGGGACGTTGAGGAAGCCTCCCGCGTCTTCGCGGTCGGGACGACGGCGACGCGCACCCTCGAGAGCTGGGCGGCGACGGGCGAGCGCGAGGGCGAGACGGAGCTCTTCGTCTACCCCGGCTACCGCTGGCGCGCCGTCGACGCCCTCGTCACGAACTTCCACCTCCCGCGCTCCACGCTGCTCGCGCTGGTCATGGCCTTCGCCGGCAAGGACCTCGTCAGGGAGGCATACGATCTGGCCGTAAGAGAGCGTTACCGCTTCTACTCCTTTGGCGACGCGATGCTGCTCCTCAACGGCGGACGGGGCCGCCCGTGAAAGCACCCGTAACCATAGAGATAAAGGCCCGCGACGGCGAGGCCCGGTTCGGCGTCTTGCAGACCCCGCACGGCGAGGTCGAGACGCCAACCTTCATGCCCGTGGGAACGAAGGGGACTGTCAAGGGGCTGACCCCCGGAGACCTCCGCTCTGCGGGTGCCGGGGTGGTGCTCGGCAATACGTACCATCTTTACCTCAGGCCCGGGGCGGACGTCGTCCGGGAGGCGGGGGGGCTGCACGGCTTCTCCGGCTGGGACGGGCCGATGCTGACGGATTCGGGGGGCTACCAGGTCTTCTCGCTCTCGCACAAGCGCAAGCTCTCGGAGGAGGGGGTCCGGTTCTCGTCGGTCTACGACGGCTCCACGCACCAGTTCACGCCGGAGCTCACCACTCGCGTGCAGGAGGAGCTCGGGGCGGACGTGGCGATGGTGCTCGACGAGTGCCCGCCGGCGAACGCGCCGCGAGGGTACCACGAGGAGTCTCTCAGGCGGACGGCGCGCTGGGCCGAGAGATGCCTGGAGGTTCATGCCCGTGGCGATCAGGCGCTCTTCGGGATCGTGCAGGGCGGGCTCTTCCCGGACCTTAGGGAGGAGAGCCTGCGTCGCACCGTGGAGCTCGGCTTCCCGGGGTACGCCGTCGGCGGGCTCTCGGTGGGGGAGTCGCGGGAGGAGATGCTGGAGATGCTCGCCCTCGTGGCGCCCAACCTCCCCGCCGGGAAGCCCAGGTACTTTATGGGGATAGGCGACCCCGTCGGCATCCTCCAGGTTATCGCCCTCGGGGTGGACATGTTCGACTGCGTCCTCCCGACGCGCCTCGCCCGGCACGGGATGGCGCTCACCGCCGACGGCCGGATGAACCTGAAGAACGCGCGCTTTCAGCGGGACTTCGGCCCCCTCGACCCCGAGTGTACCTGCGAAGCTTGCACAGGCTTCGGCCGGGCCTACCTCTCGCATCTCGTCCGCGAGAACGAGCTGCTCGCGCACCGGCTCGTCACGCTGCACAACGTGCACTTCATGGGCGAGCTGTGCAGGAAGGCGCGAGAGGCGATCAGGGCGGGGGAGTACGCGGGGTTCGTTGAGGCCTGGATCTCCCGCTACACGCAAGCGTCCGGTGCTGCGCCGGGCGCAACGCGGACCGCCGATCCTTCTGAAAGCAAATAATGGGTGCTATGATGCGGCGAAGGTATGAGCAGCAATCGTAACAACTTTATCGTGCTGGGCCTCGTGGTCGTCCTTATCGGATTGGCCGCCTACTTCATCTTTATCCGCCAGCCCGTCGCGGACGCGACCCGCCTCGGCCTCGACCTCGAAGGCGGCGTCAGCGCCAGCTTGCGAGGCTTCCAGGACGACGGCTCCGAGGTCACCCGCGAGGAGATGGAACAGGCTTCCCAGGTTATCCGCCAGCGGGTCGACTCCCTCGGCGTAACGGAGCCCGAGATACAGCTTCAGGGCCAGGACCAGGTCGTCGTAAACATCCCCGGCATCACCGACTCGGACCGTGCCGTGGAGCTTATAGGGCGTACCGCCCAGCTCGGCTTCTACGAGGTCCTCGCCGCCGCGGGCGGCCAGCCGGTCCCCGAAGGCGAGATAGAAGAGGTCAAGGAAGACCTTCGGGCCGAGCTCGAGGGGGACCCGGCGTACGAGGAGGGTGAGACCCGGATTCTCTTCGAGGAGACGCAGTCTCCCGAGGGCGGGGAGACCGTGGTCATCGGGTACGTCCTCCCGGCCAAGCCCGCCGTCAGGGGCGACGCGCTCGACTCGGCGACGCAGGCCCGGGATCAGTCCGGGTTCCTGGAGGTCCAGATGAACTTTACGAGGGAGGGGGGCGACCAGTTCGGCGACCTCTCCCAGCGGATCGTGGACAACGCCCTCGCGAACGGTACCCCCGGCCAGGGGCAGCTCGCCGTCGTCCTCGACGAGGACGTCGTCAGCGCGCCGACGATCGAGCAGGCCATCTACGGCGGCACCGTGAGCATCAACAACACGGGGGCGGGCGGGCTACCGGCGGCCGAGGCCGAGGAGCTCGAGATCGTGCTCCAGACCGGCGCGCTGCCGGTGAACATGGAGGTGCTCTCCGTCACCGCGATCGGACCGACGCTCGGCGCCGACTCGTTGCGTAGCGGGCTGATCGCCGCCCTCGTCGGCTTCGGGCTCGTCCTGGTGTTTCTCGTCGCGATCTACCGGGTGCTCGGGCTCGTGGCGGACATCGCGCTCTTGATCTACGCTTTCCTTTTGTGGGGGCTTGTCGTCGCCATCCCGATCACGATGACGCTGCCCGGGATCGCGGGGGTCGTGCTCTCCATCGGCGTGGCGGCGGACGCGAACGTGGTCATCTTCGAGAGGATCAAGGAGGAGATACGACGGGGCAAGAGCCCGCGCACCGCCGTCGCCCTGGGCTACGGCCGGGGCTTCAAGGCGATCCTAGACGGTAACCTGACGACCCTTATCACCGCCTTTATCCTCTTCGCCCTCTCCTCCGGCTCCGTCCGGGGCTTTGCGGTCCTCCTCGCCATGGGCGTCGTACTCAGCATGTTCACCGCCGTCGCGGTAACGCGCGCCCTGCTCGGCGTCGTCTCCGCCCGCGGCTTCGGCCTCTCCGCCGGGATGGTCGGGGTCTCCAAGGGGAGCATCGCGGCGACTGGCGCATCGGGCGGCGGGGCGAGAGGCGCGCGCGAGAACGACCGGGAGGGGGCCCGCTGATGTCAGCCGGCGTCTTCTCGAAGGTAGACTTCGTCGGCCGGTGGAGGCTCTGGTTCGCCATCTCCGGGGTCTTTCTCCTGATCTGCGTCGTCGCCATCGCCCTCGGGCGCCTGAACTTCGGCATAGATTTCGAGGGCGGCTCCAAGTTCACCCTGAGCGGTATCGACGGGAACGCGACGACCGAGGAGGTTCGGGAGGCACTGCCCGGGGACCTCGGTGACGACGCCGTGGTGACGAGCGTCGGGGAGAACGGCTACGAGGTGCGTACGCCCGTCCTCGACGGCGGCCAGGACCGCGAGGTGCGCGACACGCTGGCCGAGAGCCTCGGCGCCGAGGTCAGCGTCACGAGCATCAGCCCGACGTTCGGCGGCCAGATCCGGGCGCAGGCGCTGCAAGCCGTCGCCGCCGCGCTCATCATCATCGTGCTGTTCATCAGCATCCGCTTCGCGTTCGCGTTCGCCATAGCGGCGATGCTCGCGCTGCTGCACGACATCCTCATCACCGTCGGCTTCTACGCGCTCGTCGGGCGGGAGGTGAACCTCGTGACGGTCGTCGCCGTCCTGACGGTCCTCGGGTACTCGCTCTACGACACGATCATCATCTTCGACCGTATCCGCGAGAACACGCCCGAGGCGGGCTACAACCGGCGCCGTTTCGACCAGATGGCGAACGCCTCCATCCGGCAGGTCGTGATGCGTTCGATCTACACCTCCGTGTGTACCCTGATACCGGTCGCCGCCCTCCTGATCTTCGGCGAGTCGACCCTGAGCGACTTCGCCTTCGCCCTCTTCGTCGGCATCGCCGCCGGCACCTACAGCTCCATCTTTATAGCCGCCCCTGTTCTCGCACTCTACAAGGCCTGGCAGGCGAACCGCGCCAGCAAGAACGTTGCCGACCCCGCCTGAGCTTCGGCTCTACGGAGAACGAACCGACCCCTCCGCGTGCGCCGAGCACGACCGTCCGCCCGAGTAGTTTGGCGGTCCCGGGCACGCGGCCAATACCTCCCATGCACGGCAGCTCCCGATCAGATCCGGGTTTCTGTCCGTCGAGGCGCATGCCAAGGCGAGGGTGTGTGAAAAAAGGGGGCGTATGGTCGCCGAGGGTGCTGTGGCGCTCGGTTTCCTTCGGTACGCGCCCGTTACGATATTATTCGGGGATAGGACCACACCGAGGAGGACCAGATGGTACTGGGTTCGATTGAACGTTTGATCCTGTTGCAGATAGGCGCCGCCGCTGCGACGCGCGAGAGGGTGCAGGAGGTCGTGAACCGCCTGATCGAGCAGGGCCGTATGGAGCGCGAGGAGGGGCGCGCCGTCGTGGACGACGTCGTAACGCGGGCGCGCGAGCGTTCCCACGGGGCGCGCAGCCTCCTCGACGCCTCGTTGCAGCAGGGGCTCCGCACGGCCGGCGTCCCGGACCGGGAAGCTTACGAGGACCTGCTCTTCCGCCTGGAGCAGATCGAGCACCGCGTCAGGCTTCTCGAAACCCGCCCGGATACCCCGCCGCACGAGGCCGCCTCCGCCCCGGAATCCCCCGCCGCCGCCGTTCCGCCCTCCGGTGGCACGAGCCCTTCGGCCACCCCGGTGGAGGGCATAGAGATCGTGCCCGATCCGCCGAGGGACGAGCCCGGCACCACCCCGGGCCTGGCGCCGCGAGGCTAGAAACTCGGGGGTCCGCCCGTGGCGGCCTCCAACGATAACCTCCGTCCTCTCCCCGGGGGACGGCGGGAGAACCTCCTGCGGTTCTCCCAGATCGGACGGGTGCTCCTCAGGCACGGGTTCGGGTTCGTCTTCGACGTCCGGCGCGACCGCCGGGAGAAGCGCGGCCTGGAGGAGCTTCTGGCCCCGAACTTCGGCGTCAGGCTCCGCCGGACGCTCGACGACCTCGGCCCGACGTTCGTAAAGTTCGGCCAGCTCCTCTCGACGCGCCAGGACATCCTGCCCGAGGGGGTGCTGTTCGAGCTCCAGAAGCT
>CADCVI010000164.1:0-279 GCA_902806105.1 uncultured Rubrobacteraceae bacterium
CTACCAAGGGTCGGGATGATATGGACCCTAGAAACCTCCTCGTACCTCTCGAAGGTTCTCGGCCTTACGGAGTCCCTAACCGACTCATTGAGCCACCTGGTTATGTACTCCCCGAGGGTGATCTTGCCGTCTATGCAGGTAGTCTCCTCCTTCGAAGCCCCCTTGAGTTTCCTCACGACCTCCCTGCGGTTCTTCCCGTAAACTGCCCGCCTCTTCGGACACGTGGGGGTCTCGATGGTTTAGCGGCCCTCCCAGCGTCCGTCCTTTCTCTGGTAGACT
>CADCVI010000164.1:289-6732 GCA_902806105.1 uncultured Rubrobacteraceae bacterium
GTTTGAATCTGAAGAAACCCCTGCAAATCGTCTTATGCCGGAGGTGGGACTCGAACCCACACGAGGTTGCCCTCACCGGATTTTGAGTCCGGCGCGTCTACCGATTCCGCCACTCCGGCGCACGGATACTGCGGTGAGGATTGTACCATGGGCCGAAAGTGCTCCGCTTTGTTGACACGGAGAAGCCGACGATAGGATAATTTCGTTAAATGAAGCTTAAACATGAGCGTTTTGGGGACTAGCGATCAGTTAGCGGGGACTAGAAGGAGGCAGGGTGAAGGAGAGACGTCGGGTAGGGGTGCTCGCGGTGCTGGTAGCGGCGCTCCTCGTCGTTGGATGCGGCGGCGGGGAGCAGGGTGGTGGCGGCGGTGGTGGAGGCGAGACGCCTACCGCTACCATCGTGAGCGATTTCCCGTTGCAGGGATCCTCCAGACCGCAGAACGAGACCATCGTCAACGCCATAACGCTGGCCTTGGAGGAGCGAGATTACATGGCCGGGGACGTACAGATCACCTACACCTCCCAGGACGACGCCACGGCCCAGGCCGGACAGTGGGACGAGGCTCGGTGCAGTGAGAACGCGCAGACTGCGGCCCAGGACGAGTCTATAGTTGGTTGGATCGGGCCGTTCAACTCGGGGTGTGCTGCCGTGGAGATTCCGATCCTCAACCAGGCTGGACTCGCGATGGTCAGCCCGGCTAACACGGCCCTGGGGTTGACCAAGGAGGGCGGTGAGCCCGCCGAGCCCGAGCAGTACTACCCGACCGGCGAGCGTAACTACACGCGTGTGATCGTGGCCGACGACAAGCAGGGCCGCGCGGGCGCCGTCTACATGCAAGACCTGGGCGTCCAGAGCGTTTACATCCTCGATGACCAGGAGACCTACGGCAAAGGTCTTGCGGACCAGTTCCAGGCAGCCGCGGAAGACCTCGGGATACAAGTGCTGGGACGCGAGAGCATAGACGGCGACGCGGCCAACTACCGCTCGCTGATGACCCAGATCGCCCAGACGCAGCCGGATGCCATCTACTTCGGCGGCATCACCCAGAATAACGCCGGCCAGCTCGTCTCCGACAAGGTAGGAGTCGGGATGAACAACTCGGAGGTGCTCTTCATGGGCCCAGACGGGATCCTGGAGGAGGAGTTTCTCAGCGCTGCGGGTGACGCAGCCGACGGCATCTACATAACCTTCGGCGGATTGCCCGCGAGTGAGCTCCCCGGCGCGGGCCAAGAGTTCGTCTCGAAGTACGAGGAGAGGTTCCCCGATTCGAGCATCGAGGCATACACCACCTATGGCTACGAGGCAGCCAACGTGATGCTCGACGCTATCGAGAGGGCTTACAACGCTGACGGCGAGGTCACGAGAGCGGGCGTCGTCCGGGAGCTGTTCGCGACCCAAGACTACAATGGTACCGTAGGCACCTGGAGCTTCGACGCGGACGGTGACACTACCCTCACTCAGCTCTCCGGAAACCGGGTAGTAGACGGCGAGTTCGAGTTCGACAGGGTCATCGACGTCAGCGGGGCTTAGCTAATTCAAAGGTAAAGGCGGGGGATCTACTCTGGTCCCCCGCTCTAGAGAAGGTAACGGTATGGCTACCACGCAAGAGGCGAAGCCAAAGGGTGCGGCCCTCCTCGACAACGTCAGGGCTTCGAGCTGGTCGTCGCGCATCGCCGTGGCGATCATCGCGGCTCTAGTGATCCTGCTGCTCGTGCAGGCGGTCAGGGATCCCGGCCAGTTCGCCTCGCAGTTCCTTATAGGGCTGACCAACGGGGCCATCATCGCACTGATCGCTCTGGGCTACACGCTCGTCTACGGCATCATCGAACTCATCAACTTCGCCCACGGCGACAATTTTATGATCGGCTCCTTCACCGGTGTTACGGTATTGAGCGGCACGTTTCTGGGCCTGGGATTATTCGCCCCGATAGACGGGGGCAGCGGGACCGCGTTGAAGATAGTAGGGGTGCTCTTCGCGCTCGTGGTCGCGATGGTCGTGTGCGGCCTCGTCAACGTCGGAATGGAGCGCATAGCATATAAACCCTTGCGCAACTCACCGCGGTTGGCGGTGCTCATCACGGCCATCGGCATGTCGTTCATCCTGCAGAACGTTGGCCTCGCTTGGAAGGACGCCTCCCAGATACCTTTTCCGTCCCTGATCTCCAGTGCCAACATGCTCGCCGGGGTAACAGACGAGATCACCTTCCGCTGGAAGGATCTCTTCGTTCTCGTGGTGACGGTGCCGCTCCTCGTTGCCCTCTCCTATTTCATTAGCAGCACGAAGCAGGGCAAGGCGATGCGCGCCGTGGCACAGGACAAGGAGGCTGCGGCGATGGTTGGCATAAACGTCAACCGCACCATCTCCATAGCCTTTCTCCTCGGCGGCATCCTCGCCGGGGCGGCGGGCGTGATGTTCGGGCTCTTCAACGGCACGACCGTCTTCGACATCGGGCTCAGACAGGGGCTCTATGCGTTCACGGCCGCCGTTTTGGGCGGTATCGGAAACCTCACCGGGGCCGTGGTGGGCGGGATACTCATCGGCGTTATCGGCTCGATGACCGACCAGTACATTGGCGTGAGATGGACGGATGTCGTGATCTTTACCGTGCTCATATTGGTCCTGGTCTTCCGGCCGCGCGGCCTGCTGGGCGACCGCTCCGCCGTTCAGGGCGGCGGGGGAGAGTAGAATGGCGTCGCCGGGGGCGGCCCTGAGACGCTTCGGGTTGCCGGTCGGTTTGATCCTGCTGGCGTTCCTGTTCCCGCTCATAAACGAGGTCCTCGGCACGAACCTGATGTTCCCGGTGATCGTGGTGGCCGTCTACGTGATGCTCGCCCTGGGGCTCAACATCGTTGTAGGGTTCGCCGGGCTTCTGGACCTCGGGTTCGTGGCGTTCTACGCTCTGGGGGCTTACGTAGTTGGTTGGTTCGCCTCGACCCACTTCAGCGGGGTGAACTTCGCTTTCCTCTCGGCGTTGCCTACCAGCGGGTCTCTGCCGGGGATACACGTCTCGTTCTGGATCCTGCTCCTCGGCGCCGGGGCCTTCGCGGCGTTCTGGGGCGTCATTATCGGGGCGCCTACCCTGAGGCTGCGCGGGGATTACCTCGCCATCGTTACCCTCGGGTTCGGAGAGATCATCCCTCGTTTCTTCATAAATGGGGACGATATCTTCGGCTACAACCTGACCAACGGCACGGTCGGCATCAAGGGGATAGACTCGCCCGGTATTCCGTTCGTGCCTTCGAGGGGCTGGCAGCAGTTCGGAACGCTCGACCTGAACCCCTGGTACTACACGATCCTGGTGCTGGTCCTCATTACGGTCTTTGTCAACATACGCCTGCGGGACTCGCGGCTCGGGCGGGCCTGGATCGCGGTGCGCGAAGACGAGACTGCTGCGGCGGCGATGGGCGTGAACCTGGTGACGACGAAGCTCTGGGCGTACGCTTTGGGCGCGACGTTCGGCGGGCTCGCGGGGGCCTTCTACGGGGCGTTCATAAAGAGCATCTTCCCGTCGAGCTTCTCGTTCAACGTCTCCGTACTCGTTTTATGCATGGTCGTGTTGGGCGGTATGGGGAACATCTACGGCGTGATCCTGGGAGCCATCGTGTTGCAAGGCGCGAACTTCTACTTCCTGCCGCAGTTGAACATATGGGTACACGACATCGGCACGGCCTTCTCAAGCCCCTTCCTGGCGAACGTGGATATCCCCAAGTACAACTACTTCCTCTTCGGCGTTATTCTGGTTGCGATGATGCTACTGAGACCCGAGGGCATAATCCCGAACCGCCAGCGCCAGGAGGAGCTGCGCGAGGGAGACGAGGACGACAGAGCCACAGAGGTCACCGGTGTCACCTGAAGCAGGAAACGGGACGGGGACGTCGAAGATCCTCGAAGCTCGCAGCATAACCAAGGTCTTCGGCGGCCTCGTGGCCGTCAACTCTGTTGACTTCGACATCCCCGAGAAGGGGATAGTCAGCCTTATAGGCCCGAACGGAGCGGGTAAGACTACGTTCTTCAACATGGTGAGCGGTCTCTACAAGCCTACCTCGGGGAGCTTCGTCTTCGGCGGCACGGAGATGACGAGGCTCGAGGCGCACCAGCGGGCGCGGATGGGGATCGGCCGCACCTTCCAGAACATCAGGCTCTTCGGGACGATGAGCGCCGTAGACAACGTGCTGGCCGGGATGCATACCCGGCTCAAGAGCGGCATCCTCGGCTCGATCCTGCAGACCCCTGGGGTACGGCGCGAGGAGAAGGAGGCGCGCGAGATGGCGGTCGAGCTCTTGAGGTTCGTGGGCCTGCGGGGTCGGGAGACTTTTGCCAAGAACCTCCCCTATGGAGACCAGCGGCGGCTGGAGATCGCCCGGGCTCTGGCCTCCGAGCCGAAGCTACTCTTGCTCGACGAGCCGACGGCCGGGATGAACCCGCAGGAGACGGCGCGCCTGACGCAGCTTATAGGGAGGCTCAGAGAGGAACGTGGCATCTCCATCCTCCTTATCGAGCACGAGATGAGGGTAGTCATGAGCATCTCCGACAGGGTGACTGTGCTCGACCACGGAGAGAAGATCTCCGAGGGTTCTCCTGCGGAGGTGCGTGAGGATCCAAGGGTCATCGAGGCTTACCTCGGCACGGCGAGGACAGGATAAGAGGTGGCGCTCCTCGAAGTAGAGAACATACACAGCTATTACGGCAACATCCACGCCCTGAGGGGCGTCTCCTTAACCGTCGAGGAGGGAGAGGTCGTCACGCTCATCGGCTCCAACGGGGCCGGGAAGACGACGACGTTGCGCTCCATACACGGGATACTGCCGCCGAGGGAGGGGAGGATCGTCTTCCGCGGCGAGGAGATACAGGGCGTACCGGCGCACGGCATGATCGGCAAGGGCATAGCCCAGAGCCCGGAGGGACGTAAGGTCTTCCACCGCATGACGGTGCTCGAAAACCTGGAGATGGGCGCCTACCACCGCAACGACCGCGCCGAGATTCGGCAGGACATGGATCGCGTCTTCGACCTCTTCCCGCGCCTGAAGGAGAGGACGAAGCAGGAGGCCGGCACGATGTCCGGCGGCGAGCAGCAGATGCTCGCCATCGGCCGCGCCCTCATGAGCCGCCCCAAACTCCTTCTTTTGGACGAGCCTTCGATGGGTCTCGCGCCCGTGCTCGTGGAGCGCATCTTCCAGATTATCGAGGAGATAAACAAGCAGGGCACGACGATACTGCTCGTCGAGCAGAACGCCAACGTGGCCCTGGAGATCGCTACCCGAGGCTACGTGCTGGAGAGCGGCGCTGTCGTAAACGCCGCTCCCGCCGAGAAGCTGCGCGAGGACCCGAAGGTGCGCGAGGCGTACCTGGGGGAGATTTAGTCACACCCTCCGGTATAATCAGGAGGAATGCGCATCTACCTCATCGACGGCTACTCCCTGCTCTACCGGGCGTTCTACGCCCTGCCGCAGAGCATCGCGACGACGAGCGGACTGCCGACGAACGCCCTCTACGGCTTTACGAGCATGATCTTGAAGCTGCTCGACTCCGACGAAGAGGTCGGGCTCGGGGTGGTCTGGGACAGCGGGAAGCCGCAGTTCCGGCTGGAGGTCTACCCGGAGTACAAGGCTCAGCGTTCCTCTATGCCCGAGGAGCTGAGGATGCAGCTCGACCACCTCGATGAGATCCTCGAAGCCATGAATATTCCTGCCGTCCGGTCCAAGGGCTTCGAGGCCGACGACGTACTGGCGACGCTGAGCAGGCGCATCCCCGAGGACGTGGAGCTAAAGATCGTCACAGGCGACCAGGACGCGATGCAGCTCGTGGACGGCCGGGTGAAGGTATTGAGGACGACGCGCGGCGTCTCGGAGACGAAGGAGTACGGGCGCGAGGAGGTCATCGAGGAGTACGGCGTTACCCCGGAGCAGATCCCCGACTATAAAGCTCTCACCGGCGACCCCTCGGACAACATCCCGGGTGTCAGGGGCATCGGCCCCAAGGGTGCGTCGAGCCTGCTCAAACAGTTCGATACGGTCGAGAACCTCTACGAGAACCTCGACGGGGTCAAGGCGAAGGGGACACGCAAGAAGCTAGAAGAGGGCCGGGAGAGCGCCTTCGTCTCGCTTGAGCTTGCGAGGATGCGCTTCGACGCGCCGGTCGAGTTCGATGCGGAGGCTTTGAGGTTTGAGGGCGTCTCGCCGCAGAGTCGCGAGATGGTGCGCCGCTACGAGTTCAGGAGCCTGGAGCCGCGCTTTGCCGCGCTGCCGGTCGTGGGCGGCGAGGACCTTCCGCCAGTGGAGAGGACCCTGGTGCGCGTCTCGGAGGAGCCGATCGAGCTCTCCTTCGAGCCGGTTGCCGCGGCGCCGGTTGGGGATGGACGCTGGTGTGTGGCCGTCTCGGAGGACGAGGCACGGCTTACGGACAGTACCCCCGAGGGTACTCTGCGGGTGCACGACGCCAAGA
>CADCVI010000165.1 GCA_902806105.1 uncultured Rubrobacteraceae bacterium
CAACCAGATCAAAACGCGAGCATTCGGCATATCCTCCTTCTGACCTTTCGAAACATTAACAGCCCTCTTCCGCAAGCACCAGGTGCGACGATCTAACTTGTTCGTGGTTTTGCCTAAGAAGGTTCACCGTATAGCTCATCTCATTCTTGTGGCCCTGGGGATGTTGCGTTTCAATGAATGCGGAGAGCAAGTGGTCGCGATACAAGAGACCAAAGTCTGGTCTGGGAGGCCATACATTCGTTGAGGCCCCTGATCGCGCTGCCGGTCCTTACTCGGCGGCAGAAAACGCCGCATGTGAATGAGGAACTGCGGCCGTAGGTTTCAGGCAATCTGCCGGCCATGGAGGCTTCGGAGGGGCGGCTCGCGGTGTGTGGCGTGATGCCGATTGCGGTAAGTTGAAGGTGCGGGTTTAGTATCTGCGTTCAAACGTTCGAGATGTAGAGCAGGAGTGGTGATGGCTGATAACGGTTTGGATCAGGAGTTCGTCCAGCAGCAGAAGAAGAGGCTGGAGGAGATGCGCGCGGAGTTGCGCGGGCTAGCCGACGGGGTGGAAGAGGACATGAAAGATCGCGCCGAGGACGAGGGCGACGCCACGGAGCACGACTCCGGGGACATGAGCCAGTCTATTTTCACGCGCGAGATGGACGCGACGGTGGGCCAGGCGATGGAGGGGCGTCTCAGCTTCGTCGAGCGGTCGTTGCAGAAGATCGAGGAGGGCACCTACGGCCTCTCGGACGTCAGCGGGGAGCCTATTGCGAGGGGACGCCTGGAGGCTGCGCCGGAGGCGATCTACAGGATAGACGAACAGGAGGACTTCGAGAACGGGCGCCGCTACCGCCAGGAGATAAACGAGGACAGCCAGCCGCCGATCTCGTAGCATGTGCGGGCCTTAACGAGGTCCGTTGCGGCCGACGGTATAATAGGTGCATGGATAAACATACTTTTCGTGGGGACGACGAACGGGCGCAGGGGGATGAGTCTTTGTTCCGCAGCGACCTGGAGAAGCGTGACGAGGCGCCGAGGTACGAGCCCTTAAGGCCGGTAGGCGGGATGGGGAGTACGATCAAGCGCCTCCTCGCCCCGCTGGTTGCGATAGGGTTGCTGCTCACAAAGTTCAAGTTTCTGCTCTTCGCCCTCCTCAAGATCAAGTTTATCGGGACGGCATTTACCGCTCTTTTGAGCATCGGGGCTTACGCGCTTATCTTCCCCGTGTGGTTTGCGGTGGGCTTTGTGGTCCTGATCTGGGTGCACGAGATGGGCCATGTGCTGCAGCTCAAGCGCGAGGGTATACCCGCGTCGGCGCCGATGTTCATCCCGTTTCTCGGGGCGATCGTGGCGATGAAGGAGATGCCAAAGAACGCGCTGATCGAGGCGCGGGTGGGACTGGCGGGACCGGTGCTCGGCACGCTCGGGGCTCTGGGGGCTCTCGGGTTGTATGCGTGGACCGAGCAGCCGCTGCTGCTGGCGCTCGCGTACGTCGGGTTCTTTCTGAATCTGATCAACCTGCTCCCCGTTCTGCCGCTCGATGGCGGGCGGGCGGTGGGGGCGCTTTCGCCTGCGTTCTGGCTCTTCGGCGTCGTGCTGATGGTGGTGCTTGTGTTCGTGGCAGGGCTCAGCCCGTTCTTCCTCCTGCTGGTCGCGCTGCTCGGGGGGCCGGAGCTCTGGCGCAGGTGGAAGACGCGCAACACGCCGGAGGGACAGGCCTATCACAAGATAGAGCCTCGCTACCGCTTCGCCGTGGGGCTTGTGTATGTGGCCCTGGCCGTGGCGCTGGTCGTCCTTATGGGCGTCGCTGACTTGCCGGCCCCGCCGGGTTCGCCCCAGGGTGCCCCCGCGACCGCATGAGGACCGTCCTCTACACCGGCAAGGGCGGGGTCGGGAAGACCAGCGTAGCGGCGGCGACGGCCGTGAAAGCCGCGGCCTCCGGCAAGAGGGTTCTCGTGATGAGCACGGACCCGGCGCATTCGCTCTCGGACGCGTTCGACGAGCCGGTCGGGGCCGAACCCCGGGAGATGGCGGAGGGGCTCTTCGCACAGGAGATGGATCAGGGGAGCATGATCCAGGAGCACTGGGCGGAGATCCAGGAGTACATCACCACCTTCTTCGAATGGCAGGGGACCGATGCGCTCGCGGCGGAGGAGCTTGCGATGCTGCCGGGGATGGATGAGATCTTCGGTCTGCTGATGGTTCGCAGGCACCACGAGGAGGGGCTGTACGACGCCCTGGTCGTGGACGCCGCTCCGACCGGGGAGACGCTGAGGCTGTTGAGCCTGCCGGACCAGATGGGATGGTACGTCGAGAAGATCTTCCCGGTGCAGCGCAACGCGGCGAAGCTCGTCCGTCCGTTCGCCCGGCGTGCCAAGGTGAAATCCCTGCCGCCGCTGCCGGAGGATAGCTTCTTCGGGGCGCTGCAACGCTTCTACGACGCGGTGGCGGGTGTGGGCGAGGTCCTGACCGACCCCGAGCAGACCTCGGTTCGGCTTGTGACGAACGCAGAGAAGATGGTGGTCGCCGAGTCGCGCAGGGCGTACACGTACCTGAACCTCTACGACTACGCGGTGGACGCCGTCGTGGTCAACCGCCTGCTCCCCGACTCCGTCTCGGACCCGTACTTCGAGAAGTGGCGGGTCGCGCAGGCGCGCCACCTGGAGAGCATCGAGGAGGCGTTCTCTCCGCTACCGATCCTCAAGGCGAGGCTCTTCGACAAGGAGATGTACGGCATGGAGGCGCTGCGTGCGCTGGCTGAGGAGATTTTCGGCGGGGACGACCCGCTGCGCCGTTTCTCCGTTGGTTCCGCTCACGACATCGTGAAGACCGCCGACGGCTACGAGGTGATCCTGAACCTCCCGCTCCTCGAGAAGGGGAGCGTAGACCTGTCCAAGAAGGGTGCGGAGCTTCTGGTACGGGTTGGCGGGTACCGGCGAAACGTCTTGTTGCCGGACTCGATGGTGCGCCTTCGGGCGGCGGGGGCGCGCATGGACGGCGACAAGCTTCGGGTCAGGCTAACGGATGACTGAGGGGAGGCGGGAGCGCCGAGCACCGATCCTCGGGGTACTGGCCTACTTGCTGGTGCCCGGCGAGCGGCGCAGGCGCGCGACGGGACACTTTCGTCGCGCTGGCTTCGAAGTCCTCAAGGGCGTGGGCGAACTCGCCCGCGCCGACGGACGGCGCGGGGGGCCTGGCGCCGAGCCGGAGCGCCGCGAGAGCATCGACATAGAATAGGTACTCATGCTCCGGGGAGGTTCCGGAGATCGTCCGGGTGTCACCCTGCGGGAACTGCGGGGGAGTGTCGGGGCGTTACGGTGTTGGCTGGCGTTCGGGGATGGCGAAGCGTGTGCTTGTGTGTTCCGCGCCACGTGGATTGGTGAGTCGGGCTACGGTGGATCCTGGCGGGGCGTTTGGCGTGGACGGGGGTCGGTAGTAAGATACGTCTATATATTTCTGGCAGGATTTCGTTTGTACCGACGGGAGTTACGCATGGAGAACGGGCAGTCGACCGGGACGTTCCGGGTCAAGAGCGGGATGGCCCAGATGCTCAAGGGCGGGGTCATCATGGATGTGGTGAACGCCGAGCAGGCAAAGGTGGCCGAGGAGGCCGGGGCTGTCGCGGTGATGGCGCTCGAGCGGGTGCCGGCCGATATCAGGGTGCAGGGCGGGGTCGCGAGGATGAGCGACCCGGAGATGATCCAGGGCATCCAGGAGGTCGTCTCCATCCCTGTTATGGCGAAGGCGCGGATCGGGCACTTTGTCGAGGCGCAGGTGCTGGAGGCGCTGGAGGTCGACTACATCGACGAGTCGGAGGTCCTGACGCCGGCGGACGAGGCGCACCACATCGACAAGGCGGCGTTCTCCGTGCCGTTCGTGTGCGGGGCGACGAACCTCGGCGAGGCCCTGAGGAGGATCGGCGAGGGGGCGGCGATGATCCGTTCCAAGGGCGAGGCCGGGACGGGGAACGTCGTGGAGGCGGTCCGGCACATGCGCTCGATCGTCGGCGGGATAAAGAAGCTCACCGTGCTGGATTACGAGGAGCTGATGGCGGAGGCGAAGAACCTCCGGGCGCCCTACGAGCTCGTGCGCTGGGTCGCGGAGAACGGGCGGTTGCCGGTCGTTCTGTTCACCGCCGGCGGGATCGCGACGCCGTCGGATGCAGCGCTGATGATGCAGCTCGGGGCGGACGGGGTGTTCGTCGGGTCCGGCATCTTCAAGAGCGGCGACCCGGCCACGAGGGCGCGGGCGATCGTGCGGGCGACGACGCACTTCAAGGACGCGAAGGTGATCGCGGAGGTCAGCCGGGGTCTCGGGGAGGCCATGGTCGGCCGCGAGATGAGCGACCTTTCGGAGGGGGAGAAGCTAGCGACGCGTGGCTGGTAAGGAATACAACGGCTCGGGCCGGCCGATAACGGCCCGGAAAGGCGATCGGCCGGTAACGGCTCGAAAGGCCGACCGGGAGCCTACAGGCCCCACGCGGGTCGGGGTGCTCGCGTTGCAGGGCGACGTGTCGGAGCACGTCGAGATCCTGAAGAAGCTCGGGGTCGAGCCGGTCGAGGTGCGCGGGATCGAGGATCTGGAGGGGCTTGCCGGCCTGATCGTGCCGGGGGGCGAATCTACGGTTATAGGGAAGCAGATGTCCGAGACGGGCCTGCTCGACGGGGTGCGGAGCTTCTTTTACAAGGGTGGGCCCGTCTGGGGGACCTGCGCCGGGATGGTGCTCGCGGCCTCGGCGACGACGGGCGGGCGTCAGCCGCTCCTCGGGCTGATGAACGCGCTCGTCGAGCGCAACGGGTTCGGGCGCCAGGTCCACTCCTTCGAGGCGGACCTCGACGTCGAGGGGTTCGAGCGTCCTTTCCCGGGGGTGTTTATACGGGCGCCGTTCTTCGAGGACGTGGGGCCTGGCGTGGAGGTCATCGGGAGGGTCGGGGAGAGGATCGTCGCCGCGAGGGGGGAGAACATCCTCGTTACGGCGTTCCACCCGGAGCTGACGGATGACGTAAGATTTCACGAGTACTTTTTACGGGAGGTATGCGGTTTATGAGCGGACATTCTAAATGGTCCACCATCAAGAGAAAGAAGGGGGCGGCCGACGCGAAGCGCGGAGCGCTCTTCGGGAAGCTCTCCAAGGCGATCACGATGTCGGCTCGCGAGGGCGGCGGGGACCCGGAGATGAACCCGGCGCTTGGGCTCGCGGTCCAGAAGGCCAAGGCCGGCAACATGCCCAACGAGAACATCCAGCGCGCCATAGACAAGGGGACGGGCGCCGGCGCCGACGCGGAGACGTACGAGCGGATCACGTATGAGGGCTACGGCCCCGGCGGGGTCGCGGTGCTTATAGACGTTCTCACGGACAACAGGAACCGGACGGCCTCCGATGTCCGCTACGTCTTCTCCAAGAACGGCGGGAAGCTCGGGACGAGCGGGTCGGTCTCTTACCTCTTCGAGAGGAAGGGGGTCATCCTGGTCCCGCTCGACGCGGTGGACGAGGACGAGCTGATGGAGGCCGCGCTCGAAGCTGGGGCAGAGGACGTCGAGACCTCCGAGAGCGATTACAGGGTCGTGACCTCGCCCGAGGACTTCGCCGCGGTCAGGGACGCCCTGCGCGCGGCGGGCATCCAGTTCGAGAACGCCGAGATCACGATGGCGCCGCAGAACAGCATCGACCTCGACGTCTCCACGGCCAAGCAGACGCTCAGGCTTATAGACGCGCTGGAGGACAACGACGACGTTCAGGAAGTCTTTGCGAACTTCGACATCAGCGACGAAGTGATGGCGGAGGTCGCGGGCTAACCGCGGTTCGTCTTTTCGTGTCTCTTGCGGCCGGGCAACCCCGGCCGTTTTTCGTGCTTGGCGGGTGAGGATGCCCGAGTAGTACGGAGGAATGGCCCCAGGGTTCCGCCCGCTCAGTCCGCTGTGGGTTCAGTCGCGTACGCCAGGCCCCGACCCTGTGAACGTTTTTGCCGACCCGGAAGCATGTCGAGGGGGCGATGTCGGGCGTTGGGCGAGTGTTCGTGTGGCGAGCAAGGCCAAATCGAGCGTTGGGAATTCTCGCTAGATTTGGTTCGTGGACGGGAGAATGCGTTGTACCTCGTTTATCTCACCACGGTTGGGGTATACGTGACTCGATGTAGGCACTAGGGTCCGGGCGGGGGGCATGAATAGCCCCTGCGGGCCTCATAAGGAGGGTACTGAGTGGAACGAGAAGAGCGCAACGACAGGTTCACGGCGGTCGAGGATCGGTTTGCCGGCTACACGGTCTACGACCGGGACGGCGACAAGGTCGGCAAGGTCGACGATCTCTTCTTGGATGAGAGTGATCAGCCGGAGTACGTCGGCGTGAAGATGGGCTTTTTTGGCCTCTCCTCGACCCTGATACCGTTCGACGCCGTGCGCGTCGATGAGGGCCAGCAGGCGCTCTACGTCCAGGCCGAGAAGGAGCAGATCAAGGACGGGCCCCGTTTCGACGACGACAACGAGATTACGCCGGACTTCGAGCAGCGGGCACGCGGCCACTACGGCCTCTCGTCCTCCGGAAGCACCGAGGACCGGGGCTCCTACGGCGCCTACGCCGGCTCCTCCGACGACGAGGACTCCGGCAGGGTGGGCCCGGGCATGGTCGAGGGCGACACCGACTCCGGCGAGTTCCGCGGCCACTCCGCCGACAACGAGGGCGTCAACCAGCGCCAGGGCTCAGACCTCGAGGACGAGGACGAGCTGAGGGTGCAGAGG
>CADCVI010000166.1 GCA_902806105.1 uncultured Rubrobacteraceae bacterium
GACAGGTGCGCGGCGTCAAGGGCGCCATCCCGGACGCCACGAGCCTCAACCAGGCCCTGAGCCCGGAGGAGGGCTCCTCGGAGCTCGGCGACTTCGTCGTGGACGAGGAGGCCTCCGACGCCCCGGGGGAGGTCATGCGGGAGATGGAGGCCGCGGGCCTTGAGGAGGCCATAGCGGGGCTGCCCGAACGCCATCGGCGCGTTCTCGTCAGGCGCTACGGGCTCGACGACCGCAAGCACTCCACGCTGAAGGAGTTGAGCGAGGAGCTCGGCGTCTCAAGGGAGCGCGTCAGGCAACTCCAACGCGAGGCCGAGGGCATGCTCAGGGACGGCGAGTTCTCGTCGGCCGCCTAGAGCCACTCTGTATCTTCGGAGGGGAGGACGACGCATGTCGTCCTCCCCTCCGCGTCGTCCGGCCTCCCGCCCGAGGGAAGCTATCGCGGGCGATGCGGTCGTCGATACTCGAGGCGCTGTCCCGCCGCACCTGCGTTTCGAACCACTCACCATCCACCCTGCATGGACACCGGCAGAAGGGGGTAACGCAAGAGACGAGGTGGCTTTCCGGCCCTGCTCTCGGTACACCTCGGCGAGCCGAGGGCCACGCCCAACGGTGCGTGTGGGACGGTCTTTAGCGAGCTGCCCGCGACGAACTCAGAGCCGAGGCAGGTGCCAGCTCTTCGCACAAAGGCATCTCATTCACTGCGCGCCGTCGTCTCCGCGCCCTTCGAACGGCAAGGGAACCTGGTTCGCACCCCCCCTTCGGTAAGGGATCTGTCCATTCAGCACAGGAGGGCATTAAAGAGCGCGGGCTGCGTTAGGCAGGGAGAGTTGTCCGATCTTCGCCTCGTCGTTACTTGCCACATTGTTGCCCGCGACAACAGCGTCAACCGGATCTCTCCCTCCGGCAACTCCCGCAACACTTCCCGCTTCCTTTCTCCCGACGCGGGCGGCGGTACGTCCAGCATCCGCCTTACGGTGGCATCAAACGCCCTCCTGGAGTCCGACGGACCGAGGTCGGGCAGGGACCCAACAGCGACCGCCCAACCCGAAGGGGCCAGGTCCTCTATCGTTCCCACGAGCGTCGCGTTGTTCTAGCGTTCTCGCCCATCGCACGGTCGAACCAGGGCGACGTCGCCTCAACCCCAACATCGTCGTCGGGAAACCTCACCATGAAGTCGATCCTTGTACAGTTCGCGGGGTTCTCCGGCTCGCAGGTTATCGACGCCCCCAGCACCTGTAGAGTGCGCCCGACCACGAGTTCGAAGAAGGCGCTCCGGCGGTGCTGGTCCGTCTTCAGCCGAGGACCGATGCCCCGTCGGCACTCCTCGGGGAGAGCGGACAGGTTCCTGTTCAAGAAGGAGCGTCACTCCTTGGCCAAGCCTAGGGTAAACCTGGTTAGCCAAGAGGGCGTGCTCTCCAGCCGCCCGGCATAACCGTCGTCCCTCCCTTCAGGCTCGGGAAATCGATCCTCGCCCACATCTCCCCTGCGTTGCTGCACGGTTGCTGCACAGAATTCGTCTGGATTTAAAAGCTTCGGTACGTTGACAACGTTTTACCCGCAAAACGCCGCTTTTCTTAGTGGGCGATGCTGGGTTCGAACCAGCGACCCCCTCCTTGTAAGGGAGGTGCTCTACCCCTGAGCTAATCGCCCGCTTCCCCGGGGTACCCGGGGTCGTGCCCCCAACGGGATTCGAACCCGTGCCGCCGCCTTGAAAGGGCGGTGTCCTGGGCCTCTAGACGATAGGGGCCTACACATCGGGCCTGTCTCGTGGCCTGTGAGCCAGGAAGGGATCGAACCTTCGACACGAGGATTAAAAGTCCCCTGCTCTACCACTGAGCTACTGGCCCAATTCCCGAGATTTTAGCAGATGGTGAACCTAACGAGGGGCGTCCTGGGTCTTGGTGCGGCCGGTGAGGTAGAGCGCGCCGGTCAGGGCGAGGACGAGCGCGGTGAGGACCCCGAGCTCTACAAGCAGGGAGTTGAACTCCGGGGTGCCGAGGCTCTGCTCTATGGAGACGGTGACGGCGAGGATACGCCGGACCACGGCGATGAGACCCACGACCAGGAACGGCTCGACCCTCACCTCGCGCTCCTCGACGACGGTGATGATGGTCCTCAACAGCTCCGCGAAGATGAAGATGAGCAGTACCTTGTCCAGTACTTCGAGCGCCGACTCCAACGGACCCAGCTCCAGAATCCGGAGTACGCTCGCCCCCGCCGAGACGAAGAGCATGACCACCGTGACGAGCAGAAAGACCGCCGACGCATAGTAGACGACCTTCTCGGAGAGACCGAGGACGGCTATCGAGCGAGATGTTTCTTCCTTGCGGCTCAATGTAGGAAGTGGCGCCGCTTGGTGATGACCATCGAGACGCCGTGACGGTCCGCGGCCTCCACGACCTCGCCGTCGCGCTTGGAGCCACCCGGCTGTATTACGGCCCTGATGCCTGCCCCGGCGAGCGCCTCGATCCCGTCTGCGAACGGGAAGAAGGCGTCGCTGGCGGCCACGGCCCCCTCGGACCTCCCTCCGGCCTTCCTCACGGCGAGCTCGGAGGACTCGACGCGGCTCGTCTGCCCGGCGCCTATGCCCACCGTCGCCTCGTTTCTGGCGAGCACGATGGCGTTGCTCTTCACGCTCTTCGCCACCTTCCAGGCGAAGAGCAGGTCGCCGAGCTCCTCCGGCGAGGGACGGACGGAGGTGACGAACTCGTACCCGTCGTCGCCCTCGACCCGGTCGGTCTCCTGGAGCAGCATGCCGCCGGTCACGGGCTTTGCGGTGAGCGGCGGGGGGGTCAGGGAACCGGCCTCGAGTAGAGTCATGTTCGGCTTTCCAGAGAAGACTTCGCGGGCTTCCGCGTCGAAGGACGGTGAGATCAGGACCTCCGTGAAGACCTTCGAGATCTCACGCGCGAGCTCCCCCTCTACCCCTCTGCTCAGCGCCACGATCCCGCCGAACGCCGAGGTGGGATCGGAGGCGAGGGCCTTCCTGTACGCCTCGGCGGGCTCGTCGGCGACCGCCGCCCCGCACGGGGTCGCGTGCTTGATGATGACGGCCGCCGCCCTGCCGTCCTCGGAGAGGTCGGCGAGCAGGGTCCGCGCGGCGTTCACGTCGTAGAGGTTGTTGAACGAGAGGGGGCGCCCCTGAAGCTTCTCGACCCCCGTGAGGAGATGCCCGCCGTCCTCCGCCTCGGCGTAGTATGCCGCCGCCTGGTGGGGGTTCTCCCCGTAGCGGAGCGGCAAGACCCGCTCGTAGCGCTTCGTGAGAACCTCGGGGAAGCGCTCGTCCTCTTCGGCGTCGCCGGCGTCGGGGCTCACGCCGGGGGCGGAGCCGTTCTTGGGAACTGCGGCGGCGGCTTCGACACGTTCGGCGAGCCAGGCGGAGATCGAGGCGTCGTATGCTGCGGTCCTCCGGAAGGCTTCGAGCGCGAGGCGGCGCCGGGTCGTCTCCTCGACCTGCCCGAGCTCCATCTCGGCGGCGACCTCCTTGTAGAAGCTCGGGGAAGGGACGACGGTGACGCTCTTGAAGTTCTTCGCGGCGGCGCGGAGCAGCGTGGGGCCGCCTATGTCTATCTGCTCGATGGCCTCTTTCTCGTCCGCCCCGCCCGCGACCGTCTCCTCGAAGGGGTAGAGGTTCACGCAGACGAGGTCGATGGGCCCGATATCGTGGTCCACGAGCTCAATGACCTGGTCCGGGTCGTCGAGGTCGGCGAGGATGCCGCCGTGTATCCGGGGGTGGAGCGTCTTTACCCTGCCGGCGAGCATCTCGGGCGCCCCGGTCACCTCGGCGACCTGCGTCACCGGCACCTTCGCCTCCTGAAGCGCCTTCGCGGTGCCGCCGGTCGAGATGATCTCGAACCCAAGCTTGTGCAGCCTCCGCGCGAAGGCCGCGACCCCCCTCTTGTCCGAGACGGAGACGAGCGCCCGGCGCTTCAACCCTGCCCCTTGAGGAAGTGGTCCGCGACGGCCTCGACGAGCAGCCGGTGCTCGACGGGCCTCAGCCTCTCGTGGAGCGTCTCCTCCGTGTCCCCCGGCAGGATCGGCACGGCCTCCTGCCGTATGACCGGTCCCGCGTCGACCTCCTCGACCATGTAATGCACGGTAACCCCCGTCTCTTCGTCCCCGGACTCCAGCGCCCGGGGTATGGCACGCAAACCCTTGAAACGCGGCAGCAGCGACGGATGCACGTTGACGACCGCCGGAAACTTCTCCAGAAACGCCGGCGTCAACACCCGCATGTACCCCGCCCCTACCACGAGCCCCACATCATACGCTGCTACCCGCTCCGCGAGCGCGGCATCGTAGGCCCCGCGGGACTCGAAGCCCTCCGGACCCAGGTGCTCCGCCGCTACCCCGGCCCGCCGCGCCCTCTCGAAAGCGTACGCCCCTTCCTTGTCCCCCACGACCACCGCGCAATGTCCCGGGTAGGCGTCCAGGAGCGCCTGCAGGTTCGTCCCCGAGCCCGAGGCGAGCACCGCGAACCGCGCCCCCTCCGGCAGGTCCCCCACGCTACCCTCCGGGGACAAACGCGACCCCGCCGTCCTCGACGACCTCCCCGATGCGCCTCGCATCACTGCCCGCCCCGCGCAGGACCTCGAGCGCCTGTTCCGCATCCTCATGGGCCACCACCACGCAGAAGCCGACGCCGAGGTTGAAGACGCGGCGCATCTCGTCCTCCGGAACGCCGCCGAGGGTGCGTATAAAGCCGAAGACCGCCGGCTCGTCCCACGACGCGGCGCGCAGCCTCGCGCCCATGCCGCCGAGGGCCCGCGGCAGGTTGCCCGGGAGCCCGCCACCCGTAACGTGCGCCATCCCCCGGACGGGGACAGCCCCCCGCAGGGCGGAGACCTCGCGCACGTAGGCGCGATGGGGCTCCAGATAGGCCTCCCCGACCGTCTCGCTCCAGCCCCCGGGTACGTGATCGTACGAGAGCCCCGCGTCCTCCACGACCTTGCGGGCCAGGGTGTAGCCGTTCGTGTGCAGACCGGAGGAGGGCAGCCCGATCACGACGTCCCCCGCCTCCACACCTTCGCCCGTAACAACGTCGTCCCTCTCGCAGGCCCCAACGCACGACCCCACGATATCCAGGTCGCCGCCGGCGTAGAGCCCGGGCATCTCCGCGGTCTCCCCGCCGACGAGCGAGATACCCAGAGCCCCGCACGCCTCCGCCGCCCCCCGCACCACGTCCGCCACCGTCGCGGGGTCGAGCCGCCCGCTCGCTACGTAATCCAGAAAGACGAGCGGGACCGCCCCGGTGGCGAGCACGTCGTTGGCGCAGTGGTTGACGATGTCCGCCCCGAGGGTCCCGTAGCGGCCGACGGCCCCGGCGACGAGGACCTTGGTGCCGACGCCGTCTATGGTGGAGGCGAGGACGGGTTCGCGAAGGCCGGAGAGGGCGTAGAGACCGGCGAAGCCGCCGGGGTTCGGGACCACCTCGGGGCCGTGCGTCGCCTCGACGGAGGCCCGCATGAGGGCCGTCGCCTCGTCGCCGCGCTCGATGGAGACTCCGGCCGCCTCGTAGGCTGACGCGGGGGGATTCTCCGTCATCCCTGTTTGCCGCCTACCGGTTGGACCCCCTCCAGGGCGAGCTTGCTGGCCGTGCCCGTGATGGGGTAGTCGCCGTCGAAGCAGGCGCGGCACAGGCCGCCTTTGGGCTGCTCGGTCGCCAGCGTCATCCCCTCGACGGAGAGGTAGGCGAGGGTGGTCGCGCCGATCTGGTCGCGGATCTCGTCTATCGTGTAGTTCGCCCCGACGAGCCCCTCCTTGGTGTCCATGTCTATCCCGTAGTAGCACGGGCCGGTCACGGGCGGCGAGGAGACGCGGAAGTGGACCTCGCGTGCCCCCGCCTCGAACAGCAGCGAGACGAGCTTGCGGCTCGTGTTGCCGCGCACGATGGAGTCGTCTATCACGACGACCCGCTTGTCCTTTATGACCGAGGGCAGCGGGTTGAGCTTGAGCCGAAGCCCGATCTGACGCATCCCGTCCGTCGGCTGGATGAACGTCCGGCCTACGTAGCGGTTCTTTATGAGGCCCTCGGCGTAAGGGATGCCGCTCTCGTTGGAGTAACCGGTCGCCGCCATGATGCCGGAGTCCGGCACCGGGATGACCACGTCGGCCTCGACGGGGCTCTCCCTGGCCAGGATCTCCCCCATCTTGAACCTCGCGTCGGCGACCTCGCGGCCCTCGAAGCGGGAATCGGGGCGCGCGAAGTAGACGTACTCGAAGCTGCACAGCGCCCGCCTCGCGGGCTCCGACCGGTAGCTTGCGAGGCCACCATCGTCGAACACGACAACCTCGCCGGGCTCGACGTCCCTCAGGAACTTCGCCCCGATGATGTCCAGGCCGCAGGTCTCGCTGGAGACGACGTAGCCCCCCTCTTCCAGCACGCCGATGGAGAGCGGCCTGAAACCGTGCGGGTCGCGGAAGGCGACGAGCTTGTCCCGGAAGATCATGGCGACGGAGTAAGCTCCTTCGAGGCGGCGCATCGCGTCCCGGACGGCCTCCCCTACCCCCTTGCCCTTCTCAAGCTCCCCCACCGCGCTCGCGGCGATAGCCGCGGTATCCGACGTCGAGACGAACTCGAAGCCCTCGCCCTCCAGCTCGTGCCTGAGGGACGCCGTGTTGACCAGGTTTCCGTTGTGCGCGACCGCGACGTTGATGTCCCCGCGCCCCAGAAACTCCGGCTGGGCGTTCTCCCAGGAGGCGCTCCCCGTCGTCGAGTAGCGGACGTGACCCAGAGAGATCTGGCCGCTCTCGAGCGTCGCGAGCCTGTGCTCGTCGAAAATCTGCGAGACGAGCCCCATGTCGCGCATCGCGAGCGTCCGCTCCCCGTCAGAGACCGCTATCCCCGCCGACTCCTGGCCCCTGTGCTGCAAGGCGTAGAGCCCGAAATACGTCCTCTGCGCCAGCTCACCCGAGAGCTCGCGAGAGTAGATCCCATAGACCCCACACGCCTCCTTCGGCTTCCCCTCCATGTCTCCTAAGTCGATCAAAACGAACCGCACTCCTAAATAAGGGCCTTCTGGGACTAGAAAGTTAAATGTTACTACATGCCCTTCACATATAGTACAGATGCGAGCCTACCCAAGATGGCCACCTTCCGGGGCGTGCCGCTCGAAGAGGTCGCGGTCGTGGGCACGGCGCAGGTCTTCGAGGGACAGGTCGATCAGGCCCGGTATGACGAACCGGTCTCCGCCAGTGTAGCCGGTATCGTCGTAGCTTATACGTGCATCACCGAGGGCTTCTTGCAGTTCGGGCCAGCGTTCCTCCGGGACGGTGACAACAAAGCTCGCGCCTCCCTCGCCAAGTAGCGTCTGGTGGAGGTGGTGCTTGTCGCGAGCGAGGAGCTCGATCTCCCCCGCATGAAACTCGAACCCCATCCCTCCGGTAAGGGCCATCTCCGCAAAGGCCACAAGGTAACCGCCCTCGGAGACATCGTGCGCCGTATCGATCAAGCCCGACCGGATCATCTCACGTACGAGGTCGGCAGTCTTTTTCTCGCCGGTCAGATCTGGCACAACGGGTCGCCCGGCAACCTTCCCATGGATAATCTCGAGGTAGCTCGACCCGGCTAGAGGATGTCCTTCCGGTCGTTGGGTAGCCCCCCCGAGCACCACCACCATATCCCCCTCCCGCTTGAAGCCAGGGGTCGCGTGGCGGCTCACGTCCTCGAAGACGCCGACCATCCCGACCGCCGGGGTCGGGTAGATGGCGCCGCGCTCGGTCTCGTTGAAAAGGCTGACGTTCCCGCTCACCACCGGCGTTCCGAGAACCTCGCACGCTTCGGCCATGCCGTCGACGCACTCGGAGAGCCCGTAGTAGCCGTCCGGTTTCTCGGGGCTGCCGAAGTTGAGGCAGTCGGTGATGGCGACGGGCTCGGCCCCGACGCAGGAGAGGTTTCGGTACGCCTCGGCGACGGCCGCAGCTCCTCCGCCCCTCGGGTCGAGGTAGCAGTGGCGTCCGCTGACGTCTGTCGTGACGGCGAAGCCGAGTTTCGTGCCCTTTATGCGGATCACGGCTGCGTCGGCGCCGGGGCGTACGACCGTATCGGAGCCGACCTCGCTGTCGTACTGCTCGTAGACGGAGGCGCGGGAGCAGAGGTTCGGGTGGGAGAGCATCTTCAGGAGGACCTCGTTGTAGTCCTCGGGCTCCGGGAGGTCGTTCGGGTCGAAATTCTGTGCCTCGTCGAGGTACGCGGGCCTCTTCACCTCGCGCTCGTAGACGGGGGCGTCGGCGAGGTACTGCGCGGGGACGGAGCCTATGGGCTCGCCGTTGTCGAAGACCCGCAGTTCCCCGTGGCTCGTCACGCGGCCCACGACGGCGGCGTCGAGCTCGTAGCGGGCGCAGACCTTCAGGACCTCTTCGGCTTTCTCGGGCTCCACTACGGCGAGCATCCGCTCCTGGGACTCGGAGATCACGACCTCCCAGGCCTCCATGCCCTCCTCGCGCAGGGGCACCTTCTCGGCGTCGAGCTCTATGCCGACCCCTCCCCTCGCCGCCATCTCCGAGGCGGACGAGGCGATGCCCGCCGCCCCGAGGTCCTGGAGCGCTACGAGAAGGTCCCGCTCCAGGAGCCTCAAGGAACACTCGATCAGCATCTTCCCGGCGAACGGGTCCCCGACCTGTACGTTGGAGCGCTTCGCCTCGGACTCGGCGGTCAGCTCGTCGGAGGCGAACGTAGCCCCGTGGATGCCGTCGCGGCCGGTCTTGGCGCCGAACAGGACGACGAGGTTACCCTCCCCCGCCTCGGCCTTCGCGCGCACGACCTCGTCCGCTCGGATGAGCCCGACGCACATCGCGTTCACGAGCGGGTTCCCCGAGTACGCGGGCGAGAACTCGACCTCCCCGCCGACCGTCGGGACGCCGATGGCGTTCCCGTAGCCGCCGATACCCCGCACGACCTCGCGGAAGAGGTAGCGGTTCCGCTCGTCGTCGAGCGGCCCGAAGCGAAGCGCGTTCAGGAGGGCGACCGGCCGCGCGCCCATCGCGATAACGTCGCGGATGATACCGCCGACCCCGGTGGCCGCACCCTCGTAGGGCTCGACGGCGGACGGGTGGTTGTGGCTCTCCATCTTGAAAGCGAGCGCCCAGCCCTCCCCCACCTCGATCACGCCGGCGTTCTCCCCCGGCCCCTGCAAGACGCGCGGCCCCGTGTTCGGGAAGCGCCGGAGCAGCGGCCTGGAATTTTTGTAGCCGCAGTGCTCGCTCCACATCACGGAGAACAGCGAGAGCTCCAGGTAGTTCGGTGCCCGCCCCATGAGCTCCAGGATGCGATCGTACTCGAAGTCCGAGAGCCCCAGAGACGTGTAGGTCTCCTGAATGTTCAAACCCTCGCCCCCGTGAGGACGGACTCGAAGACCCGCAGGCCCTCCTCTGAGCCGAGGACCGGGTCGGAGACGCGCTCGGGGTGCGGCATCAGGCCGACCACGTTCCGGGCCTCGTTGCAGATCCCGGCGATGCCGTTCGCCGAGCCGTTCGGGTTGTCGAGGTAGCGGAGGACGACCCGCCCTTCTTCTTCAAGCCCCCGGATCGTCGCCTCGTCGGCGTAATAGTTCCCCTCGTTGTGGGCGACGGGGAGGATGATCTCCTCCCCCTCACCGTACAGCGAGGTCCAGGGAGTATCCGCTTTCTCGACGCGGGTCCTTACCCGCCGGCTCACGAACCGCATCCCCGTGTTCCGGAGCAGGGCACCGGGAAGAAGGTGCGCCTCAAGCAGCACCTGAAACCCGTTGCAAACCCCGAGGACGGGCCCGCCACTCCTCGCGAACTCCTCCAGCGGCCCCATTACCTTGGCGAAACGCGCGATGGCGCCCGGCCTGAGATAGTCGCCGTACGAGAACCCGCCCGGCACGACCACGGCGTCGACCCCCTTCAGCTCGGGGTCGGCGTGCCAGAGCTCGACGGGGGTGGCCCCCGCCCGCTCGACGGCGTGAAGCGCGTCCCGGTCGCAGTTGGAGCCCGGGAAGACCGTGACCCCGATCCTCATTCGACGGCCTCCCACTCGTACTCCTCGGTCGTCGGGTTGGCCAGGAGCCTCTGGCACATCCCCTCGACCTCGTCCGCCGACTCTACCTCCATCTCGATGAGGCGACCGATGTGCACCGTCCGCACGCCGCCGAAACCCAGGGCCGGGAGCGCGCGCTTCACGGCCTCGCCCTGAGGGTCTAGGATGCCGCTCTTCGGCCGCACCAGGACTCGTACCTTCAAGCTACCGATCCTCCCGTCAAACACGCTCTTCCCCACTCCCCGCCAACCATCGCAAGGCTCCCGAGGCGAAGCCTCATTCCATCGTCCCCATCGGCCCCATGTTCGTCACGCGGCGGAGCATCTCCTCGTAGGCCTCCTCGACGCCGCCCATGTCCCGGCGGAAGCGGTCCTTGTCCAGCTTCTCGCCCGACTCCTTGTCCCAGAAGCGGCAGGTGTCCGGGCTGATCTCGTCGGCGAGCATCAGCTCGCCGCCCTCCTCGCGCCCGACCTCTATCTTGAAGTCGACGAGCAGCACGCCCTTGCCGTCGAAGAACGGGTAGAGCAACTCGTTTACCTCCAGCCCGATCTCCTCGCACCGCCCCAGGTCCTCGTCGGAGACCCCGACCTCCCGGAAGTGGTACCAGTTGAACATCGGGTCGCCGAGCTCGTCGCTCTTGTAACACAGCTCGATGATGGTGTTCTGGAGCGGCGTCCCCTCGTCGTAGCCCAGGCGCTTCGCGAGCGAGCCCGCCGCCACGTTGCGCACGATAACCTCGACGGGGAGCATCTGGAGCTTCTTCGTCTTGATCGTCTCGTCGTCGACCTGCTCTATGAAATGGGTAGCAATCTTGCGGCTCTCCAGGAACTTGAAGAGCGCCGCGCTCATCGTCGCGTTCGTCCGGCCCTTGCCGACCCACGAGCCGCGTTTCTGCGCGTTGAACGCGGTAGCGTCGTCCTTGTAGCGGTGCAGGAGGACGCCCTCCTCGTCCGTCGTAAAGATCCTCTTGGCCTTGCCCTCGTAGAGGAGCTGCTCAGACATTCTCCAACCTCTTCTTCAATCCTTCGACGCGCTCGAACACGGTGCCGACGTTCCTCAGGGCGTGACCCGGATCGAGCAGGTCGCCAAGCCCGTCGCCGAGCCGCTCCCGCACCTCCGGCTTACCCTCCAGAAGCTCCCGGAAGCTCCCCCCACCGTCCCACGCCCGGAGCGCGGATTCCTGCACGATGGCGTAAGCATCGTCGCGGGACATCCCGCTCTCGACGAGGGCGAGCAGGACGCGGCCCGAGTAGACGATGCCGCCCCCAATGTTCAGGTTCTCCCTCATGCGTTCCGCGTTGACGGTCAGGCCGTCGAGGACGCGGCGGGCGGTGCGGAGCATGTAGTGGGCGACGGTAGTGGCGTCGGGGAGGACGACGCGCTCGGCCGAGGAGTGGCTTATATCCCTCTCCTGCCACAGGGCGTTGTCCTCGAAGCCGACCGCCGCGTAGCCCCTGAGGAGGCGGGCCATCCCGGTCAGGCGCTCGCAGAGGATCGGGTTTCGCTTGTGCGGCATCGCCGAGGAACCCTTCTGGCCCCTGCCGAACGGCTCCTGAAGCTCCCGGATCTCGGTTCGCTGCGCACCCCGGATCTCGACCGCTATCTTCTCCAGCGTCGAGCCCATGATGGCGAGCACGGACAACACCTCGGCGTGGCGATCTCGCTGTATGACCTGGGTGGACGCCTCGGCCGGCTCGATGCCGAGCTCCTCGCAGGCGAGCGCCTCTACCTTCGGGTCCACGTTCGCGTAGACGCCGACGGCGCCGGAGATCTTGCCGACCGAGGCCATCCTCCGCGCGTGCTCCAGCCTCTCGAGGTTCCGCTCCATCTCGAAGGCCCACACGGCGCATTTGTGCCCGAAGACCATCGGCTCCGCGTGCACCCCGTGCGTCCGCCCGACCATCACGGTCTCGCGGTGGCGGAGCGCCATCTCTACGAGGAGCATCGCAAGCGCCCTCGCCTCGTCGAGGACGAGCCCGAGTGCGTCCCGCAGCCTCAGGGC
Organism: uncultured Rubrobacteraceae bacterium; assembly: GCA_902806105.1. Next base: position 12,003 of record CADCVI010000166.1, read on the forward strand.
TCCGGCCGTATCCACGACGTCCGACGAGGTCAGGCCGAAGTGGAAGTGGCGGGCGGCGTTCGCCCCACCCTTCCTCGCGACCTCCTCGTTCACGGTCGTGACGAAGGCGATAACGTCGTGGTTCGTCTCCTTCTCGACCTCGTCGATGCGTTCGACCGTAAAACCAGCCTTCTCGGCGAGCTCGTCGACCTCCGCCTCCGGGATCTCGCCGAGGCGAGCGCGCGCCCGGCAGACGGCGAGCTCGACCTCAAGCCACGCCCGGAACTTCGCTTCTTCCGTCCAAACGGCCCCCATCTCGGGGAGCGTGTAGCGCCCGATCATCTAAACCTCCAGCTTCTGCGCGAGGTCGGTGTCGGAGAGCGCGAGAATCTGGGCGGCGAGGATGGCGGCGTTGGCGGAGCCGTCGACGGCCACCGTCGCCACGGGCACACCCGACGGCATCTGGACGGTGGAGAGAAGCGAGTCGAGGCCGCCCATGGTGCCGGTTGAGATGGGGATGCCAATGACGGGCAGGATGGTCCGGGCGGCGACGGCGGCGGCGAGGCCGCTGGCGAGCCCCGCGCCGCAGATGATGACCTTGATACCGCGCTCGCGGGCGGTGCCGGCGTACTCCGAGACGTCCTCGGGGTTCCGGTACGGGCTCATCACGTTGATCTCGTAAGGTATGCCGAGGTCGTCGAGCCTCGCGACGCACTTCTCGATGATGGGCCGGTCGGACTCGCTGCCGATCAGGATTCCAACGGGCGGGGTCATAGCTCTTCCATCTCCATCGCTTCCAGGGCTATATCCGTGCGGTACTGCATGCCGGGGAACCTGATCAGCTCGACGGCGGCGTAGGCGCGGGCCCGCGCCTCCATGATGGAGGGGCCGGTCCCGACGACGTTCAGGACGCGTCCCCCGGCCGTGTAGAAGATCCCATCCTCCTCCCTGACGGCGGCGTGGTACACCCGGACACCGGCGAGGTCGCGCACGTCGTCGAGGCCGGTTATCTCGTCGCCCTCCGAAGACGACTCGGGGTAGCCGTCGGAGGCCAGGACGACGCAGACGGTCTTCTCGGTCGACCAGGTGACCTCGCGCCTCCTGAGGTCTTCCTCGGTGCAGGCGAGCAAGAGCTCCAGGAGGTCGGAGTCGAGCCGGGGCAGGAGCGCCTGCGTCTCCGGGTCCCCGAAGCGGCAGTTGAACTCCAGGGCCTTCGGGCCGGTCTCGGTGACCATGACGCCCGCGTACAAGAGGCCCGTGTAGGGGACCCCGATGAGCGCGAGCTGGCGGATGGTGGGGTTGATGATCTCCTCCAGAATCTGCGCGTACGTGGAGGGCTCCATCCACATCGTCGGTGAGTAGGCCCCCATCCCGCCGGTGTTCGGCCCCTCGTCCCCGTCCCCGAGGCGCTTGTAGTCCTGAGCGGGGACGAACGGCAGGATGTCCCTCCCGTCGGTGAGCGCGAAGATGGAGGCCTCGTGGCCCTCCAGGTACTCTTCTATAAGCACCCTCTCCCCCGCCGCCCCGAAGGCGCCCCGGAAGGCCGCCCGGACCGCGCCCTCGGCCTCCTCGTGGGAGGTGGCGACGGTGACGCCCTTCCCGGCGGCTATCCCGTCCACCTTGACGACCAGGGGGTACTCCTTCTGCGCGCGCAGGTAAGCGAGCGCGGGCTCCTCGCGGTCGAATGCCTCGAAGCGGGCGGTCGGGACGCCGGCGTGGCGCATGACCTCCTTGGCGAACACTTTTGAGCCTTCGAGGCGAGCGGCGGCGCGCGAGGGCCCGAAGATCTTCAGCCCCGCCTCCCAGAAGCACTCCCCGATCCCCCCTATAAGGGGCGACTCCGGGCCGACGACAGTCAGGTCGATCCCCGCCGTCCTCGCGTAGTTGCGAAGCCCGATCAGGTCGTCCGCCGGGATGTCCACGGTCTCCGCGATCGCCGCGATGCCGGGGTTGCCGGGGGCGGCGAAGACCTCCGGGTTCGTGGGGCTCGCGATGATGGCCTCGACGAGCGCGTGCTCGCGCGCCCCGCTGCCGACGACGAGAACGCGCAAGCCCTAGACCCTCGCGCTCTCTACGATCGCCTGCTCCCGCTCGGGACCGACGCTGATCATGCGCACCGGCACCCCTAGCGCCTCCTCCACGAACTGCACGAAGGAACGCGCCTCCTCGGGCAGATCCTCCCGCCTCCGGCATCCCGAGACGTCCTCGTCCCAACCGGCGAAGGTCTCGTAGATGGGCTTCGCGTGGTGCAGGTCGGTCTGGCTCAACGGGTAGCTCCGAACCTCCTCGCCGTCGATCTCGTACCCGACGCAGACCTTTATCTCGTCGACGGACGACAAGACGTCGAGCATCGTGATGGCGAGCTTGGTTATGCCGTTCAGGGAGGCCGAGAACTGGAGCGCGGGGAGGTCCATCCAGCCGCAGCGGCGCGGCCTGCCCGTGGTCGTCCCTACCTCCTTGCCGACCCGCCTCAGCGTCTCCCCGACCTCGTCGAAGAGCTCGGTCGGGAACGGGCCGTCGCCCACGCGCGTCGCGTAGGCCTTTGTAACCCCGATAACCTCGGTCAGGGCGGACGGCGGGATCCCGGCCCCCACGCAGGCCCCGCCGGCCGACGGGTTCGAGGAGGTGACGAACGGATAGGTGCCGAAGTCGTTGTCCAGGAGCGTCGCCTGGGCCCCTTCGAGCAGAACTTCCTCGCCGCGATCCAGGGCTTCCCGGAGCATCCCGCCCGTGTCGACCATCATGGGCTCCAGAAGCTCGCGGAAGGAGAGGAGGTACTGGACGAGATCCTCGGGGTCGAAGGGCTCCTCGTCGTAGACGTTGGTGAACAGGGCGTTCTTCTCGCGCAGGGCGGCCTTGAGCTTCGTCCTGAGGATGCCCTCGTCGAAGACGTCCTGCACCCGCACGCCGACCCTCGCGACCTTGTCCTCGTAGGCCGGGCCGATGCCGCGGTTCGTGGTCCCGATCTTGGCCTTCCCGAGCGCCTTCTCGCGGTGGCCGTCGAGACGGATGTGGTAGGGCAGGATGAGGTGGCTCCGGCCGTCGACCTTGAGGCGGCTCTTGACCTCCAGGCCACGCTTCTCCAGCGCCCCGACCTCCTCGGCCAGGACCTCCGGGTTGACCACGACCCCGTTGCCGATCGTGCAGACCACGCCCTCACGCACCATCCCGGAGGGGATGAGGTGTACCTTGAACTCCTCCTCGCCGACCCGGATCGTGTGCCCCGCGTTGTTCCCGCCGGAGTAGCGGGAGACGAAGCTGGCGTCGGCGGCGAGGGCGTCGCAGACGCGACCCTTCCCCTCGTCACCCCAGGCAAGCCCCAGCACGACCGTAGCACTCATAAAACCGTCCTATCTCTTGGGTGTTCGGGTAAGGGAGATTCGGGGCGAATGCACGCACCACTCATAGAAGCCTCGCGTCCTGACAGCACTGGTGCAATGTAGCATAGAAAGTGGGCGGTTTGAACTTGCAGAGGCCGCCGGCTGCCCGCGCTACTCGAAGAGCACGACGGGTTCGGAGTAGTAGCGGACGCGGTTTTTTTCGAGGGAATCGTCGACGAATCTCCTGAGCTCTGCCCCGCGCTCCGCGGGGTCGCCGTCGCGGAGCCTGTCCAGCGGGTAGCGGAGGTTCAGGATGCGCTCGGGGACGGGGAAGCGCGTGATCCCGGCCGGCAGCACCTCCCCCCTCTCCACGACCTCGACGAGCTCCCCGGGGGAGAAACGCCTGTAAAGGAGCAGGGCCTCATCCCCTCCAAGCTCCACGCCCGCCTCGGGGTCGACCCTGCGCACCACGCCCCCCTTCGGGTAAACGCTCCCGAGGGACTTCAGGGCGCGGACGGAGGCGACGAGCCCCGTGTCCGCCGCCCGCGCATACAGCCTACGGCCGTCGGGGAAGCAAGCCTCGACGAGGCAGCCTTCGCCCGGTCTCTCCCCGGAGATGGCGACGTCCGGTATGGACCTGAGGGCGGTTTCGAGGCTCGCGGCGGGGAGGAGGTGGGCCCAGCTCTCGGCCCTTTCGGGCAGGCTCACCCCCTGGACGAGCGCTAGCCGGAGGCCGAGCTCGGTGAGGGCGCGCACGCGGTGGGCGCCGTCGAGGACGAAGTAGCGGTCCCCGTAGGGGGCGACGATGACGGGGTTGCGCTGGACGGCCTCGTCACGGATGCCGTCGCGGACGCGCGCGAGACGCGGAGGATCGTGATCCTCGTGAAGGATCAGGCAAGAGAGCTCGACGATGCCGAGGGCGTCGAGCGCGGGGATTGCGCTCCGGGCCACGATGGGGCCAGGTTCGGGCTACGCGTCGCCGCCGGAGCGGCCGAAGATAAAGTCCAGCAGCAGGAAGCCGCCGAAGAAAAAGATGGCGATGATAAGGAAGAAACCGATCACGCCCATGAGCAGATACAGCGTGTCCAAAAGATCAAGCCTCCGCCGCGTAGATGCACAGAACAAGCGAAGAGTCGGGACGGCCGGATTCGAACCGGCGACCACTCGGCCCCCAGCCGAGTGCGCTACCAGACTGCGCCACGTCCCGACGCAACGCCTTCAATATACCAGAAGGTGCCCGGCGCGGGCGAAAGTTCGGCCGTGCTATCATCGGCGCGTGGCTAGAGCGGCTGTGTATATAAGGACCGACCCCGAGGGGAACCTCCCCTCCCGCGAGGAGCAGCTCTCTGCCCTTCAGGCCTACGCCGCGAAGATGGGCTACGACGTCGTGGCGGGCTACAAGGACCTCGATTCGCCCGGAGCTTTCTTGTACCATCGTCCCGGCTTGAAAGCGGCGATCAGGAACATCAAGGAAGAAGAGGACTGGGAGGTTCTCCTCGTCGCCCTCCCGCGTTGCATCTCGGAGACCGAGACCGCCCTGCACGAGTTCGTCCACAAGTTCTCCCTCTACAACAACCGCGTCGAGTCGCCGGAACATGGTTGGGACGACTTCGTGGCAGACATGAAGGCCTACCGGCGCGAGATGAGCCGCCGGTAAGGAATTTTTCGTGGGGTTCGTACACCCTCTACGACGTTCGGTACTTCGTCATGTAACATAGTGAAGTGGGCGTTTTGATCACCCTTCTCGGGATACTCGTCGGGCTGGTCTCGCTGGGCGGACTAGCACTGGGCCTGTTTATGGCCGCCGACCGCAGGACCCGCGAGCCCGGCCTCCTGTTCGCTCTCTGGTGGACGCCTGCGCTCGCGGCGGCGGCCGGCCTCTTCATGCGGGACCCCGTCACCTTCTTCGTCGGGGCGTTCTGCTTCGTGGTGGCTGGGGGAGCGCTGTACTTCGAGCGCGTCTCCGACCGCAAGGCCGCCAAGGCGCGGCGATTCTCCCCGGACTCCGAACGCACCACCTCGCAGGCCATCCGGACCAAAAACAAGACGGGCGACAAGACCGCTTCCTAGCCGTACCCCTTCACGGTCCTCCCCCGGAGAACGACCTCCAGCACGCCGCTATACTGTCGGGCGCCGCTGGAGGCTTGCGAGGGGGTAACGTGGGGGAGATCGAGTTCAGAGCCGTGCGCGAGACATGCCGCTTCCTCGACCCCACGCGCGACTTCGAGCCGGTCGAGAAGGTCACCGAGATCCGGCAAGACCCGCTGACCGGGCGTTCGAGCCGCATCCTGGACATGGGCTTCGCCGCCGAGAGGCCCGACGTCGGCGGCATGGTCGAGCGGTTCCGCTCCGGCTTCAACCCCTTCGCCCCCGGGAGGCGCGAGGAGGTCACGCCGAAGTTCCTGGAGGGGGTCGAGGGGGTCCCCGGCGGGAGGCTCGCTCGCGGCGAGGCGCTCGTCGTGCCGAACCTTTTTCCCTACGACCGCTACAGCGCCGTCACCGTGCTCTCCGACGCGGACTTCGTCCCCCTGGACGGCTTCTCCGAGGACCTCCTCGTGGACGCCTTCGGTGCGGACGTGGAGTACCTTCGCAGGGTCCGCGAGATCGACGGCGATGCCTGCCGTCACTACAGCATCAACTGGAACTACATGCCGCTCGCCGGCGGCTCGCTCGTGCATCCGCACCACCAGCTTATCGCCTCCCCCACGCCGACAAACTACCTGAAAGACGTCGAGGCGGGGCTCGCGGCGTACGGGGGCCGCTATTTCGGGGACCTGGCCGGGGTCGAGGAGGGCGGGGAGCGATGGGTCGGGCGAGAAGGGGGCATCTCCTGGCTGACCGGCTTCGCGCCGATGGGCCATGTGGACGTGCTCGGCGTCTTCGCCGGGCGTGAGTCGCTCTTCGAGCTGACCGGCGAGGACTTTCGCGCGCTCTCGCGGTCGCTGCTGAAGGTCTTCTCGTACCTCGACGCGGAGGGCTTCGCGAGCTTCAACTTCGCGCTCTACGGGCTGGAAGGGGCGGAGGGCTTCGAGGTACACTGCCGGCTCTCGCCGAGGTTCCTGCTCTCGAACGCCCTCGGGACCAGCGACACAAACTACTTCGAGGTCTCGCATTCGGAGTCGCTGGCGTTCTTCTTCCCGGAGGCCGCCGCCGCGGCGTTGCGCGGCTTCTTCGAGACCACGTAGCAGAGGAAGGAAACCGAGCTTGGCGCTCCTTAGAACCGTTCTGATCCTGATCATGATCGTCATCCTGATGCATCTTGGCATCTCCTACCTCGGGGTGGACCCGAACCAGAACGGTCTGACGAGCGGGGTGGTGAGCCTCGCCCAGCTTCTCGAGATCCCCGCCCGCGCCCTCCTCGAAGCCCTGCCGCTCTCCGCCCAGCAGGAACAGAGCGTCTCCTCCGGCGGCCTCTACTTCGTCGGCTTCGCGGCCATCGGCTTCTACGCCATCCTCTTCCTGCTCCTCGGGGTCGGCAGGAGGTAAGGGAGGCTCCGCCGGAGGCGCGTCAGTAGTCCAGCGCCCCCGAGGCGCCCAGAAGCTCGTCCAGCGGCACCTCGGATACCTCCGTGGCCGGGCGCGACAGGTAGAAGTCCGCGTGGTACCAGCCCGACTCTTCCTTGCCCGCCGGGTCTATCCCCGCCCGGGCGAGCTCGCCGAGGACGTGTTCGCGCTCGCTGTCGCTCTCGAAGCGCCGCTGCGGGAAGGTCCGGACCGACAGCTTCTCCGTCACGAGGCCCCGGCGGGCGAGCACCGCGGCGATGGGCGCGTAGTCCACGAAGCGCACCGCGAACGCGGCGACCCACGGCGTCTCCGGCCTTCCGCGTATGTTCTCCGGGCCATCCGCGATGCACGAGAGCACGCGCTCGAACGTGCGCTCCCAGACGTAGCCGACGCCCCCGGTGACCGTCACGAGCCGGGTGCCCCGCGCGGCCCGGCGCAGCGCTTCCGACGGCTCGTGATCCTCCAGGTTCTCGGCGGTCCCCGCGTCCATGGCGCCCGCCCGTAGCGCGTAGGAGACTGCGTTCGCCGCGACGTCGATGCCCACTACCTCCGGCGGTGACGGCTTCTCGCGGTCCTTGTAGAACCGGGCGTCGGCGGCGGCGAGTTCGTCCGGTGAGAGGTCAGCGACGTCCGGCGAGGCGTAGCGGGCGTAGAGGTCGTCGAGGGTCAGGTCGTGCTTGAGCAGGGCGGCGTTCACGCCGTAGGAGCAGCAGAGATCCAGGACCTTGGATCGGGTACCGTCTCCCTGCATGGCAGCGAGCAGCGCGGAGAAGACGCGGCGCCCGTGCTCGGGTGCCCGATAATCCAGGGAACCGAGGGCCTCGAAGTACCCGCGCGGGTCCGGCAGGTCGTAGACGTCGTCGAAGTTGGCCTTGTTCTGCTCGTTGTGCCGGGCGTAAGGGTTCGACAATGGCTTCGCATCTCCTTTGACATGCCCGGGTCCCCGGGCAAAGCGGCGTCTGAGCATTGTACGCTCGGCGTACGGGAGTTTTTCGATCCTTCGGGGCAGGCCCTACCCCTTCACGCCGTACTCGGCGACAAACCTGCGGTCGATGAGGTTCTTTAGCCGCCAGGCGAGGCGTCCGCGCCAGGCGAGGGGACCGTAGGCGGCGAGGCCGGTGCCGTCTCCGAGGTTCAGGACGTAGAGGAAGCGTCTCTGGGGCTTGAATCGCCTGAGGGGCTCGCCCCGAAGTACGGCCTGGAGGTTGTGGTGGAGGACCGGGCCCTGGCGGATAGCGTAGACGCCCAGCTTCGGGAGGCCGACGCCGCGGAAGGAGACCGCATCTCCCCCGCCGAAGATCCTCGCATCCGCGATGCTCCTCAGGGCGCCGTCCACCCACAGGCCGCCACCGGGGACGACCGGCAGGCCCGAGCCGCGAAAGGCGTCTTCGTTCGCCTCGGCTCCGACGGCGAGGACGGCGAGATCGTACCCCAGTTCCCGACCGTCGGCGGAACGAGCGATGCCGTTGGCGTGGGAGACGACCTCGGTGCCCGTCAGGACGCGCACGCCCCTCCCGACAAGATAGGAGGTGATGCTCCGGCGCGCGGCACGCGAGGAGCCCGGGAGCAGGAAGCCACCCTTCTCGGCCACCGTGACCTCGCCCCCCGCGCCGAGCCTGTCGAGCAGGGCGAGGGCATTGGCGGCGACCTCGCAGCCCGCGGCCCCGCCGCCCACGACGAGGAGCCTTATGGGATTGCCTCCATCCCAAGAGCGCAGGCGCCGGTTCACCTCGGCTGCGTTCTCGACGGGCTTTATGGGGACGATGCCGGTGCCGGAGGCCTGGCCGCCGGGGACGCGGCTGCCCGTGCAGAACGAGGCGGCGTCGTAGGGGACCGTGCCGCCGCCGTCGAGGACGAGGATACGCTCCTCCGGACGGACGGTACGGACGCGACCCTCTATAAACGAGCCGCCGCCCTCCTCGACGAGGCGGCGGGTGTCTATGCGGTCCTCCTCGGGGGCATAGGTGCCCGAGACGACGCCGGTCGCCATGCCGGAGTAGTAGAGGAAGGGCGAAGGGTCGACGAGGGTTACGTCGAAGCCGCTTCGGGTCAGGTCGGCGACACGGCGCAGGGCGTAGAGGTGGGCGTGGCCGCCGCCGGCGAGGACGATCCTCGGGCGATAAGTAAGCTGCTTTCGCACGGCAAAGGTATACACCAAAAGGGATAAGTCTACGCAATGCTAGGACAGAGACCCGACAGGTAGATTATACTTTTTCAATTATCGAGGCATTCAGAAGCTGGGAGAAGTGGTGATCGAGTTCGCGAACGCGTGCGTAGCGCAGGGGATGTGGAAGTATCCGTGGAGGTTGTGGAGAATCTATGATCGAGTTTAAGGGTGTAGTCAAGACCTATCCCGGTAGCACCAGGCCGGTCGTCAACGATCTCTCCTTCGAGGTGCTCGACGGGGAGATCTGTGTGTTGGTGGGGCCATCCGGCTGCGGCAAGACGACGAGCATGCGCATGATCAACCGCCTGATAGAGCCCTCCTCCGGGCAGATCCTCATAGACGGTGAGCCGAACACGGCGATGAGCGGGACGAAGCTCAGGCGCAAGATCGGCTACGCGATCCAGCAGATAGGCCTGTTCCCCCACCGCTCCATCGCCGACAACATAGCGATCGTGCCCCAGCTTCTCGAGTGGGACAAGACCCGCATAAAGGGCCGCGTCGACGAGCTGCTGGAGCTCGTGGGGCTGGATCCGGCCGTGTACCGGGACCGCTATCCGGCGGAGCTCTCCGGCGGGCAGCAGCAGCGTGTCGGGGTGGCGCGGGCGCTTGCCGCCGACCCGCCGATCATGCTCATGGACGAGCCGTTCGGCGCCGTCGACCCCATAAACCGGAGCCGCCTGCAGGACGAATTCCTGAGGATTCAGCAGGAGATCCGCAAGACCATCGTCTTTGTCACGCACGACATCGACGAGGCCATAAAGATGGGGGATCGGATCGCGATCCTGAAAGAAGGCGGCGTCCTCGCCCAGTACGACACGCCCGAGGAGATCCTGACGAACCCGGCCTCCGAATTCGTGACGAACTTCGTCGGGGCGGACAGGATCCTCAAGCGCCTCTCCCTCACCCGCGTCTCGGAGATGGACCTCGAACCGGCGAACGGCAACGGCGAGGGGCTCCCTACCCTCAGCGACCGGCTCACCGTGCGCGACGCCCTCTCCGCCCTCATGGGCGCCGGGGTCGGGCGGGGCGTCGTCGAGGGGGATGGGGGCAGCAGGAGGCTCCTCACGATGGAGGCGATCGAGGGCCTCACCAGGGGGGCGCGTGCCTAGCGTCGGGGAGCCCGCGACAGCGGGCCTCGCGCTGCTCCAGGACCTGGAGCCGAAGCTTATCGACTGGGGCTGGATCGGGGAGAACTTCGGGGACGAGATCCTACCGGCCCTAATAGGGCACATGTACCTCTCGTTCGTCTCGGTCGGGATCGCGCTCGTGATCTCGCTGCCGACCGGCGTCCTCGTCTCGCGCTACCGCAAGGCGTACGCTCCGGTGGCGTTCCTCACGGGCATCCTGTTCTCCATCCCGAGCCTCGCCCTCTTCGCCTTCCTCGTCACCGTCCCCGGCATCGGAATCGGGCCGACGGCCGTCATCATCGCGCTCGTCTCGTACTCGCTGCTCGTCCTGATCCGCAACGTCGTGGCCGGGATGGACGCCGTCCCCGACGAGACGAAGGACGCGGCGCGCGGCATGGGGCTCACGTCCCGCCAGATCCTGTTCGGCGTGGAGCTGCCGCTGGCCCTGCCGGTGATCGTCGCGGGCATCCGCATAGCGACGGTGACGATCATCGGGATCGCGACCATCGGGGCGTACATCAGGGGCGGGGGCCTGGGAGAGCTGATCTTCCTCGGCATCAGCCGCAACTTCCCGACGCGCGTGATCGTCGGCGCGGTCCTTGCGACGCTGCTCGCCGTGGCGGCGGACCTTCTGCTCCTCACCCTGGAGCGCTACCTCAGGCCCTGGGCACGGACGAGGAGGGCGTAGCATGGGATCGCTCTTCGAGGTCTTCCGCAGGCCGGACTTTATCCCGCTGCTCGTCACGCACGTCCAGCTCTCCGTCGTCGCGCTCCTATTGGGGGTGGCGATCGCGCTGCCGGTCGCGCTGCTCGTCAGCCGCTCTGCGGTCCTGTCGGCGGTGGCCATCAACATCGGCAACATCGGGCGCGCGGTGCCGAGCCTCGCGCTCCTGGCCCTCGCGTTCCCGTTCCTGGGTTTCGGCTTCGCGACCTCCCTCGTCGCGCTCACGGCGCTTGCGATCCCACCGATCCTCATCAACGCCTCGACGGGGCTCCGGCAGGTCAGCCCGCAGGTCATAGACGCGGCGAAGGGCATGGGGCTCTCGTCGAGCCAGATTATGGCCCGCGTGCAGGTGCCCATCGCCGCCCCGATCATCTTCGCGGGCGTGCGCACCTCTGCGGTGCAGGTGGTGGCGAGCGCCACGCTCGCGACGTTCGTCGGCGGCGGCGGCCTCGGCCAGCTTATCGTCCTCGGCTTTCAGCGCAACCTCCCCGCCGTCCAGATCGCCGGAGCCCTCGCCGTGGCCGTGCTTGCGATCATCACGGAGCTCGGCTTCGGCTTTCTGGAACGAGCCTTCACCCCGAAGGGCCTGCGCGTGGCCCGCAAGCGGCGCGGCAAGTAAACGACCCGTAACGTACAGATAGAAGGAGACGCATAGATGAAGATAAAGGTCATGCTCCGCGCGACGCTCGTCGCGCTCCTCGTGCTCTCGGCCGCGGCCTGCGGCAACGCGGGAGGAGGCGGCCAGGGCGGCGGTGGCGGTGAGGGCGATGGTCCGTCCGTTACCGTCGGTTCGAAGAACTTCACCGAGCAGTTCGTCCTCGGGGAGCTCTACGCGCAGGCGCTGGAGGCAAAGGGCTTCAACGTCGAGCGCCAGCTCAACCTCGGTAGCGAGCAGATCGCCGACCGGGCCTTGCAGGACGGGCAGATCGACTTCTACCCCGAGTACACGGGAACGGCGCTCGTGGCGATCCTGGGCTTCGAAGGGGAGAACCCGCCGACCCCGGAGGCGACCTACGAGGAGGCGCGAACGCGCTACGCCGAACGCGAGAACCCGGCCACGATGCTCACCCCGGCGGACTTCAACAACAACTACGGCATCTTCGTCCGCCGCGAGATCGCCGAGGAGCAGAACCTCCAGACCATCGAGGACCTCGCCGCCGTCTCGGGCGAGCTCCGCTTCGCCTCCTACTCCGAGTTCCAGGACCGCTCCGACGGCTACCCGAACATGCAGGAGAACTACCCGGGCCTGGACTTCAAGGACATCACGATCGCCAACGACCTCGGCCTCCGCTACCAGGGCGTCCTGGACAACGAGGCTGACGTCGGCGTCGGCTTCCTCACCGACGGCCAGCTCTCCTCCGACGACCTGAAAATCCTGGAGGACACCAAGAGCATCTGGCCGTTCTACTATCCGGCCCCCGTCGTCCGCAACGACGCCCTGGAGGAGAACCCCGAGATGGAGGAGATCCTCAACTCCGTCTCCGAGACCCTCGACGTGGATATCATGCGCAACCTCAACGGCAAGGTCGACCTCGAACAGGAGGAGCCCGCCGACGTCGCCCGCGAGCACCTCGAACAGAACGGCCTCCTGGAGCAGTAAGCACCCTAGGCACGAGGTTTCTTGGCGAGGGGGCCTTCCGGGGTCCCCTCGCCACGTTTACGGACGGATCCCCTCGCGTCACCTAGAATAGACTCATGACCGCGATAGTGAAGATAAAGCCGGAGGTCCTCACGGCGCACAGGATGCGCATGGAGATGAGGGACCTCGAAGACGAGGACATCGAGAACACCATTCGCATGAAGGGCTGGGCGTGGGTGCTGGCCCGCCGGAGCTGGGTCTACGCCGGCGAGCCGGACTTCATCTACCGCCAGATCCGGGAGGTAGTCGTGGGCCTCCCCGACATGGCCTTCGACGACGCGGGCATCGAGGAGAGCATCCGCACGGTCCTCGAGAAGAGCCGCAGCGACGAGGAACGCGAGGAGGCCCGCGAGCTCCTCCGCCAGGCGTTCGAGAAGACCGGCCAGCTCGACCGGGCGGAGGGCCTTCTACAGCCCCCCGGCTAGCCCTAGCCCCTCAGGAAGGGCAACTTGTCGTAGGTGACGAAGTTGCCGAAATCCGGGTAGAACTCGCTCGTGGTGACGGGCCTGCGCGAGAACGAGGCGAGGGGCTGACGCTCCCCCTTGCCGGGCTCTCGCAGCCAGATCTTCACGGACTCCTGGTCGAACTCTATGATGTTGTAGGATGGCGGCCACACGCCCCGGACGCGCATGGTCGACGCGGTGCCGGAGTGGACGATGCGTACCCCCGAGATGCTCCAGACGTAAGGGACGTGGCGGTGGCCCGACAGGACCATGTCTACCTTCAGCTCCCGCAGGATCGCCATGACGTCGCCCGCGTCGCGCAGGTTGTTCACGTCCCGGCCCGTGCCGGGGACGGCGAGGATGTGGTGGTGGATCATGAGTATCCTCGGCCCGCGGTCCCAGCCGCGAAACTCGGAATCTAGCCAGGCGTAGTGCTCCCGGCCGACCTCGCCCTCGTCGAGGTCCGGCTTGGTCGAGTCTAGCGTGACGACCTTCGCCTCGCCTTCGGGGACCGAGATCGTCGCGGCCCTCTCCCTCATCCCGAAAAATTCCTCGAAGTGACGGTACCCGACGTTCTTCGCGTCGTGGTTGCCCATCGCGAAGACCACGTTCGGGCATTCGAGACGGTCGAGGTAGCCCCTGGCCTCCTCGAACTCCCACCTGTAGCCCTCCATGGTCAGGTCCCCGACGATGGCCACGAGGTCCGGCGCGAGCTCGTTTGTCTCCTCGATCGCGGCAGACAAGAGGTCGGGCTTGAAGAGACCCGACCCGACGTGAATGTCCGACAATTGAACTATCCTCACGATACTCCCCTATCCGTCTTACCTATGCGGTTTTTGCCCCCTGCCGACGAACACGGCCTCAGAAAAGGGCGGGATCCAGCTTCTTCGCCGCGTCCGCCCGCATGCCGGGCATGACGCGGCCGTACGTGTCGAGGGTCTGCTCGATGCTGCTACGCCCGAGCATCTCCGAGACCACTTTACCCGGAACGCCTTCCTGGAACGCTACGGCAAGACGGAGGGCGTCGAAACGAGTCCTCTCGGGTATGCCCGTGAGGTCGCCGCAATGCCTCGCGAATCCTCGGGAGCCCTTCCTATCGTGCAAGAAGCCGCCGGATATCCCTCT
>CADCVI010000167.1 GCA_902806105.1 uncultured Rubrobacteraceae bacterium
CAGGGCATTTGGGACAACCCCATCGTCACCGAGGTCGTGCCGTTCGAGAGGTTCTACGTGGCCGAGGACTACCACCAGAACTACTTCGCCAGCAACGGCTACCAGCCCTACTGCCAGGTGATCATCGCCCCGAAGGTCGCGAAGTTCCGCAGGGAGCACCTCGAGAGGCTCAGGGCTTAGAGGTTTTAGGCTTCAGGTATCCGGTTCTGAGGGATTGGGCAGGCGAGGCGCGGCGGGGGTGAAGCGGCTCCTCCTCGCCTTCTTCGTACTGGCCGCCTGCTCGTGCGGCGCCCAGCCCGCGCCACCGCAAGGGGATTCGGGCTCAGAAGTAGGCCGCGAGCCCACAGCCGAGCGGACGGTCGCGGAGAGGTCTTCGGCAGAAGATGCCGCCGTGGAGGAGTCCACCGCGGAGGACGCGCCGGACCGGCCTTCCGGCGGTCAAGGTTCGGAGGGTGCGCTGCCGGCCGATGGGGAGCCGGAGTTGCGCGACGGGCCGGCGACGACGAGCACGGCCTCCCGGGCGGCGGTCGGGACTAACGGGATGGTGAGCGCCGCCCACCCGCTGGCGACGCGGGCGGGGGTGGAGGTTCTCGAGGACGGCGGCAACGCGTTCGACGCGGCCGTCGCCGTAGGCGCGGCCCTCAACGTCGTCGAGCCGATGATGAGCGGGGTCGGGGGGTACGGCGCCACGGTCGTCTACGACGCCGAGAGGGGGGAGACCCGCTTCCTGGAGACCGGCAGCAGGACGCCCGAGACGCTCGACCCTTCGGTCTTCAGGCCGCCGACGCCTGGCTACGAGGAGAACCGCTGCGGCGGCCCGGTCGTCTCGACGCCGGGCAACCTCAACGCGTGGCGGCTCATGTGGGAGGAGTACGGCGAGGAGGAGTGGTCCCGGCTCTTCGAGCCAGCCGTAGGTTACGCCGAGGATGGGTTCGTCATCGGGGAGGAGACGGCCGGTTGGATCGGCTCGGAGTACCCCGCCTTTCCGGCGCACGCGCAGGAGATCTACGGCAGGGAAGGCGCCCCGCTGCGCGCCGGCGACCGCCTCGTCCAGGACGACCTGGCCGGCTCCCTGCGCCTCATAGCGGATAGAGGCGCCGGCGCGATCTACGGCGGCGAGCTCGGGCGGGCCATGGTCGCCGAGGCCAGGGAGAACGGCAGCTTCCTTACCGAGGAGGACCTGCGGGAGAACCGCGCCCGCTGGCGGCCCACCGCTAGTTCGGAGTACGGGGACAAAAGGATCGTCACGGCAGGGCCGCCATCGACCGCCTGGGGCGCCCTCGTCCGGCTCGGCACGATGGGAGAGCTGGATCCCGCCTCCCTCGGCCAGAACACCTCCCCCTACATCCACGCGCTCACGGAGATCTCCAAGGACGCCTTCTCCCAGACGAGCCAGTACGCTGCGGATCCACCGCTGGACAGGCTCCTCTCCGAGCCCTACTACGCCGAGCAGGCCACCACCGTTGACTTCTCTGCCGCCGGGCCGATCGAGTCGCCCATAACCTCCGACTCCGCCAAGAGCTGCTCTCCCACTGGCTACGTACCCACGACGGACGCCTCCGCCTCGGCCTCTGCGAGTGCCCAGGCGAGCGTCGGGCACACGACGCACTTCGTCGTCGCAGACCGGGAGGGCAACGTCGTCTCCTCCACGCAGACCCTTGGCAACGTCTTCGGGAGCAAGCTCATGCCCGAGGGGACCGGGCTCTGGCTGAACGACCAGCTCGCCTGGAGCCGCTTCGAGCCCCAGGGGACCGTCTTCGACGTCTACGCCGGCCGCCAGACCCTGTACGCGCTCTGCCCGACGATCGTGCTGCGCGACGGCAGGCCCATCGTCGCCCTCGGGACGCCCGGCGGGCGGACCATCCCCCAGACCACGACGCAGATGATCACGAACATAGAGGCCTTCGACATGGACATCCAGCAGGCCATAAGCGTCCCCCGCTTCAGCTTCGTCATCCCCGACCTCCTCGGCGTCGAACCGCAGATACCGGCGAACGTCCAGTCCGAGCTCGAGGCCCTCGGCCACAATGTCTACGTGGACGAGTTCGGCTTCGGTAACGCCCACGGCCTCGCCATCGAGTACGGCGGGGAGGGGAACCTCGATCGCTTCACTGGCGGCGCGGACCCCAGGGGCGAGGGCGCCGCGACGGGCCTGTAAAGCCGTCAGCTATCAGCCGTGAGCTCTCAGCTTTCAGTAGAACCGAAGGGCCGAAAACCGGAAGTGGCGTCGAAGGCCGGAGCGTGCCGATACTCCGTGGCGCGGTCTGCTGAGGCTCGGCGCCCCCGCAGTTCGTTTCGGAGAACCCCACCGCCGGGCATCAGAAAGTACAAGAAGCCGACGGGCGGCCCTAGTTCCTGTCCAGCCCTCCGAGGCCGAACAGGTCCGTCTCGTCCCCGCCCGTCTGGAGCGCGTCTATGAGCTCTTCCAGGCGTCCCATCTCCACCCTCATGCCGCCCTCCCCGGCCGGCGGCGGGTCGAGGGCGACGTACTCCGCCTTGCCGCGGCATGCTTCCAGCACGACGAGGAGGCCGGCGCCGGAGACCTCGACGGGCTTCCAGTCGGGGCCGAAGTCCGTGGAGTCGAGGAAGGCCTGGGCCTTTGCGGGGGAGTCGAAGAGCGGCAACGAGGGGCGGTCGTCGACGGAGATGAGGAGCGGCTCCATGCCGGGCGCGGCCTCCTCGTAGAGGAGCACGTAGGGCGGCTGCGGGGCTTCCCTGGCCGGCATCGTTCTAGGAGGGCCTCGGGGCCATCGTCACGAGCAGGACGAGCTCGTCGGGCGAGTCGTTGCGGACGCCGTGGGGGACGCCGGCGCGGGCGATGACGGCGTTGCCCTCGGCGAGGTCAGCCTCCTCCGCGCCCACGGTGAAGCGGCCCGCGCCCCTGACGACGAAGTAGACTTTGTCCGAATCCTCGTGAGAGTGCACCTTCTGGGACTGGCCGGGAAGCAGGCAGTAGGCGTCGTAGAAGAGGTTAGGCGAGTCGAAGAGGGGGTTCTTCTTCATCTTCTCCTCCGAAAAGGAGATGCTCTCCTCCAGGCGTCTGCTCTCCAAGCCCTCTCTCCCTCTCTCGCCGAACTCCCTCACTGTAGCATCCCGGCGGACGCTTGCTATCATGCGCGGACGATGGAGAGGAAGAACAACGCGCCCCCCGAGGTAACGCTCCGCCTCCCAGATTGGGTGGGGGATGTGTCTGGCGGGGACCGCGTCTTGCGGACCGTCGAGGACCGGATGCGCTTCGTGGTGGAGCTCTCGCGGCTGAACGTGCGCAACGGGACCGGCGGGCCGTTCGGGGCCGCGGTCTTCGAGCGGGAGACCGGGCGCCTGCTCGCGCCCGGCGTGAACCTCGTCGTGGGGTCGGGCTGCTCCGTCTTCCACGCCGAGATGGTCGCGATCATGGTCGCGCAAAAGGTCGTCGGCACCTTCGACCTCGGCGCCAGAGACCTCCCGCCCTACGAGCTCGTCGCCAGCACGGAGCCGTGCGCGATGTGCCTGGGTGCGACCCCCTGGTCCGGCGTCAGGCACCTCGTCTGCGCCGCCCGCGACGAGGACGCCCGCGCCGTCGGCTTCGACGAGGGCGTAAAGCCCACCCGGTGGGTCGGCGCCCTCGAAGAGCGCGGCATAACCGTGGGGCGGGACGTCCTGCGCGAAGAGGCCGCCGGGGTCCTGCGGGAGTACGCCGAACGTGGCGGCGAGATCTACAACTCCCGCCAGGGCGAGGGCCGCGGTTGATCCTGGAGGTCGCCCTGCTCGACGTCCTACCCGGCAGGACGCGCGAGTTCGAGAAGGCCTTCGCCGAAGCCTCGGAGATCATATCTTCCGCGCCCGGCTACCTCTCCCACGAGCTATAGCGCTGCGTCGAGACGCCGGAGAGGTACATCCTGCTCGTGCGCCGGGAGATGCTCGAAGACCACACTGAGGGCTTCCGCGGTTCCCAAGCATACGGGGAATGGAAGCGCCTGCTCCACCACTTCTACGATCCATTTCCCACCGTTCAACACTTCGAGACGGTCGGGTAAGAGGTTTTGAGGTTCTAGGTTTCGAGGTTGGGTACGGTCTCTCGTAGCTGGAACTCTTCCGCGGACAGGACGCAGAAGGAGGGGAGGCCGAGGCTGCGCCAGAGGGCGTAGGCATCGAGGTCGTTGTACCGTGCGACCAGCAGGGAGATCACGGTCCCATGAGCGACTATCGCGACCACCCGTTCCTCACGCTCGTCGAGCACGTTCCGCACGGCGCTCTCGAACCTGCTTTCCGCCTGCCGCGCCGTCTCGTTGCCCCACACGACCTCGTCTGGTCTCTCGAAGAAGCTCCTGGCCGCCCACCCAAATTCCTCGTCGCCCAGGAACGGCACGTCCGTCCGGTCGTGCTCGTGCAGCCCCGGATATACGGAGCATGCGACCCCCAGACGCCCCGCGGCGATCTCCGCCGTCTCCACGGCCTTCGGCTCCTCGCTAGAGACCACGACCCGAGGCCCGTACGTTGCGAGGCGTTCGCCCAGAAGAACGCTCCCAGAGCGGCCCCTCTCTGAGAGATGCCAACGTTTCGGGGCCATGTCTGGTTCCAAGACCGGCTCCGAATGCTTTGCAAGGACAAGTGTCCGCTTCGGGCTCAGACCTGAAGCCTGAAGCCTAGAACCTATACAACAAACTCCTTCGGGAAGCGGGTAAGGTTTCGGCAGCCGTCTTCGGTGACGACCACGAGGTCTTCGATGCGGACGCCGCCGACCTCGGGGTAGTAGAGGCCGGGTTCGACGGAGACTACGTCGCCGGGGATGAGCTCTTCGTCTACCGGGGCGATGCGGGGGGCCTCGTGGATCTCCAGCCCGACGCCGTGCCCCGTACCGTGGAAGAAGCCCTCGGTAAGCGGCCTGCCCGGCTCCTGGTCGTGGACGTTGGTCTTGTAACCCGCTTCGTGCAGGACGTCGGCCACCTTTCGGTGCACGTCCCTGCCGTTGACGCCGGGCCCGATCATGGCGAGGGCCGCCTCCTGGCTCTCCAGTACGGCGTCGTACATCCTCCGGAGCTCCTCGCTCGGGTCGCCCTTCACGAACGTGCGGGTCATGTCCGCGTAGTACCGGCTCGACAGGTCTTTGGGGAAGATGTCTAAGATGATTGCTTCGCCCGTCCTCAGGGGACCGCTGCCCCGCTCGTGCGGGTCGGCGGCCTGGGATCCGCCGGCTGCTATGGTGCCGTCGCCGAGGCAGTTGCGACGCAGGAGCTCGACGTTTATCTCCGAGCGCAGGATCTCGCTCGTCAGGGCCTCCCCCCGCCAGAGGAGCGCGCCGTCCCCGTCGACCTCCGCCTCCCGCAGGATGCCCGCGGCGTGCTTGCAGGCCTCCTCGACGGCGCGCTGGGCCCTCTCGACGTGGGCGACCTCCTCGGAGGTCTTGGCGCGGCGGAGGCCCTCGAAGAGCTTCCTTTCGGGGTTCAGGGTGAGGCCGCTGTCGCGCAGGGCGTCGGCGTAGGCTACGGCTAGCGTCGGCGGGACGGAGAGGGGGGCGTCCGCCGCGCCGAGTTTTTCGAGTAGGTTCCGGATCGCCCGGGCGTAGCCCTTCGCGCCGCTCTTCAGCTCGCGGGAGAGCTTCGAGATCTCCAGCTCATCGTAGGAGAGCAGCTCGTCCGTGGGGGCGGCCTTCTGGGCCCGGCCGTACTCCAGGGAGGAGACCGCAAGGAAGGTTTTACCGGACACGCGGAGGCAGATCACGTCGTCCGGCGCCAGAAAGCCGGAGAGGTGGTAGGCGTAGGCGTCGTGCTCCGGCGCCCCGATCACGAGCAGGTTCCGACCATCGTCCGTCATACGCTTCCCTCCGAAAAGGCGATCTCCATAAGGCCAACCATTCTACTACCGCCCGGCAGAGACGCGTCCGACCGCTCGTATATAATCGACCGCGGATGCAGGAGAGAGGCGACATGCGAAGCCGGGTGCAGGACGCCCTCGACAAGGTGCGCCCGGCCCTCAAGGCCGACGGCGGCGACGCCCGCATCGTCGCCTGCGACGAGAAGACCGGCACCGTGAGCATCCAGATGCTCGGCGCCTGCAAGGGCTGCCCGCTCTCCCAACTGGACTTCGCCTACGCCATAGAGAGCCTGATCCGGCGCGACGTGCCCGAGGTGCGCGAGATAGTCGCCGTTTAGGCTTCAGCGGTCAGCAAGTGCCTGCCAGACGTAGCCAGGTCATGTCGAGAGTGGCGCGGTTCTGGCGGCGTCCCAAACGCGTGGCGTAGCGCCGAACCTTCTAGAGCTGACCGCTGAGGCTTACTGCTGTTCCTGCCGGGAGGCTCGCAGGGCTTCCGGTGGGAGTGCTTCGCGGGCTTCGGCGAGGGCGTCTATGGCCCTCTTGCGGGCGCGGCGGAGTTTGAGGCGGTCGACGAGGGGGGCGTTGGGGAGGGCCTCGTTCACGAGGTGGGTCAGCGTGATCATGTCGTTGGCGCAGGCGCGGTAGCCCAGGGCGCACATCTCGATGCGGGTCTCGTCGGTGGGGAGTTCGGTGAGGGAGCGACGGATCTCGGCGGCCCGTTCGACGATGGAGCGGGAGAGGCCCTCGGGGGACTCATCCCGACGGCGGGGCCTGTGGCGCACTATCGCATCGGGCGAGAGGCGGCGTAGGCGGTGGGCCGG
>CADCVI010000168.1 GCA_902806105.1 uncultured Rubrobacteraceae bacterium
CGAGGTCGTACGCGCCGGAGCCACAGAGCTCTATGTAGTCCCTCTGGCCGTCCTGGGCGTTTATCCTGTCGGCGCCGGGGCCAGCGTTCAGGGTGTCGTTGCCGTAGCCGCCCTGCACCAGGTCGTCGCCGTAGCCAGCGTACAACCTGTCGTTCCCGCTCTCGCCGTAGAGGGCATCGTCGCCGTTCTGACCGTAGATACGGTCGTTGGCGGTACCGCCGAGGAGCTTGTCCCCCCAGCCGGCCTCGTTGCCCCCGTACATCAGGTCGGCGCCGCCGTAGCCGTACATCAGGTCTGCACCGCCGTAGCCGTGCATCGTGTCTGCCCGCGAGGTGCCGTACAGGGCGTCCCCGTAGTTCGTGCCGTAGATCGTCGCCGCGTAGGCCGCGCCAGCCGTGAGGGCTATCATCAGCATCGACAGCGTCGTCATGGTGGTGATCCTTCTCATCTTTCTCTACTCCCTTCCCGGGGGTGGGACTACCCCTACCTTGGCTCCCGAACGGGCGGTGGACCACACACGGAGCACGCACGCTGCTCGCACAACAGCAGGAGAGTGGTCGTCGACCGCGCCATACGTTACTGAGAACGTAGCCCCGGCAGGGGCCAGGAACATCCCTCAAATGGAGGATCTCTGTCGGGACAAAATGCCCAGTCTCGCCCGGGACACGCGCCCTTGCGGCGCGTGAGAGCAGACGGACGGCATCCTTTATCGGGTTGCAAGGCTCGTCCGAACCGCAACGATGCTCCAGCCCGGGATGGTACCGAGGAAGACCCTGTCGTCAGAGCAGGTGGGCGGCTACCAGGCCCCCGGCGGGCCACCGCAGCACGAGCATCGCGTCTCGGGCCGTACGAGCATCGCTTCCTCGAAGGTCATCGGCCCGTCTTCGCTCCGTGCTCCATCGGAGGCCATTTAGCCTGTGAGAGCGCGGGCCACGGCGTCTTCCTTCAGGCAGGGGTCCGGCGTGTAGAAATCGTAGGCGGTGGTTCCGGCCTCGCGTAGCGGACGCTCGACAGCGCAGATCCAGGCCGCGGATCGTTCCGAGCACCCGAGTAGCTCCCCCGCGGCGGGTACCTGCGGAATTTGCGTCAGGTTCGCCCGATCCCGTCCGACAGTTCCACACTTTCCCGGTGCTTCGGGCGGTCGACTCGTGGTCGTGGCGCCGCGGCCACCCCTTACTCTGTGCCTAGCCCTCGGAGCTCCAGGTCAGGTTCAGGGTGCCGTACTGCGTCTCGGCCTCCTGCTCGGCGACGACCTCGCCGCCGGCGAGTATCTCGATCTTGAGCGTCCCGTCGTCATCGACGCCAGGCTTGGAGAACGACGCGTTGACGACGTCGAAGCCCGATTCGCGGAGGTCGACCGTGAACTCCACGGGTTCACCCTCCAGCAGGCCCTCGGCGTACTCCGAGCCGTCGAGGTTCCCGTAGCTTCCCGCGTAGATGGT
Source organism: uncultured Rubrobacteraceae bacterium (assembly GCA_902806105.1). Next base: position 1,443 of record CADCVI010000168.1, read on the forward strand.
CCCCTCCGTCCCGGAGAGCCTCACGGTAGCCGTGCGCGCCGATTCCTCGGCGGCGGCTCCGGTCTCCTCGGGGGCTCCCGCCTTTACGGTCTCCTCGGCGGTCGCCGGCCGTGGCTCGGCCGGGGCGCCCTCCGCCCCCTCCTCCCCCGACCCGCACCCGAACAGCATCGCCCCGAGGGCTAGCGAGATCAGGAAGGATGCGAACGGGCGTGCAGGGGCAGCGGCGGGGCGAGACCCCACCCTCAGACCCCGTGTCCGTCGATGCTCACGCATGCCCCGCGTGGCCTTGCGCATACAGGAGCACGGCCCGTACCGCGCGACTTCTTTCTCGCCTTCGACCTCATGATGAAACCCTTCCGAATCATACGAACCGCCGTGCGCGATAAGCTACCACAACAATGGGGTAATCTCCGAATGCGCCGGACCCTGCCCCAAGGAACAACTAGGAGGTTGGTAGAGACCGAACGCGCGGCCAAGGCTCTCGAACAGATCTGCGAGGCTTCATGCGGGGACGGGAGGGCGAGCATCCCCCAGTGCTAGCCCTGACCCGTGGCATGGCGAGCGGCTGGCCTCCGTTAGAAGGCGTAACGGACCTTGCAGTAGGGCAGGCTCTCGGCGAGCATGGCCTTGAAGAGCTTCACCATCTTGCCCTTCTTCGCGCGTGCGTAGCGGACGTTCACGGCGCCGTTCTCGGAGACCTTTCTCTCCTGAAGGTTGGGGGTCCACAGGAGGTCTTCGGCTTTGGGGTGCCAGCCGAGGTTGACCTCGTGGAGGGCCTCGTTGTGGGTGAGGAAGATCACCTCGCAGGCGAGCTGCGCCTTGGCCTCCGGCGAGAGGGCGTCGTCGAGCCAGGAGAACAGTTCCCGGTAGTCGGCGCGCCAGCCCTCGTAGACGATGACGGGGCTGAAGTTGACGTGGACCTCGTAGCCGGCTTCGACGAAATCGTTTATCGCCGCTATGCGGTCCCGAATGCGGCTCGTCCTCACGTCGACGACCTTCGAGACAGGCTCGGGCATGAGGCTGAACCGGATGCGCGTCTTCCCCTGGGGTTCGTAGCCGAGCAGGTCCCGGTTGACGTACTTCGTGGCGAAGGAAGCTTTGGCGTTGGGTATTCCCTTGAAGAGGTCGACTATGTCCTTCACGTTGTCGCTCACCGTCGCGTCGACGGAGCAGTCGCCGTTCTCCCCGATGTCGTAGACCCAGAAGATCGGGTCTACCGGGTTCGGCTCCATCTTCAGGCCCTGCTTTCTCGCGTGGCGTTCGACGGCCTCCTTGATGCCCTCGATGTTCACGAAGGTGGTTATGGGGTTGGCGTAGCCCTTGCGGCGCGGGACGTAGCAGTAGGCGCAGGCCATCGCGCAGCCGTTGGAGTGGGACGGGGCTATAAAGTCCGCGCTCCTGCCGTTGGGGCGGCAGGCGAGCGACTTCTTGACGCCGAGGACGAGGACGCCGCGCTTCGTCCCCAGCCAGTCGCCGACAAGCCCCTCGTTGCCGTGCAGGCCCTCGATATTCCAGTGGGACGGAACCTCGACGCGCTCCGCATCCGGGAATCGGGACAGGATCTCACGCCCCCGCGCGTACTCCTCGACCGAGGGCTCGTGAAAGATCCGGCCTATCTCCAGGAGCGGGCGCATCTCCCGCATCTTCTCTCGTCTCTGCTGCATAACCCAAGGTTACGCGGATATTGCTCTTTTTCCGGGTGAGAGATCACGCACCGCCAGACGGGAACGTCTGCTTCGAGCCAGAGCGGGTCCGCGCCGACGATAATAAGGCTTCGAGGGAACCTGGATCTCCTCGGACGAGACCCCGCAGGCGAGATGAAGCCGGGGCAACAGCGGCGGTCCTCGTCAGGCGCCAGGCATCGAGAGGGAGGGACCGGGGCATGATGCGCTGGATACCAATGTGGACGATAGGGCCGCCCGTATCGAGGACTCGTTGACGAGCACGGCCGCCTTCGCCGCCCCGGGCTCCGGGAGCACCCGAGACGGCAGGGTGGTCTTGCCGCTCCCCAGGAATCCGGTCGCGGGCTTCCACGCTGCTCCGTCCCGGGGGCCGCAACACACAGCGCCTCCCGGGGTTCTCGTTCAACGGGTCGAGGGACCACCGTCCGTCGAGCCTTGACGCCGTAGGCCACGAGGAGCCGGGGTCCCGACGAGCCCGGAGGGCCCTTTCCGTGAGGGCGTACTTCGCACCGGTCCTTCAGGTAAGACCCTTGTGACTCAGGACCTCGTTCGCCAGGGAGGCCCGGTGGGCGCGGCAGCGGCGGCGCTCACGGAGGTGTAGACGCCGTCGCCCCTCGGGTGGGCTCTGTCCCCGACGTGTCGGTCAGTCCGGTGGGAGCCGGAGACGGGCTCGCCGCAGAGCAGGCAAACACTGGGCCTCCCCTCTCCCCTCCGGCTTCCCCCTAGGTCGGGCTCGGAACGGCTTCCTCGCGGGGCTGGCGCCGGGCGAAGTCGTCGGCGATCTCCTCGAAGGTCGCCCACTTCACGCCGTCGTGGCCGTTGATGTACTCGATCATGCGCTCCAGCATCAGGAGGACCTGCGGGCGTCCCGAGACGTCCGGATGGATGGTGAACGCGTAGACGGCGTAGTCCATCTCGCGGTGGACCCAGTCGAACTGGTCCTTCCACATCTGCTCGATGTCGCGCGGGTTGACGAAGCCGTGGGAGTTCGGAGAGCCCTTGATGAACATCATCGGGGGCAGGTCATCGAGGTACCAGTTCGCGGGGATCTTGATGAGGTCGGTCTCCTCGCCCCGAACGAGGGGCTTCATCCACTCCTCGGCCGACTTGGAGTAGTCGATCTTGGTCCACGAATCCCCGACGCGGGCGTAGTAGGGCGTGAAATCGTTGTGCTGGAGGGAGTGGTCGTACTTGTAGCCGAACTCGAGCAGGAGCTCGTTCGTCGTGTTGGAGGGCTCCCACCAGGGGGCCACGTTCCCGACCGGCTTCTTGCCCGTCAAATCCTCGACGAGCCCTATGCACTTCTCCAGGACGTCGCGCTCCTGCTGCGGGGTCATTGCGACCGGGTTCTCATGCGAGTAGCCGTGCGTCCCTATCTCGTGCCCGGCGTCCACGACGGCCTTCATCTGCTCGGGGAAGGTCTCGATGGAGTGTCCGGGGACGAACCACGTGGTTTGAAGGTCGTACTTCTGGAAGAGGTTCAAGAGCCTCGGCGAGCCGACCTCGCCGGCGAAGAGGCCGCGCGAGATGTCGTCGGGCGAGTCCTCGCCCCCGTAAGAGCCGAGCCAGCCCGCGACCGCGTCGACGTCGACGCCGAAGGCGCAGTAGATCTCTTTCTCTGCCATTCTCTCCCTCTCTCCAGGTTCCCGACGGCCGGCATTCTACCCGAAGGGGCCTCTCCACAGGTAGGGAGCCGCCTACCGCGGGCTCCTGGAACGAGGGCGCCGTTGCCGTTAAGCTGGCCGCGTCGGAACATCCCCGAAGAGAGGAGCCGAGTTGGCCCGTCCCTCCATTACGGTACCGCCTCCGGGCGTTACGGTCTCCTCGACCGGCTCTCTCCGAAGCGTGGCCGGTAGCGCGACGGCGGGATGCGGCACCGGGGAGATGCCGCAAGTTCGTCGGGGTGCTTCTGGTGTAGGTCTCGTAGTGGTCCGGGCGGCCGGGACAGGAGCCTGTTCCGTAGAGGGAGGTAAGGTTCGTTGACGGAGGAAATCTGTTTCATGACGGCGAAGGAGCTCGCGGGCCGCATCCGGCGGAAGGAGCTCTCCGCCTCCGAGGTCATGGAGGCGCACCTGGCGAGGATCGAGGCCGTAAACCCGACGGTCAACGCGGTAGTGACCCTCCTGCCGGAGGAGGCGATGGCCGGGGCCCGTGCCGCCGACGAGGAGATCTCCCGCGGCCTGCCCGTCGGGCCTCTTCACGGGCTGCCGGTGGCGCACAAGGACCTGACGCTCACGAGGGGCATCAGGACGACCTTCGGCTCCACCATCTTCGCCGATTTCGTCCCGGAGAACGACGCCCTGATCGTGGAGCGGCTGAAGGCATCCGGCGCGGTCACGATCGGAAAGACAAACACCCCGGAGTTCGGGGCGGGCTCCCAGACCTTCAACGCGGTCTTCGGGGAGACGCTCAACCCCTACGACCCGGCGAAGACGTGCGGCGGCTCCAGCGGCGGGGCCGCGGTCGCCCTCGCCTGCGGCATGCTCCCCATCGCAGACGGCAGCGACATGGGCGGGTCCCTACGCAACCCGGCCTCCTTCTGCAACGTGGTGGGGCTGCGCCCCTCCCCCGGCAGGGTCCCGACGTGGCCGGACGTCGCGCCCCACCCCCTCTCCGTCGAGGGACCGATGGCCCGTGCCGTGGAGGACGTGGCCCTCATGCTCGGCGCGATATCCGGAGAAGACCCTCGCTCCCCATCCTCGATCTCCGAGCCCGGAGGTACGTTCTTCCGTCCCCTCGACCGGGATTTCGGAGGGGTGAGGGTGGCGTGGAGCAGGGACCTCGGCGGGCTCCCGGTCGACGAGCGGGTGACGGCGGTGATCGAGGGCGGGAGGCGCGTCTTCGAGGACCTTGGCTGCGAGGTTGAAGACGCCGAGCCGGACCTCACGGACGCCGATAGGGTCTTCAAGATCCTGCGGGCGTGGCGCTTCGAGCTGGCCTACGGGGGGCTGCTGGAGGGGCACCGCGAGGAGATGAAGGACACGGTCGTGTGGAACATAGAGGAAGGGAAGCGGCTCGGCGGGCCGGAGGTCGGGTGGGCTGAGCGAAAGCGCGCGGAGATCTACCACAGGACCCGCGAGTTCATGTCGGATCACGAGTTCCTGGTCCTGCCGGTCGCCCAGGTGACGCCCTTCGATGTCGGGCTCCGCTACCCCACGGAGATAAACGGGGAGCCGATGGAGACCTACATCGACTGGATGAAGTCCTGCTACCTCGTCACGGTCATGGGCCTGCCGGCGATCTCGGTACCCGCGGGCTTCACCCCCGAGGGCCTGCCCGTGGGCATCCAGATCGTGGGCCGCCCCCGCGACGACCTCGGCGTGCTGCAACTGGCCCACGCCTTCGAGGGCGCGACGGGATACGCTACGCGCCGCCCCCCGCTCTTCGAAGCAGCGAGCGGT
>CADCVI010000169.1 GCA_902806105.1 uncultured Rubrobacteraceae bacterium
CCCGCCGACAGAGCCGCACCCAGCAACACCCCGATCGGCCAACCGCCCTGCACGAGGCTGTAGATGAACCCCCGTCGCGGATGGTTGCCGTACATCTCGTTGAGGTAGGTCGCGTTTACCGCCTGCTCGGAGTATCCGAGCCCCGAGAAGGTCCGCACCACGGTCATATAGGCCCCGGTAAGGCTTGAAGGGGCCAGACCCGTGAGGCCGGAGCTTATGGCCGCACCGACGGTGGCGATGACCAGGGACGGTTTCCGGCCAAGGTAGTCGAGCATCGGCCCAACCATAAGGGCCACCAAGATGGTCCCGATCGACACGAGGGTCAAGATGAAGGTGCCGAACGAGGTCGACCACCCGAATTCCTCACCGATAACCGGAAGGAGCGCCCCGAACAGCGTGTAGTCGTAGACGGAGAAGACCCATGCCAAAAAGCAGACGATCGAAGAGTAGACAAGGGTCTTGTTGGTGATGTTGGTGTCGATCGCCGGGGCGTCGGCGGGCACCCGGCCGGAGCTTCCGGCAGAGCCCCCGCCCCCGGGGCCTGGTCGGTCAACCATCCTCGCGGTCCTCCTTGTCTAGTCCCTCACCGTCCGATAGCCCGGCGCTACGCGTCCTTCCCCCACGCACCAGGCACCCAAGCGGCAAGATATCCAAAGCACGATTAATTGTCAAACAAAAGCCTTCCCTCCCGGTAGCTTGAGAGATCGGTGGCGCGCGTGAACGTGTGTCGTGGTGTTCATCTTTGCGCGCCACGTCGTGCCACGTGCGTTTTCGGATCCCAGCATCGGCGTTCATCGGGAACTCATCGCCGTCTAATATGTTGCGGCCTCTCGCGTGAGGGGGAGGGATGGGGAAGAAAGTTCCGCAGGCGACGAGACGGGAATTCCGACAAAGAATGGGTCGTGGCCTTAGAATTTTTCCATAAGGGCTACCTCAAAGGAGCGACGACATGGACTCGGCGGCTGGTTCAGAGGGGACGCGCAAAGGTCACAAGACATACCAGCAGATAATCATGCACATCCGGGGCGCCATCTCATCCGGCGAGCTGCGTCCCGGAGACAGGCTGCCACCGGAGACGGAGCTTGCCCGGAGCCTGGGGGTCAGCCGGCCGACGGTCCGGGAGGCCCTCAAGGTGCTCGAGGCGTTCAACCTGCTCGAGAGCTCGACGGGTCCGACGGGCGGCACGTTCGTCAGGACGCTCAGCGGGGTGGGGGTGGCCTACAGCCTCAAGGACTCCATAACGCTGCTGCTGGACGTAGACGAGTTGACCCTAGAAGAGCTTTGGGCGGTGCGGGAGGCTATAGAGACGCGGGCGGTCGGGATAGCGGCCGTCCGGCGGACCGAGCGGGACCTCGCGACGATGCGGGGGACCATCGAGAGCGACGAGTACAAGGAGTTCGACGATTACTTTCCCGACATAACGTTCCACAGGGCCATCGCCGACGCCTCCGGGAACAGGCTGCTCAGCTTGTTCATGCTCTCCATCCACCTGACGCTCAGGACGCTCGCCGAACGCTACGTCTTGCCGGCCAAGTCCAAGCAGGTATCCCAGGATCAGCACCGCCTGGTCTACGAGGCCATACTCCACCGCGACGAGAAGCTGGCGAGGGCCCGTATGGAGGAGCACCTGCGGATGGCATACGAAGTCTACCGGCAGGCGGTACTCAAGAGCGCGGAAGACCCTCCTGCCAGGGGACCCGCATACCTTCCCACAGACGGCTCCGTAGACGATTCCCGGCCCGAGGCATCCTGAACGGGGCCGGGACTCTACTATCGGCGCCGCCGAGTAGGTGAGATAGAATAGGCATCCTGATGATTTCGGTTCTGCAGTACGCCTTGTGGCCCTCGCTGACCTTCGCGATGTTGGCCCTGTGGACCTTCGGGGTACTGGACATCGACCGTCACAGGCGCAAGGGAACGTCTACGAGTGCGGGGTTGCTGTTCATGGCCGGCTGCGTCTCGCTCGTCGCGATCTTCGCGATAGCCGGCATCGGCGCGGTCTTCGCGGGCCCTTGGGCCGAAACCGTCGAGACGGCCGGTTCCGACGGACGGGAGGCCGGCGGGCTCCGGAGCCCGGCCCGCACCCCCGTCTTCAGTTTCGGCCTGGAGAACGCATACTACGCACCGGCCGATTCTACGGGCGAGGATAGGAACGGTGCGCCCCGATAAGGCCGCCAGGGGTCGCCAGCACCGCCTTTAGTATCGAGACGGCGGAGCCCTGAAAAGGATCCGCTGCGAGAAAGTCCGATACGCCCGGAGGCTTTATAGACTGACGACGCCCAGAACCATCAAGATCAGGACGATCAATAGCGAAATCAAGGTCAGGATTCCCCAAATGAGCGTAACCTTATTGCTGCGCACGGCCGCCTCCTCGCTTCTAAAACGTCTCGCCACAAGGCTCGCTTTCTGTTGACGGCCATGAGGTAGCGTAGGGGCGCCCCTCATGGTTTTAGTCCACCTTCAGCGGCGTCCTTTTCCCCACCCTCGCAGCCCAGACGGGTGTTGGCAACCCTCGGCAAGAATCTTATAGGAGACCGTTGCGGGGGGCCAATCTTCGGTACAGGCTCGGGACGGAGCGCTGGTCATGTTCAAGCCGAAGGTTAGACCCGGCCGATCAGGCCCCAGCACGCGACTCGGATACCGCCAACCCGCGGCACATTCCTCTAGTGGTTCGTGGCCGTCGTTCTCAACCTTTGTCGCTCAACAACTCTTCCAGGTAGCCGGTGTGGTACCGGCCGGAGCGGAATGCTTCCTCTTGCAGGAGTCGCGTGTGGAGGGGAATGGTGGTTTTGATGCCCTCGAGGCGGTACTCGCGCAGGGCGCGGCCGGCGCGGCTTATGGCCTCCTCCCGGGTGAGGGCCCAGACGACGAGCTTGCCGACCATCGAGTCGTAGAAGGGCGGGATGGTGTAACCCTGGTAGATCGCCGAGTCCACCCGGACGCCGGGGCCGCCGGGGACGTCGAGAAAGGTGACCTCGCCGGGCGAGGGCATGAAGTCCTGGTCCGGGTCTTCGGCGTTGATGCGGAACTCTATCGCGTGCCCCACCATCGGCACGTCTTCCTGGTTCAGGCTCAGGGGTTCGCCCGCGGCCACCCGGATCTGCTCCTTCACCAGATCCACGCCCGTCAGCATCTCCGTGACCGGGTGCTCGACCTGTATGCGCGTGTTCATCTCTATAAAAAAGAACTCGTCTCCCTCGACCAGGAACTCGACGGTCCCGGCGTTGGCGTATCCGGCCTCCCGGGCCAGCCGGACCGCGGCCTCGGTCATCTTTTCGCGAACCTCGGGGCTTATGCCGGGCGACGGGGCCTCCTCCAGGACTTTCTGGCGGCGGCGCTGCATCGAGCACTCTCGCTCGTAGACGTGGACGACGTTGCCATGGTGGTCGGCCATGACCTGCACCTCGACGTGCCTGGGTGCTATGAGCAGCCTCTCCAGGTACAACGTCCCGTCCCCGAAGGCGGCCCCGGCCTCGCGCCTGGCGACCTGCACCGCCTTGCGCAACTCCTCCTCGTTCTCGGCCACCCGGATGCCACGCCCCCCGCCGCCGGCCGCCGCCTTCACCATGATCGGGTACCCGATCTCCCCCGCCGTCCGCACGGCCTCGTCCGCGGAGGAGGCATCGTCCGAGCCCGGCACGACCGGCACCCCGGCCTCCCGGGCCAGATGCCGCGCGGCCGACTTGTTGCCCAGCTTCTCGATAGCCTCGGCCGACGGCCCGATAAACGCGAGCCCGGCCTCCCGGCACGCGGCCGCGAAAGAGGCGTTCTCCGCTAGAAAACCGTACCCGGGATGGACCGCTTCCGCCCCCGTCTCCTTCGCCGCCTCCACGAGCGCCTCGATATCTAGGTAGCTCTTGGCGGCGGGCGGCGGGCCGATGCGCACGGCCTCGTCGGCGTGGCGTACGTGGAGGGCGCTCTTGTCGGCGTCGGAGTAGACGGCGACGGCCGGCACCCCGAGCTCCTGGCAGGCGCGCACCACGCGAAGCGCGATCTCCCCCCGATTGGCAACGAGGACCTTCCGGAACATATCCCCAACCTCCTGCAAGCCAACACGACCGGGGCTGAATATTAGCCCCGCCCCGAACCCCGCGCCCCGTCAGGTTCGGGAGGCGGCGATAGCCGGGGCCGCGCCCACGGCGGTGACGGCAGCCGTAAGCGCTACACGGGTCATCGTCGCCACGTTCGAGCCCGCCCCTCTTCCGCTTCGTGTCCGGGACACTATTTGCATCCATTGACCCGAAAATCCGGCGTCTGTAGTATTGCCGTACTGTCCAGGGAGAGGCGGGTGCAACCAGATATGAGTGGCGGCGTGGGGACCGAGCTTCCGCAAGCGCGCTACAGCTACGGGGGGGACGAGTTCGTCTTTGTCGAGCTGGCCGAGGCGATGAGCCTGAAAGTCAACTTCCGGGCTATGGCGATCACGAACAGGCTCAGGGACGAGGCGATCGAGGGCGTAATGGACATCTGCCCCTCCAACGCCTCGTACATGGTCCGCATCGACCCCGAGGTGCTGCACCCGGACGATTTGATCTCCCGCCTCAAGGAGATAGACGAGGAGGCCGGGGACATCCAGGGCTTCGAGCTTCCGACGCGCGTCGTGGACGTGCCGGTGATGATGGAGGACCCCTGGACCCACGAGACCTTGATGCGCTTCCGCGATCGCCACCAGGACCCTGATGCGACCGACCTCGAGTACTCCGCCCGCATAAACGGCTACGATTCCAAAGAAGACTTTATCGCGGCGCTGCTCGGCTCGCCCTGGCTCGTGACCATGATCGGGTTCGTGCCGGGCCTGCCCTGGTGCTACCAGCTCGTCCCGCCGGAGGAGCAGGTCGAGGTGCCCAAGTACGTCAGGCCCCGCACCTACACCCCCGAGCGGGCCTTCGGCTTCGGGGGAGGGTTCGCGGTGGTCTACTCGGTCGAGGGCGCCGGCGGCTACCAGCTCTACGGCCTCGCCCCCGCCCCGGTCCTCGACGTAAAGCAGGAACTCAAGGACTTCCAGGACTCCATCGTGTTTCCGAAACCCGGCGACGTCTTCAACTACCGCGGCATAGACCGCGAGGAGTTTGACGAGATCCGGAGCCGCGTCGAGGACGGCAGCTTCGAGTACAAGAAGAAGGATTTCGTCTTCCAACCGGACCGCGCGCTCGGGGACCCGCACGCCTACAACAAGGAGATCCTGGGGGTGCTCTATGGCGATTAGGGTAAAGAGCCCCGGGCTCCTCACCACCGTCCAGGACACGGGCCGCTTCGGCGAGTACTCCATAGGGATGCCGCCCTCCGGGGCGATGGACGTCTTCTCCTACCAGGTCGGCAACTACCTGGTGGGCAACGAGGAGGGTGCCGCGGGGCTCGAGATAACGTACTTCGGTCCCGAGCTGGAGTTCACCGAGGACGCCGTCATCGCCGTCACCGGGGCCGAGATGCCTCCGAAGATTAACGGCGAAGAGGCCCCGACCTGGGAGACGCTCGCCGTTCGCTCCGGGGACGTGCTCACCTTCGACTACCTCCAGAACGGCGCGAGGTCGTACCTCGCAGTGGCGGGCGGGGTAGACGCGCCGGTCTTTATGCACAGCCGCTCGACGTACACCCTGATCGGGCTCGGCGGCCACGAGGGAAGGGCGCTGAAGGAGGGCGACGAGCTCGCGCTCGGTGAGGCCGAGGACCGCTCGAACCGCATCGGGATGTCCGTCCCCGAAGGGCAGATTCCGCGCTACTCCAGGGAGACGGAGCTGCGCGTCATCATCGGGCTGGCCAGCTACCGGTTGACCGCGGAGAGCATGGAGGAGTTCCTGGGCACCACGTGGACGGTAACCCCCGATGCGGACAGGGTCGGCTACCGCTACAGGGGCGGCGAGCTGGCGTTCGTCGAGCGCGAGCAGCCGGCAGGAGCGGGGGCGGATCAGGCCAACGTGGTGGATTTCGGCTACCCGATAGGCTCCATCCAGGTGCCCGGCGGCGTCGAGCCCATCGTGTTGATGAACGACGCCGTAACCGGCGGGGGCTACGCGACCATCGGCACCGTCATAAGCGCGGACCGCGACAAGCTCGCCCAGACAAAGACAAACGACAAGACCAGGTTCCGCTCCGTCGGTCTCGACGAGGCGCTCGCGGCCCGCGAGCATCGCCGCAAGCAGATGGCGGAGATCCGGCAGGACCTGGGCTAGGCGGGAGGCAAGCGGGCATGGACTACATAGACTTTAACTGCGACATGGGCGAGAGCTTCGGCTCGTACAGCTTCGGCGCCGACGAGGATCTGATGCGCCACATCTCCTCGGCCAACGTCGCCGGCGGCTTCCACGCGGGCGACCCGTACGTCATGGGCAAGACCGTGGCGCTCGCCAAGGAACACGGCGTCGCCGTCGGCGTGCACAACGGCTACGGGGATCTGCTCGGTTTCGGCCGCAGGGAGATAAAGGCCACGCCGGAGGAGATACGGGACGAGTTGATCTACCAGCTCGGGGCCCTGCG
>CADCVI010000170.1 GCA_902806105.1 uncultured Rubrobacteraceae bacterium
GGGGACATGGCCCCCGACGGTGCCCTGGGGATGAGCCTATGGTCCAACATACCGGAGTGCGCGAAGTTTATGTTCCGCAGGCAAGACCCCGGGTTCCACGGCCGGGCGCTGGAGTGGGGCGGCGGTTTTATAGTCGGCGGGCACAACTACGGGCAGGGCTCTTCCCGGGAGCACGCGGCCTTAGCACCGCTGCACCTCGGCATACGCGCGGTCGTCGCCAAGAGCTTCGCCCGCATCCACCGCCGCAACCTCGTCTCCCAGGGCATCCTGCCGCTCCTCTTCGTCGACGAAGAAGACTACGAGCGGGCAAACGAGGGCGACGCGTGGAGGATCGGGGGCGTCCGCGAGGCGGTCGAGGCCGGGGAGACGAGGCTGGTGGCGAAGGGCGATGGGGGAGAGATCGGCCTAGAAGTCCGCCTCTCGCCCCGCGAGCGCGAGATCCTGCTCGCCGGCGGGACGCTGCGGTACCTGCGCGAGTCGGGCCGGAAGCCGATCGGCGTCGTAGAAGGCGACAGTGCCGCGGCCGAGTCGGGGGGTCCGCAGTCCGGTCAGAGATCTTGAAGCCGCGGCCGGACCAACGGCCGCACGTCACGTTGGCCCCGACCTCCGGGGTGCCCGGCTTCGTGCCGCGCAATCGGCGCGGGCGGAGGGGCGGCGGCTGGGCATCCAAGACCTGACGCGGGAGAACCTGGCGGTCCGCGGGCGGGCCGACGACGGGAGCAAGGCGTAAGAGGCTTCCTCCCTGTACCTGCACTTCTACTACGTGGGCGCCGGCGGCGTCGGAGCCCGCGGGCGGGCTGCTCTGGAACCTCTACGGCTAGCCCGGAGTGGGGCTCTCGGTCATCGCCCTCCTGCTCCCGGCGCTCGTCGCGACGGCGGCTATGGGAGTTCCGTCGACGGGGCATCCGGCTCCGACGGACGGGACCTGACGGGGCCTCCGGGCGGCCCTTCGGAAGACGCCTCACCAGCCGTCGACCGTCTCTTGCCCTACGGCGGTTCCCCGAGAACCGGCCTCGGATTACATCGAGCAACGACGTCCGGGTCGCTGCCGCCCCGGCGACCGGAGAGCCGGTAAGCGTGGCCCTTCTTATGCGCTACTGTTTGTCCCGTAGGAACTCTTGGGGCGATTAGAAGGAGCAATGCGGATGAGAGAGGAACTCGAAGGGGTCAGGGCGCTCGCGTTCGACGTGTTCGGGACCGTGGTCGATTACCGGACCACTATCATCACGGAGGGCGAGAGGCTCGCTGAAGACAAGGGGATCGAGATCGACTGGGCCGCCTTTGCCGACGCCTGGCGCGGGCGCTACCGTCCGGCGATGGACCGCGTCATGCGCGGCGAGCTTCCCTGGACCAACCTTGACGCCCTGCACCGGGCCGCCCTCGACGAGTTGCTCGGGGAGTTCGGCGTTCGGGAACTCTCGGAGGGGGAGAAGAACCACCTCAACGGTGTGTGGCACCGCCTGCGGCCCTGGGGGGATTCCGTCCCTGGGCTACTCCGGTTAAAGACGCGCTTCGTGCTCGCCACCCTCTCCAACGGCAACGTCCGGCTCCTGGTCGACATGGCCAAAAATGCAGGGCTGCCGTGGGACCTGGTCTTCTCCGCCGAGCTCGCGCGGGCCTACAAGCCCGACCCGCGGGCGTACCGGATGCTCCAGGAACTCCTCATGCTGGGCCCGAACGAGATAATGATGGTGGCCGCCCACCAAGGCGACCTTCGCGCGGCGCAGGAGCTGGGCTTCAGGACAGCATTCGTCATGCGTCCCCTGGAACATGGCCCGCAGGCCGTCCCGGACCTGACGGCCGACCCCTCCCTCGACGTGGTCGCCACCGATTTCGTCGACCTGGCCCGCCAGCTCAGGGTGTAGCGAGAGAGGATGCATGCCGTCGGCCAACGGGTGGGAGGTAATGGCGAAAACGGAGAGGTTGCGCGACCTGGCCGAGGAGATAGAGGGGCTCGCTCACCGAAACTTCTCCGACCCCGGAGAAGAGATTCGGCTGCTCGTGGCGCGCAACGACGACTTCCACAGCATCAAAGCCAGCGGCAACTCACGTCTGCAGCACGTGGCGGAGCGCGCCGCCGGGTTGCCTTTGGGGTTCGGGGCATCCTACTGTTTCGAGGTCCCCAGTCTCAGGGATGGGCTCCCGAGCATAACCCGCCCGAATACACACGCTGGGGTGATCAAGTAGTAGCAAGCCCGTCGTTGGCCCCGTTATTGAAGGTCCTCCGGGGAGGGTGCGGCCTAGTTCGTTGTGGGCTCTCCGGCGCTATCCGGTTGCTCGAACCGCGACCCTGCTCTCGACGCCGATTTACTGCAACCGTACTACAACCGGGATAGCCGTAACGTATCCCGATGACGGGCGGTAGGTGGCGCGGCATGCCGTTCGGCCCTCATTTGAGCCGTTTTACGGGATCCTCCGAGCCCGTCGGACTCCGGCGACAAGGGCTCGCAACGGACCTCTAATCCGCAGGTTGCAGGTTCGAGTCCTGCCGGGCGCGCCCCGAAATTCCGCGCGGGTAACGATGTCGTTGGATCGTGCTGTTCGACCCGGGCGGGTCGGCTTACTTGCCTGGCACCGCAACCTCGAAGACCTCGGCGAGCCGCTCGTAGGAACGCAACCGCTCCGCGTGATCATGTACGTTGGTGGTGACCATGATCTCGTCGGCCGCCGTGTGCTCGGCGACCTCCTCGATGCGCGCCCGGACGGTCGAGGGCTCGCCGGAGATCTGCATGGAACGGTAGGTGCCGGCCAGGTGGCGTTCGGCAGGCGTGTAGGGGTAGGATAGCGCCTCTTCGGGGCTCGGCAGCGGCCCGGGTTTCCCGCTGCGCAGGCGGACCCAGGCCAGCTCCATGGAGGAGGCGATCCTCTGCGAGTGCTCCTCGGTCTCCCCGCACACGACGGCGACCGCGAGGACGGCCGATGGGCGTTCGAAGGTCGCCGAGGGCTGGAAGCTCTCGCGGTAGGCGCGCATGGCGGGGGCCGGGTCGGCCGGGCTGAAGTGGGCGGCGAAGGCGTAGCCGAGGCCCATCTCTCCGGCCGCCCTCGCCGAGTAGCCGCTGGAGCCGAGCAGCCAGATCGGCGGCAGCCCGACGTCGTTCGGCATGGCGACGACCGACCGGAACGGGTGGTCTTCGGGGAACCCGTCGCCCGCAAAGGCAAGGAGCTCGCCGAAACGCTGCGGGAAGTCCTCCGCCCCGGGCCCGTCCGGCGAGCGGCGCAGCGCCGTGGCCGTCACGGGGTCGGTGCCGGGGGCGCGGCCTATGCCGAGGTCGACCCGTCCGGGGTGCAGGGCCTCCAGGACCCGGAAGGTCTCCGCGACCTTCAGCGGGGCGTGGTTGGGGAGCATGATCCCGCCGGCGCCGACCCGGATCCTTCCGGTAACGTTCGCGACGTGCCCGATCATGACCTCGGGCGCGGAGCTGGCGATGGTCGCCATGTTGTGGTGCTCGGCGAGCCAGTAACGCCTGTAGCCGAGCCTGTCGACGAGCCGGGCAAGGTCGAGCGTGTTGCGGAGCGCCTGTGTGCTTTTCGAGCCCGAACTGACAGGCGAGACGTCGAGGACGGAGAGATCGAAATCCATGTCGCGTGGCTCCTTCGTGGGAGGGTCTGCTCGGAGGTGTCTGCCCACCATTCTATCCGCGCCGGCTGCGGGTTCCCCGCGCACCGCCCGGTAGCGCGGCTCAAGAGACAGCACCACGCTCGCGGTAGATCCATCGACCGGCTCGTACGTCAATGCGGTAGGCAGAAGCGCGTCGTGGGCCCCATGCCGGCCGGCGGGGTTGGTGGGACGGGAGAACCGTGCGGCTCCTAGGGGGGCGCTGCACTCCCGGATTACAGAGGAAACCTGGTCAGCGGGTGGCCACGGCCACGCTGGCGAGGGTGTCGAGATGGTCCAGGGTCTCGTCTTCGGGCAGGGTCGGCAGGCTGAGCAGGACCCGCTCTACGCCTAGCCGCGCGTATGCTTTGAGGTCTCCGGGGTCGTCCGAGGCGTTGAACACGCTCACCGGCACGTCCCTCCCGGCGACCTCTCGCAGCTCGGCCATCATCGGTCCCAGCTCGTCCGGCGGGAGCCCGTTTGCCAGCCAGGCGTCCCCGAACTCCGCGATCCTCTCGAAGGCCGGGCGTCCGCCGCCGACGTAGATGGGCGCGTACGGCTTCTGCAGCGGCTTGGGCCAGGCCCCGATCGGGTCGAAGTCCACAAAGCGGCCGTGGAACTCCGGCTCCTCTTTGGTCCAGATCTCGATCATCGCCCGCAGCCGCTCGTCCGTCAGCTTGCCGCGGGTGCGCGGGTCGGTGCCGTGGTTCTCCATCTCCTCGCGGTTCCAGCCGACGCCGACGCCGAAGAGGACGCGTCCCCCGGAGACGAGGTCGAGGGTCGCGACCTCCTTGGCCGTGACGATCGGGTCCCTCTCGACCACCAGGGCAACCCCCGTGCCGAGCAGCAGCCGCTCCGTGGCGGCGGCAGCGGCGGTAAGGGTGATGAACGGATCCAGGGTCCTGTAGTACTTCCGCGGCAGTTCCCCGCCCCTGGGCCAGGGAGACCTTCGGCTGAGGGGGATGTGGGTGTGCTCGGCGATGAAGAGGGACTCGAAGCCGCGCCCTTCGATCGCCGCGGCCAGGGGCCCGGGCGCGATGCCCTCGTCCGTGACGAACGTTGAGATGCCGAACTTCATGCCTCTATTCAACCATACGGAGGGGCGGCCTACTGTCCGGCCTCCGAACCTTTGGTGGGCGCCTGCGCCGGAGGACCCATTGTCCTTCCAGCGCAGGTTAGAGCACCCCCGACGGCCTTCTTCTCTCTGCCCCGATTCTCCTCGGTCTACCTGCCGTGATGACGGTTGTGTAGTATGGGGCGCGCAGGCTGTCGGGGGAGGAGATCGCGTATCGTTTCTGGGGGGCTAGATCGCGCGTCCTACGCTTCGGGCGCCGCCTTCGTCGAGGGGGGCTTCGTCCCTGTCGCCGAGGCGCGTGTCCCGATCCTCGACTGGGGCTTCCTGCGTTCGGACGCCACCTACGACGTGGCCCACCTGTGGCGGGGCTCGTTCTTCAGGCTCGAGGACCACCTGGACCGGTTCGAGCGCTCCATGGCCAAACTGCACCTGCGCCCGCCCCACGGGCGCGACAGGGTCAGGGAGATACTCGGCGAGTGCGCGCGTCTGAGCGGCCTGCGCGACGCCTATGCGGAGGTGATCTGCACCCGCGGCATCCCGCCCGCCGGTTCGCGCGACCCGCGCGATTGCGAGAACAACTTCTTTGCTTTCGTGGTCCCGTTCGTGTGGATCGCGGGCCCCGAGAAGCAGGAGCGCGGGCTGCACGCCACCATCAGCGGGGTGCGGCGCATCCCGCCCGGGTCGGTCGACCCCACCGCGAAGAACTACCACTGGCTCGACCTGACCATGGGGCTGTACGAGGCCTACGAGCGGGGCGGCGAGACCGCGATCCTGGTTGACCGGGATGGCAACGTCGTGGAGGGACCGGGGTTCAACGTCTTCGTGGTCGAGGACGGCACCGTCCTCACGCCCGACAGCGGCGTGCTCGAAGGCATCACCCGCAGAACCGTCATGGAGCTCGCCTCCAACCTCGGCGTCCCGCTGGGGCGGCGGGCCATACCGGCGGACGAGATGCGCCGCGCCGAAGAGGCCTTCGTCACGAGCACGGCCGGGGGCATCATGCCGGTGACGAAGGTGGACGGCAAAGCGTTGGGCGACGGCACTCCCGGGCCCGTGACCTCGCGACTGCGCGAGGCTTACTGGAGCCTGCACGAGGACCCGCGCTACACCACGCCCGTCCGCTACGACTGACCACTCCGGACGACGGGCGGCAGACCGACGGAGAAGTTTTGAAACCTTCGGCCATCGGCTGTTGGGCCGGGTGGCATCGGACTATTTTGTTCGCTAGAGTTCGAAGGACGTTTCCGATAGCAAGGGGAGGTAGATCTTGTCGGCAGGACGCTCGGAAGTGGAGACCTACACCATAGACGATGAGATCCGGGTTCCCATCCTTCTCGGCGACGAGGACGGGGTGGGCCACGTGAGGGCGATCTTCCGCCGCCTCAGGACGGCGGGCAACGTCGGGCCCCGCGCCCTCGACCCGAACGACACCCTCGAGTTGCGCGGCAACGGCCAGAACCAGAAGCGGGCCACCGTCGAGGTCTCCATCAAGGTAGCCGACGGCCACGCCCCCGGCGAGTACCTCTGCACCGCCATTCAGGCCTACGACGCGCACGGCAACATGGAGATGATCCAGAACCCAACCCCCTCGCGGCTCTTCCGCATCGTCGACGAACGCAAAAACGACGACAAAAAGATGGAGTTCCTCGGCTGGGACGGCTAGCCATGCGCCCCACCTTTTCCTGGTAGAATCGCGCTTGCGCTTGGTGGCCGTAGCTCAGTCAGGTAGAGCATCGGATTGTGGCTCCGAAGGTCGCGGGTTCGAGCCCCGTCGGTCACCCCCTCTGATTCCCTGTAGGTAAG
>CADCVI010000171.1 GCA_902806105.1 uncultured Rubrobacteraceae bacterium
GTGCTCGTCGAGAACGCGGGACACCTGCCGATGCTGGAGCGCACCGGCGAGTTCGACGCCCAGGTCCTCGCGTTCCTGACCGGAGACCCCCGCTACCTCGAAGCCGCCCTGGAAGAGCCTCCGCACCACGACGAGGAAGATCTCCCCGCCGGCGCGGATTACGCGAGCGAGACCCCCGAGACCCTCGCCGACGACCCCACGACTCCCAACGTCTTCCGCAAGCGCCACGGCCGCTACGATTTGCCCGAAGAGCCGACGGACGAGACCGGACCGGACGACGCCACCGGAGAACCCCTGGTCGGTGACGGTGAGGAAGATGTCTCGCGCCAGGATCTTTCGAGCAACGGTAGCGAGGATCGGCCCCGGGTCCGGCGGCGGCGGTCGAACCCCACGGGCAAAGGGGAAGGCGAACCACTCTCTGAGGTCCCCGAGGACCTCTTCCAGTGGCCAGAGGCGTGGAAGGAGTTCCGGCCCGGCGAGCGCAGGCGCCGCCCGGACCGTGAGGAGCCCGGCCGCGACGATCCCCGTCGAGGGGAGCCCGGCGATGGAGAAGTTGGCCGCGAGGATTCCGACAGCCCGGAAGTTCGCTGAGGCAGCGCCTCCCGGCCTAGATCTCCTTGCGCAGGTACAGCCAGCTTTGGATGCCGAGAAAGTAGCCCGTCATCCGCGAGCGCTGCTCGGAGACCTCTTCGTACCCGTACGACTCATACAGCCTGAGGGCGGGGATGTTGCCGCCGCTGACGTGCAGGCCGATGGAGGATTTCCCCGTTTTGCGGGCCAGGCTCTCCGAGGCGTCGAGGAGGGCCCGGGCCATCCCGAGGTTGCGGTGGGCGGGGGAGACGACGAGCCGCTCCACGTAGGCCTCCCGGGAAGTCGCGGAGTAGCGCGGGTATGAGAGGAGCGTCGCCGCCCAGGAGGCGCGGAGAAAGCCCAGGGAGCGCTTCAGCGCCTCCCACAGCCCGCCGGAGAGGGCATCGTCGTCCGACTCCCCGACGCGCACCCCGACGCTCGCGGCGACCTCGCCGGTAGCCGAGATCTCGACCACGATCGAGCGGACCCCGCCCACGGAGTGCTCCAGGCGGACCCACTTCTCCATGATCCACACGGAGCGGTCCATCCCGCTTCCGAAGATCGGCCGGAACTTGTCCAGAAAGCCCTCGACCACGAGGCCCGCGATCTCGGTCTCGTCCTCTGCCTCGGCCTCGCGAACCGTGTAAGTCTCCTCGAACATCGAAAGATCGTAGCATTAAAGCCCGTTAGCCGGTCAGCACGATGCTCGCTCCCGTGCTGCGCGTCCGGTGAACCCGCAAGCCCTCTGCGAACCTTCGGAAGCCTGCCGTCGGGCTGATGGGCCGGTTAGCTTATGAGCCTCTTTCGCATAAAGTAGATCGGCAGCAGGAACAGGGCTCCCGTAAAGACCAGCATCCAGGCTATGTCGATGAGGACGCTTGGGGAAGGGCCGGTGGCGAGTTCGCGGCACGCGTTCACGGCGTGGTAGAGCGGGGTGAACCAGGCGATCTGGGGGACGGGAGAAGGAAAGTCCGTGATGGGGAAGAAGATGCCGCTGAACAGGAACAGCGGCGTCACCACGAGCGTGAAGTAGTAAGCATAGAGGTCGATGCGGTCGATGAGGCTCGTGAAGAGCGTGCCCATGACGCTGAACATCACCCCGATAAGGAGCAGCGTTGGCGGGATCAGGACCGCCCAGAACGACCGGACGAGCGGCTCGTCGAAGGCTACGCCGAGCATGGCGAGGACGGAGAGGAACCCCGTCCCGTAAAGCGCGGCCCGCGTCCCCGCCCACAGGTACTCGGCGGCGACCACGTCCTCGACGTTTACCGGGGTCGTAACGATGGCGTCGTACACGCGCTCTATCTTCATCTTGACGTAGGTGTTGAAGGTGCTCTCGAAGGAGGCCGCAAACATCGCGTTGCTCGCGAGGAGGCCGGGCGCTATGTACTGGACGTAGCTCTGCCCCTCTACTCCGCCCGCGCGAATGAACGCCCCGAGCCCGAGCCCGAGGGCCGCGAGGTACAGTAGCGGCTCGAAGAGGTTGGGCAGGAGGGCCGTCTTCCAGTACTTCCGAAAGATCGTCGCGTTTCGCTGCCACACCCGGAAGGCACCACGGGGCGAGGGTATCCTCACGGCTCCCATCAGTCGATCAGCCTCCTTCCGGTGAGCCTCATAAACACGTCTTCGAGGCCGGATCTTCTGTACAAGGTATTGTCGACGGGGACGCCGGAGTTGCGGATGTGTTCCTGCAGGGCGCCCGCGTCCGCGGTGTAAGCGAGCAGCGCGTCCCCGGTCCTCTCGACGGAGTCCGAATGGTCCTCGACGAGGGGCAGTAGCTTCTCGACGGCATCGGGTGCCGCCCTGAGCTCCAGCACCTCCGGGCTGACGTGCTCTTCTATAAGCTCGCGGGGCGAGCCCTGGGCGATGATCCCGCCGTCCTCCATGACGACGAGCCTGTCGCAGAGCTGGGCGGCCTCTTCCATGTAGTGGGTAGTGAGGATCAGGGTCTTCCCCTCTCCCGTGAGCTCCCTGAGCCTCTCCCACACGAGGTGGCGGGCCTGCGGGTCGAGGCCCGTGGTCGGCTCGTCGAGGACGACGATCTCGGGGTCGTTTATTAGCGCGCGGGCTATGAGGAGCCTCCTCTTCATCCCGCCGGAGAGCTGTTCGACCTCGGCGTCGGCCTTCTCCGTAAGCTCCACGAACTCGAGCAGCTCGTCGGCCTTGCGCATGGCCTCTTTCTTGGGCATGTCGTAGTAGCGGCCGTAGACGAGCAGGTTCTCCCGGACTTTGAGGTCCTCGTCCAGGTTGTTCTCCTGTGGCACGACCCCGATCCTGCGCTTCACCGCCCGCTCCTCGCGCGTGATGTCCAGGCCCGCGACGGTGAGTTCGCCGCCGGTGGGGATGGCGGCCCCGTAGATCATCTTCATAGTCGTGGTCTTTCCGGCCCCGTTCGGCCCGAGGAACCCGAAGCACTCGCCCCTAAATACCTCGAAGTCCACGCCCCGGACAGCCCGAAAGCTCCCGTAACTCTTCTTGAGCCCCTTCGCGACGATGCTGGTCTCTCTTATGCCGCGCCACGGCTCCTTGGTTTGTTGTCTCAAAGGTCTGTGCTCCCCAATTCTCCATGTCGCAGTGCGGCCATGCGTGCTCGCAGCAGGCCCAGCGCGGTTTCCAGACGTCTAGTGTTGTCGGGGCGGTTGAGCCACGTAGAAGCCCCGGACGGGTGGGGCAGAGGCACGTATTCTATCCCACCGCTCACGAAAACCTCGCCGACGGCGTCGGAGAGGCGGCCGATGCCGAGCAACTCCTTTATGGCAAGGCCGCCGACCGGGATCAGCAGCCGCGGCTTCAGAAGCTGAATCTCGCGTTCGAGGTGCGGGCGGCAGTTCTGAATCATGGCCGGGGACGGCACGAGGTCCCCACCGCCCTTCGCCTTCCCGGGGAAGCATCGGGCGATGGCGGAGAGGTAGATCTCCTCCCGCGACATCCCCGCCCTCTCGAACCATCTCATGAGCCGCTTCCCGGCGGGTCCCGTGAACGGCGAGCGCGTGACGACCTCCGTCGAGCCCGGAGCCTGAGCCACCAGCATGGCCTTCACCTCCTTGGGGAGGTCCACGACCGGAGCCGCGCCCCCGGGGACTTCCGACCTACACCTCGTACAAGCCAGAACATCGGCCCTGTGTTCTTCGAGCATCCGCAACTTCCGCACGCAGAACATGCTAACCGCTACCCGGCATCCCTCCTGTACACGCGGTCGCAGGCTTCGAGCACACCCAAACAAATTTTCATAAATCTTAAAAAAGCTCGCTCTATTTCTTCCTTCTTCCATAATGCGCTGCTAGAATTTCTCGCATGGCACTCATGGATAAAAAACAGCGTGGGGGACGTCGTGCCCAGAGGCGGACGCAGAAGAGGCGTCCGCGGACGGGTTTGTACATATTCGTCGGGCTGGTCGTCGTGGCCCTCGGGTCGCTGGCGTACCTGGGCCTGGGCTCCGCGTTGAGCGGGGGCTCGGGGCCGGTGGAGCGGGTCCAGACGCCGGTGGCCGACGGGCCTCCGGCCGCGGTCTCCGAGAAGCCCGCTGATGAGGCTCGGGCGCAGGATCGGGCCGAGAAAGAGCGGGCCGCCGAGGAGGCGGCCGAGAATCAGCGCGCCGAGGAAGAGCGGGCCGCAGCCGAGGAGCGCGAGGCCGAGGCCGCGGCGGCCCCGGAGGACCCGACGATGTACCTCACCGTCCCGGCGCTCGGCATCGACGGCGTGCCCGTCATCAACGAAGACTCAGAGGCCGCTCTGGAGGCTGGCACGCAGCACGTGACCAGCTCCGGTTTCCCGTGGCAGGAGGGGGCCAACACCTACATCGCCGGCCACCGGCTCGGCTACCCGGGGACGGCGAGCGACCGCATCTTCTACAACCTCCCGCTGCTCGGGGCGGGGGACGAGGTCACGCTCACGGATTCGAACGGCGAGGTCTACGATTACCGCGTAAGCGAGGTACTTGAGGTCACTCCGTCCGATACCTGGGTAATGAGCCCGGTCGCCAACCGGGACATCGTCTCGCTCCAGACGTGCATCGAGAACGTCGGCGATTACTGGACCGAGGGACCGAACTGGTTCGGACGCTACGTGGTGAGGGCCGATAGGGTCTAGAGCCTCTGGTAGCACGTTCTAGGAAGCGCCTCCTTCGGGGGGCGCTTTTTCGTGCGAAGCTTACGGGGATCAATATACTGATGCGAGGTACACGGGGAGTCCGTGCAGACAAGGGTGTAGGCGAGAGAAGGAGGGAAGCATGGCGCTTGTAACGATGCGGCAGCTACTCGACGAGGCGGCGAAGGGCGGCTACGGGGTGGGGGCGTTCAACGTCAACAACCTGGAGCAGGTGCAGGCGATCATGGAGGCGGCGCAGGAGACGAATTCCCCGGTCATAATCCAGGCCTCACGCGGGGCTAGAAAGTATGCCAACGACCGTTTCCTCTACCATCTCATGCTGGCGGCGGCGGAGGTATACCCGGAGATACCGGTGGCTCTGCACCAGGATCACGGCAACGGCCCGGATACCTGCCGGAGCGCGATCGAGCTGGGCTTCACGAGCGTGATGATGGACGGCTCGTTGAAGGAGGACGGCAAGACCCCGGCGGACTTCGAGTACAACGTGCAGGTCACGCGCGAGGTCGTCGAGATGGCCCACGAGCGGGGCGTCACCGTCGAGGGTGAGCTGGGTACTCTTGGCGGCATCGAGGACGGGGTGGGCTCCGGCGAGGTGCATCTCACGGACCCGGATCAGGCCGTCGAGTTCGTGGAGAGGACCGGGGTGGATGCCCTCGCCGTGGCGATCGGGACGAGCCACGGGGCCTACAAGTTCACCAGCGAGCCCGACCGCGACGTGCTGGCGATGAACATCATCGAGGAGATCAACAAGAGGCTGCCCACCACGCACCTCGTGATGCACGGCTCCTCCAGCGTCCCCAAGGAGCTCGTCGACACCATCAACCAGTACGGCGGCGAGATCCGGCCGACCTTCGGGGTGCCGGTGCGCGAGATCCAGGAGGGGATCAAGCACGGCGTCCGCAAGGTCAACGTCGACACCGACCTCAGGCTCGCCGCGACGGGCGCGATCCGCAAGGCCTTCGCCGAGGATCCCGGCGAGTTCGACCCGCGCTACTACCTCAAGCCCGCGCGCGAGGCGATGAAGGGCGTGGTGAAGGCGCGCATGGAGGCCTTCGGCCAGGCCGGACACGCCTCGGACTACGAGTCCATTACCCTTGAGGAGATGGCGGACCGCTACAAGCAGCAGGGTCACCAGCTCACGGTTACCTGAGCCTGCCGCCAAGGGAGCACGAGCATCTTCAGACAGCGGTGCGCCCTCGGGTCGGGGGCGCACCGCTGTCTCTGCGTTCAGCGTGCTCGCACGGGTCTGTCCTGTGGCTTCGGACCGCCATCGGCCCTGACGCTCGGGTTGCGTAGCAGGAGCAGGCCGTAAACTACGAAGCCGAGGGTGCTCAGGAGTAGCAGCGCCAGGTACAGGGGCGCTCCCGGGGTCGAGACCACGAGGGCGAGGGCTACAAAGACGTGCAGGAAGAAGACGGGCCACAGCGAGGCGGTGCGCCAGCGCAGGGCGGCGTAGGTGAAGCCCCCGCAGGTAGAAAGCACGGTCGCCTGGACGGCCTCCGGCCACGGTCCCGCCAGGGTCGACGCGCCGAAGCGTAGGCAACCGGCGAGTCCCGCGGTCAGGAGCATCGCCTTCACGACGCCGCTCGGTACCAGGAGCCTGAGCATCAGGCCGCGGAAGAGGGCCTCCTCGCCGAACGTGACCACCAGCACGGTGAACACTATGGCAAGCAGGACCCAGAAGCTGCGTAGCTCCACGCCGTTGGAGAGGGCAAGGACGCCGACGAGGGCCGGGAAGACAAGGAGGCGCAGGTTGCGCCGGCGCGGCG
>CADCVI010000172.1 GCA_902806105.1 uncultured Rubrobacteraceae bacterium
GGGGGGCAGATGGCGATTCTGGAGGACCCGACCGGCGCGATGCTCGCGGCCTGGGAGCCTCGGGCGCACATCGGGGCGAGCCGGGTCAACGACTCTGGCTGCATGACCTGGAACGAGCTTCAGAGTGGCGATCCCGAGACGGCCGCCGCCTTCTACTCCGGGCTCTTCGGCTGGGAGACGCAGTCGATGGAGGAGGACGGGAAGCTAGTCTACGTGACGATCAGCAACGCCGGTTCGATGAATGGTGGAATCATGCCCACTGACCAGCAAGACGGCGCACCTTCCTACTGGCTCCCCTACTTCACCGTCCCCTCGTCGGAGGAAGCGATCTCCAAGGCGCAAGAGCTTAGCGGCGAGGTATGTGCCGGGCCGCTCGATATCGGGGCCGGAAGGATCTCGGTCCTGCGAGACCCCCAGGGTGCTACGTTCGCGATCTACGAGGGCGAGACGGACGACTGAGAGGGGCGGCGCGAGCCGCCCGGCTCGCGCTCCAGGTTTTACGCAGGTTTAACCGTATATACGTGAACTTATCGGTTTCTCTAGTTTAATTAGTCGGTACCTCACGTCCTGAAAGGTGTCACATGGCAAACGGCAGACCCGCCATACTGGCCGAAGGTTTGGAGAAGAGCTACGGCGAGACGCGCGCGCTCGACGGGCTCGACCTTGAAGTCGAGGAAGGAACGGTCCTCGGCCTCCTCGGGCCGAATGGCGCGGGCAAGACTACCGCGGTCAGAATTCTCACGACGCTCCTCAAACCCGACGCCGGACGGGCGGAGGTCGCCGGGTACGACGTGTTGGGGCATGCCGGCGAGCTTCGCTCGCGCATCGGGCTTACGGGCCAGTACGCTGCAGTCGACGAGTACCTCACCGGGTGGGAGAACCTTGAGATGGTAGGGCGGCTCTACCACCTGCCGAAGAAGATGGCCCGCAAGAGGGCCGACGAGCTACTGGAGCGCTTCGACCTGACCGGCGCCGCTTCGCGGCTGGCGAAGACGTACTCCGGCGGGATGCGCCGCCGCCTCGACCCCGCCGCGAGCCTCGTCTTCTCCCCGCCGGTCTTGTTCCTCGACGAGCCGACGACCGGCCTCGACCCGAGGAGCCGCCTCGCCATGTGGGAGATAATCGGAGAGCTGGTCTCGGGAGGGACGACGCTGCTGCTGACCACGCAGTACCTTGACGAGGCAGACCGGCTCGCCGATCGCATAGCCGTCGTGGACACGGGGCGCGTGATCGCCGAGGGGACCGCCGACGACCTCAAGGCGCGTGTGGGAGGCGAGCGGTTGGAGATCATCGTTAACGAGGGCGCCGATCTCGACTCCGCGGCCCGCGTGCTCCAGCTTCATGCGAAGGGCGGAGCCGGGGGGACGGGAGGCGTGAGCGTAGACGCCGACCGCCGCCATGCCAGCGCGACCGTCGAGGGCGGGGCGAAGCTGCTCGCCGCCGTCGTGCGCGACCTCGACCGAGCGGGCGTACAACTCGACGATCTGGGCCTGCGCCGCCCCACGCTCGACGACGTCTTCCTCGCCCTGACCGGCCACGCGGCCGAGATGGAAGCGGAAGAGGACCCGGCCGGCGCGGGACGAACGAGCCGCCGAGACAAGGAGGTCGCATGAGCACGTTCGTCAACCCTCGTGAGCAAGAGGCGTCGCCGTCGCGTCACGGCAGACTTTACTGGGCCGTCGCCGACGGGCTGGTACTGGCCAAGCGAAACCTCGTCCAGATCCCGCGCGTCCCCGAGCTGCTGGTCTTCGCGACGATCCAACCGGTAATGTTCGTGCTTCTCTTTCGTTACGTCTTCGGCGGCGCCATCGACGTGGGCGGCACCTCGTACGTGGACTTCCTGATGGCCGGGATCTTCGTCCAGACCGTCGCTTTCGGATCCATGACTACCGGCATCGGTCTGGCCGAAGACCTTCAGAAGGGGCTCGTCGACCGTTTCCGCTCGCTCCCCATGGCGCGCTCCGCCGTCCTCACCGGCCGGACCATAGCCGACCTCGCGCGCAACGCGTTCGTCGTGGTCGTGATGCTCGTCGTTGGCCTCCTCGTCGGCTTCCGGCCCGAGGCGGATCTCGCGGGCTGGGCCGCAGCCATCGGGTTGTTGCTGCTCTTCAGCTTCGCCTTCTCCTGGGTCGCTGCGACGCTGGCGCTCCTGGTACGGAGCGTCGAGGCGGTGCAGCAGGCCAGCTTCATCTGGCTCTTCCCGCTGACCTTCGCGAGCAGCGCGTTCGTGCAGACAGACGGCATGCCCGGCTGGCTCCGCACCTTCGCCGACCACCAGCCTCTCACGCAGATCATCGACACCGTGCGGGGCTTCCTCCTCGGTCAGCCCGTAGGCTCCGCAGGCTGGCAGGCTCTCGCCTGGTGCATCGGCATACTCCTGGTCTTCGTCCCGCTCTCGGTCTCGCTCTACCGGCGCACCACGGCACGTTGAGGTGAGCTACGCGTTGCTCCCACAACAGGCTAGCTTCCGCGACTTTCTATAACGGACGACCGGCTGTCCTGTCAGAAGCCGGAGGCCAGCCACCAACGGCGGCGAGCCTGTTGGAGTAGCGAGCCGCCAGCGGCGACGCCCGCTACCTAAGCTAGCTCGCCCACGTCCGACAGGCGGCACGCATTACTACTTGCGTGTCGCCTGTCGCCCCCCGGTTCGGCTGCCAGCAGTCCGGGAGATAAGGCGAAAAATCCTGGGAGTCAGGACCGTAACACGGGCGGCGCTTCGCTGGCTTGAGGGGGAGACGGGAGGCCGGAAGAGAGGCCGCGGTGTATGCGCGACAGTTTGGCAGCGGGTGGATCCGGGTATCCCCGCGTCGCGCCTGATGTAATGAGGCGATCACGATATACGAAGGAGTTGGACGATTTTGAGCGCAGTCCCCAGCATCACCCTCAACGACGGCAACGCCATCCCGCAGCTCGGTTTCGGGGTCTTCCAGATCGAGCCTGAGAACACCGTAGAGGCGGTAGGGGCGGCCCTCGGGGTCGGCTACCGGCACATCGACACCGCGGAGATGTACGGCAACGAGAAGGAGGTCGGCGAGGCCATCCGCGCCTCCGATCTCGACCGCGACGACATCTATATCACCAGCAAGCTCAACAACTCGTTCCACGAGCCCCAGGACGCCCGCGAGGCGTTCCATCGCACGCTCGCCGATCTCGGCTTCGACTACGTGGACCTGTTCCTCATCCACTGGCCGTTGCCCACCCTCTACAACGGCGACTTCGTCTCTACCTGGAAGACGCTGGAGGAGTTCCAGCGTGACGGACGCGCCCGCTCGATCGGGGTGTCGAACTTCCAGATCGAGCACCTGGAGCAGCTTGCCGCCGAGACCGATACGGTACCGGCGGTCAACCAGATCGAGGCGCACCCCTACTTCACCAACGATGCGGTGCGTGAGTACGGCCGGGAGCACGGGATCGTTACCGAGGCGTGGTCGCCGATAGCGCAGGGCGGGGTGCTCGAAGACGAAACCATCACCCGGATCGCCGAGAAGGTAGGCAAGACGCCGGCGCAGGTAGTCTTGCGGTGGCACGTCCAGCGCGGCGACATCATATTCCCGAAGTCGGTGACGCCGTCGCGCATCAGGGAGAACTTCGAGCTGTTCGACTTCGAGATCGAGCCCGGCGACATGGACGAGATCACAGCTCTCGACCGGGGCGAGGACGGCCGCACCGGGCCGCACCCGGACACGTTCGCCTACGTCCCCGGCTGATTCATCTCCGAACAGGCTGAGCGCACGCAGCGGGTAGAACATTAGGGTTTAGAGAATCTCTGCATTTCTACCAGGTCACACTGCAGCTATGCGCTCGCTATTCGTAGCTGGGTTGTTCCTGGCAGAGTCGAAAGGCACCTCCATGCTAACCCTTTAGACCAGTTACGACCAAGGTGAGATTGCCGCTGATCTAATTTTACGGTAGAAAGCGGATCACATCAGTTGTAGCTCGAACACTAGGAGGAGCAGGCCGGCGCGGCTCCTCCTAGCACTCTTGGCGGGGAGTTTATCTCTTTGCAGTAGAGTTGGGATGTTTTTAACTCGGCTCTAGGGTACTCGCCTTCGTGTTCTTAGATAGTCGTTTTAGTATGAATGTGTCAATCAAACTCGCACGCGAGAAGAGCACTGTAACTCGGGTCAAGTGTGGCATAGCGCCACAATACAAGATCGATTACTGATAGCTTATCGCCAGTAATCTCGGCTATAGTCACTCAAGGGGGCTTCTTGTCCCACGCTGAAGCTGAGCGTCAGGATGCCAGATCGTCTCCGGGCGTCATGACGTGGACTACGGCGTCGGGGGCGATGTTGGAAAGGTGCTCCCTTAGCTCCTCCGGGGTACCGGGGAGGGGGACCGGGAACGGGGTGGTCCCGTAGTGCATTGGGACGACGTGCCGGACGCCGAGGAGGCGGGCGGCGTGGGCCGCCTCGAAGGGGCTCATGAGGACCTGGTTGCCGATAGGCAGTATGGCGAGGTCGGGGCTGTAGAGCTCACCGATGAGCCGCATGTCGCCGAAGATGCCGGTGTCACCCGCGTGGTAGAGTTTGAAGCCGCTCTCGAACTCCACGACGTATCCGCAGGGCTCGCCGCCATAGACGACGGTCCCATCCTCCTCGGCGATGCTCGAAGCGTGCAGGGCGTCGACTACCGTAACTTGGATGCCGCCGACCTTGGCGGTGCCGCCCTTCTGCATCGGCATCACGGTCTCGATGCCCTTGCCCATGAGGTAGGTCGAGATCTCGAAGTTCGCCACCACCGCTGCCCCGGTCTGCTCGGCCAGGGGGATAACATCGTCGAAGTGGTCGAAGTGGCCGTGGGTGACGAGGATCGTGTGGAGCGCGTCGACCCGCTTGAGATCCTCCGGGGTCTGTGGGTTATCGGCAAGCCAGGGGTCTATGATGATCTGCTCGCCCCCGGCCGTTACGAACCTGAAAGTAGAATGCCCCAGGTAGGTGATCCTGGTCCCGCCAAGCATCTCGTCCACAGTCTGTCTCCCCCGCTGCTCGGAACGTGTCGTTCGGGTTGTCCCCGATCTCCAAGCATACAGCTTACCGTATATCCCCTGGGAGCGCCCGAGCCCGACACCATCCCCGGACCGGTTCTCGACGTCGCCTGGAGCGTATCTACCGCGAGCGAACCTGTGGTGATGCTCTAAACCTGTCTACAGGTTCCTGCCGGGGTCATCAGCAAAACGTCCGAGGATGGGAATGCTGCTGTGTATAAGCGCCGGGCATGACCTGGGTCTCGGGCGCGTCCGACGCCTTTCTCCTGGCCTCGCAGGTCAGACCGTGGCGGTACCGGCGGTGCTGTGTAGCGTCATCCACACGCCCGGACGCGGCCGCAGGGTCCCCTTGGGGTTCGCCTTCACCGTCTGGCCGGGTACGAGGTCCAGCCGGTAGCGTTGCATAACCATTGCAACTACCAGGGTCGCCTCCATGAGAGCGAAGTTGTT
Organism: uncultured Rubrobacteraceae bacterium; assembly: GCA_902806105.1. The sequence goes on from CADCVI010000172.1 coordinate 5,438, forward strand.
CCCTATGCACTGGCGTGGGCCGCCCCCGAACGGGAAGTAGGCGAAGCGCGGACGTTCGCCACCGCTCTCGGGGGCGAAACGCTCGGGATCGAAACCTTCCGGGTTGGGCCAGAGCTCGGGGCGGCGGTGGGTGACGTAGGGGCTCAGGAAGAGGCCCTGGCCAGCAGAAATGCGGTAGCCCCCGATCTCGTCCTCCTCGACGGCGGTGCGGGAGATCATCCACCCTGCTGGGTAGAGTCGCAGGGTCTCATCTATGACCATCCTCGTGTAGGTCAGGTTCGGCACGTCTTCGAGGCCGGGCGTCCTCTCCCCGAGCACGCGCGAGACCTCCTCGCGCACCCCGCGCGCGACCTCGGGGCTCTTTGAGAGCAGGTACCAGGCCCACGCCAGCGTCGCGGCGGTCGTCTCGTGGCCGGCGAGGTAGATGGTCGTTACCTCGTCCCGGATCTGCTGATCCGACATCGTCTCCCCGGTCTCCTCGTCGCGGGCCTCCATGAGCATGCCGAGCAGGTCGTCGCCCCCTTCCCGACCCGCGCGGCGGCGCTCGCGGATGATGCGGTGGACGGCCTCGTCTATCGTGGCGAGGGCCCTCTCGAAGCGGCGGTTTACGGGCAGGGGGAGCCGGGTCATCCACAGCGGGATCACGAACCGCGCGTCTATCCCCGCGAGCGCCGTCTCGAAGGCGCTGGCGATCTGTTCGCCTTCCTCCCCGACGTCCGAGCCGAACATTGTCCTGACGATGATGCGTTGGGTGAGGAGCGTCATCTCCATCGCCGCGTCGAACGGCTCACCCCCGGCGGCCCTCGCCTCCCAGCCGTCCAGCATCCTCGCGGTCTCGTCGGTCATAGCCTCCGCGAACCCGGCCAGGCGTCGGCGGTGGAAGGCCGGCTGCATGAGGCGCCGCTGGCGCCGCCAGAGAGAGCCCTCGCTCAGCACGAGCCCGTTCCCGAGCAGGACCCTGACCTTGCCGTATCCCTTGACGTAGTTCTTGTAGTTCTCCTGCAAC
>CADCVI010000173.1 GCA_902806105.1 uncultured Rubrobacteraceae bacterium
ACGATGAGGGCCAGATCGTCTTCACCCGCAAGGTAACCGGGGAGATGGACCCGGACGGTACCGCGCAGAGGGTCCTCCGGGCCCTCACGGAGAACAAGGTCACGACCGTCACCGGCAAGGACCTGAGCATCACCCCGGACTCCGTGTGCATCCACAGCGACACCCCAGGCGCCGCCAGGCTTGCGGAGGCGATCGCGCGGAAGCTGGCGGAGAACGACATCGAGATCCGCCCTTTCGGGCGGGCCGGACAAGCAGTCTCTTGACCAACGAAGGAGCTTGAACGAATGGCGGACAAGACCATAAAGAGCCCGATGCCCGGCACCTTCTACCGCCGCCCCGACCCCGAGAGCGAGACCTTCGTGAACGAGGGCGACGAGGTCTCAGCCGGGGACACCGTGGGGCTCGTCGAGGTGATGAAGTCCTTCCATGAGATCAAGGCCGAAGAGGGCGGCACGGTCTCGAAGGTCCTCGTCGAGGACGAAGAACCCGTCGGAGCGGGCCAGGACCTTATCGAGCTGGGTTAGAGCGGCTCGGACCGCGTACTCCCGTCCCGCCGCAGCTCTCACCGGGCGGCGGGACGCCGACGTCGGCATAATCCTTACCAGGGGTAGGCGGCACGGGGTAGTTCCCGGGAACAGGAGTACGCGGCGTGGCCGAAACGACCGAGCGTTACGTAGGCAACAGCGTCCCTCGCAAGGAAGATGCGGCCCTGCTCACGGGCCGGGCCCGTTGGACGGACAACCTGAAGCTGCCGGGGATGCTGCACCTCGGCATCCTCCGAAGCCCCTACGCCCACGCGAGGATAAAGAGCATCGACGTCTCGGCAGCTCGCGAGCAGCCGGGCGTGGTCGCCGTGTTCACCGGCGAGGACCTCGCCCCCGAGTGGGGCGGAAGCGCGATGGACGCCGAGGCCGCACCGGGGTACGCCCTGGAAGTGGACGCGTCCCAGGAAGGAGGGACGGAGGCTACGCCTTCTGGGGAAGGAGACGAAGCCCCACCCTTGAGCTTCTGCGCTTGGCCGGTAACCGAAGACATCAAGATCCCGAACCACTGGCCCGTCGCCCGGAGCGAGGTGAACTTCGCCGGCGACCCGGTGGCCGTCGTCGTCGCCACCGACCGGTACCAGGCCCAGGACGCCCTGGAGTTCATCGAGGTCGACTACGAGCCGCTGGAAGTGGTGACGGACCCGGAGGCGGCGCTCGCCGGAGGGGCGCTCGTCCACGAGAAGCTCGGTACGAACGAGTCGTACACGTGGGCGCTCGCCACAGGCGACGTCGAAGACGCCTTCTCAAGGGCCGACGTGACGATAAAGGAGCGTTACCTCCAGCAGCGGGTGCTGCCGAGCGCGATCGAGACGCGGGGGACGGTCGTCAACCCCGACCCCATGGGCGACGGGTTCACGGTCTACTCCTCGACCCAGATCCCTCACATCCTGAGGAGCGTGCTCTCCGCCATCTGCTCGGTCCCCGAGCAACGCCTGCGCGTCGTCGCCCCGGACGTCGGTGGCGGCTTCGGGGGGAAGCTGAACGTGTACGCCGAGGAGGTCATAAGCCTCGCGGTGGCGCGGAAGCTGGGGACACCGGTGAAGTGGATCGGGGACCGCTCCGAAGACTACCTGTCCACGATCCACGGCCGCGGCCAGGTCCAGCACGTCGAGCTCGCCGCGACCTCCGAGGGGAAGCTCCTCGGGATGCGGGTCGAAATACTCACGGACATGGGCGCCTACCTGCAGCTTCTGACCCCCGGCATCCCGCTCCTCACCGCCTTCATCTTCCCCGGCGTCTACTCCTTCGGGGCCTTCTCGGTCCGGTGCAGGGGCGCCTTCACCAACAAGACCCCGACCGACTCCTACCGGGGGGCCGGCCGCGCCGAGGGCATCTACGGCGTCGAGCGGGCGATGGACGCGCTCGCACGCAGGCTCGGGATGGACCCGGCGGAGATCCGGCGCAGAAACTACCACGAGCCGTTCGACGAGCCGGTCGCGAGCCCCGCAGGCCTCCAGCTCGACTCCGGCAACTACGGCGCCGCCCTCGAAAAGGCCCTCGACCTGGCACGCTACGACGACCTGCGCGCCGAGCAACGGCGGAGACGGGAATCGGGCGACCCCGTGCAGCTCGGTATCGGGCTCGCGAGCTACACCGAGAACGGCGGCCTCTCGCCGTCCAAGATGACGGCGGCCCTAAGGCTTGGCGCCCCCGGATGGGAGACGGCGTCGATACGCATGCTCGCGTCGGGGAAGGTCCAGGTCGTCACCGGCACCTCGCCCCACGGCCAGGGCCACGTTACGAGCTGGTCCCAGATAGCGGCGGACGCCCTCGGGGTCTCGCTCGAAGACGTCGAGGTCCTGCACGGCGACACGTCCCTCTCCCCCTACGGGCTCGACACCTACGGCTCCCGGAGCCTCTCCGTCGGCGGGGTTGCGGTCTACATGGCCTGCGAGAAGGTAGTGGACAAGGCGAAAAAGATAGCGGCGCACATGCTGGAGGCCGCCGAGGGCGACATCGAGTTCGAGGGCGGCCGGTTCAGCGTCGCCGGTTCCCCCGACCAGAGCCTCACGATGCAGGGGATCGCGGGGGCCGCCTACCTCGCGGACAACCTGCCGGAAGGGATGGAGCCGGTCCTCTCGGAGGAGGTCTTCTTCGACCCGCCGAACTTCACGTACCCCTTCGGCACCCACGTCTGCGTCGTCGAGGTCGACACTGAGACCGGCTTCACCAGGATACGCGACTACTTCGGGGTCGACGATTGCGGCCCGGTCATAAACCCGGCCATCGTCAACGGGCAGCTTCACGGCGGGATCGCCCAGGGTATAGGCCAGGCGTTGTACGAAGAGGCCGTCCACGACGCCGACGGGAACCTGGTGACGGGGACGATGGTGGACTACCTGGTCCCGGGCGCCCCGGAGACCCCGAACTTCACCCTCGATCGAACCTACACCCCCTCCCCCACGAACGCGATGGGCGTGAAGGGTACAGGCGAGTCCGGCACCATCGCCTCCACGCCCGCGGTCGTGAACGCCGTGATAGATGGGCTCGCGCACCTGGGGGTCGACCACATAGACATGCCAGCTCAACCGTGGAAGGTGTGGCAGGCGATCCAGGACGCCAGGGGTCGCAGCACCCGCGACGGGGATGCTCCGGGTCAAGCCACGGAGAAAGCCTCGGACGCTGCTACTTCGTGATCTCCCCTATGCGCGTCGGGAAGGCGAACGATAAATAGCAGGTGGGTTCCGACGATCTCGACGTCGTGCCGGTTGTTTACTGCGGGAACTCCCCGAAGACGGCCTTTTCGCCCGAGTCGCAGCCGAAAGACCCCACCGTAATGGGGACGGCGGCCGCGAGCATGACGGCGAGCGCGAGCAGCGCCACCGTCCCCAGGGAGACCCTGGCCCGATTCGGCGGGGGCAGGGCGGCCACGCCGGCGACGCAAGAGATGCCCCCCACTCCGCCGAGGAGCAGAACCGGGTGGTCGGCCACGGTCGGGGGGGCAACCGGTATCATCAACCCCAGGATCACGACGGCCACGACCGCGGTCACCATCCCCGAGGCGCCGACGATCGACAGCAGACGTACGCAGCCGCGGTCGGCGGGGGAGGAGAAGCGCTTGCCCGCTCGGAAGGCGCCCAACGAGGAGCACAAGGCCCCCGCCGCCAGCGCCAGGGGCCAACCGGCGACCTCCGGCGTCACCAGGGCAACGGGTAGGGCCAGCAAAGCACCCAATTCGCCGCACGCAGCGGCCGACAGCAGGACCGCCACGAACCGGATCGTTCCCCGCATTTGCTGCCCTTTCGTCGTCTCCGGTACCTCCCGACAATAAGCGTACGCCCGGCGCGGGTGCGTGGCATGACGCCGAAGGAACCATTCCTTCGCTTTGCCGTGGGGAAGTGTGATGCCCCGCCGGTCGGTACGGCCACCGCGAGCAACGGACGTGGCCGAGGATGAGGGCGCCCACGCCGAGCTTGATCGCATGGGACGAGGACCACGCCCGTCCCCGTGATCGCTGGCGGGGCCGGTGAGGAGGACGAGGTAGTAGTCGGCTTCGACCGGGCGGGGCTCGATAGGGTCTTGGGGCTTTAGGTCGTACCCCGGCGCTTCATACTTCTACTGTGAGCTTAGCGGCAAGCGTCGTCGCAGGATCTGTCGTCCCTACGGCACTTTCTGCCGCGGGCGTTCGGGCGGGCCAGGGAGATCATGCGGGCGCAGTGGTCGCACGAATTAGATCGGCACTAGAGGCCATGAGCTAGTACAGCTGCAAGTACAAACGGTCGTTGAACAGCCATCCGCCCGCGGTCGTTGGAGCCCCGTTGTCTGCTCGTTGAACAATAATTTGCGGTCGGCAGATTATGTTTACAACCTCCCGGACTACGTAGGAAGCCACCGTTAGTAGGACCGCGGATACCTCGCCAGGGCTGTCTAATAGCAGCGGGTCAGGGGCCACATGGAAGGGCCATTCTCTTAGAGCTTCGCTGTGCTCCGTGAGAAAAAACTCGATTCGTTTTCGTCGTCAAGGAGTGAGAGTTGGTATATCTCGAGTATCAGCCACGCTCGTCTTGATTTTTCCGCAAGCCGATCCAGATCTATCTCGTGTAAAGCACTTCGGAGTGGAGCCGAGGGGGATCGAACCCCTGACCTCCGCGCTGCCAGCGCGGCGCTCTCCCAGCTGAGCTACGGCCCCGAAGACTCAAAGAGTATAGGCACGCGAGCGGGATGTGTCAACGCCGTGGCCGCAAACGGGCCTCTCCCTACTCTTCCTCCCACTTCTCCTGGGGCGCGGCGCGCCAGAGGGCTTCGAGGCGGTAGTAGTCGCGGGCCTCTTCGGTGAAGACGTGGAAGACTACGTCGAGAAAGTCCAGGCTGATCCAGACGGACCCGTCGTCGAAGGAGCGGGAGCGCGGCCTGAACCCCTCCTCCCTCATCTTGTCGATGACCTCCTCGGTGATCCGCCGGATCTGCCGGTCGGTCTCGGCGCTCGTCACCACGAAGTAGTCGGTGTAGGAGACGAGCTCCGTGAGGTCGATGATCGTGACGTCCCGTCCGAACATGCCGGCAGCCGCGCGGGCCGCCGTCTCCGCCATGTGGCGGGTGACCTCCGACCCCTCGCGCCTGGCGTCGTCCACCCCTTGCTGCACCGACTCGTCACGGTTCAAGATGCGTCCTCCTCGTTCAAGCTTTCCTCACGTGCACCGACCGACATGTCTTCCATCGCACCGTACAACCCCCTGTCGTGGATAATCTTGTGGACCGCCTCCGGCACCAGGTACCGCACGCTCTTACCCTCGGAGATCATCCGCCTGATGGACGTCGCCGAGATGTCCAGCCGCGTGCACTCGACGGGTACGATCCGCTCGAAGTTCTTCAGCTCGGCCGAGAGGTGATCCAGGTTGGAGATGTCGTATCCCGGCCTCGTCGCCGCGACCATCCTGGACTCGGCCAGGAACGCGTCGGGCTCGCGCCACGAGAGCAGGTTGGAGACCTCGTCGGCCCCGCTGACAAAGAACCACTCGTCTCCCTCGTAACGCTCCTTGACGAGCGGGACGGTCTCCACGCTGTACATCGCCCTCCCCGCATCCACCTCGACGCGGTCCACGACGAAGCGCTCGTTGCCCTCGACCGCCGCCTCGACCATCGCGTAACGGTCCTCGACCGGCGCCTTGACGCTCGCGAAATCCTTGTGCGGCGGCACCCCGCTAGGGACGAAGATGACGAGCTCCAGCGCGAGGACGTCCGCTACCTGCTCTGCGATCACCATGTGCCCGTTGTGTATGGGGTCGAAGGTGCCGCCGAAGATGCCCATCCGCCCGCTCAATTGAAGTCGAACCCCACTTCACCGATGCGGACCTCGTCGCCCGTCTCGGCACCGGCGCGCCTCAACGCCGCCACGATCCCCTTGCGCTCCAGCTCTCTCTGGAAGTTCTCGACCCCCTCGGGGTTGTCCCAGTCGGTCTTCAAGGCGAGCCGTTCGACCTCCTCGCCGGAGACGGCGTACTCGTGCTCACCGACCTTCTCCACGAGCATGCCGCTCCAGGTCGGCCGGAAGGTGCGATGCTCGCGCTCGACCGTCACGATCTCCCTCTCGGCCTCGCTCAAAGTCCGGAGGCGTGCCTCGAACAGGTCCCTCAACTCCGGCACGCCTTCCCCCGTCAGCGCCGAGACCTGCAAGGCGTCCGGAAACTCATCGCGCAGGTACTCCCGCAGTTCCTCGTCCAGGGCATCGACCTTGTTTAGGATCGTCATGGACGGCCTGTCGCCGAGACCGGCGGCGTAGAGCTCGGCGCGCAGGGTAGCCTCGGCCCCCTCCGGGTCCTCCGCGGCGTCGAGGACGATCGCGAGCAGCCGCGCCCGCGCGACGTGGCGCAGGAACCGGTTCCCCAGCCCCCGCCCCTCGCTAGCCCCGGAGATCAAACCCGGAATATCCGCGACGACGTAGGGCTGGCGGTAAGTCCGGTCGTCGACGACCCCGAGCCCCGGCGTTAGCGTGGTGAACGGGTAATCCCCCACCTTCGGCCTCGCCGCGCTCAGGGAGGAGAGCAGGGAGCTTTTGCCGGCGTTCGGCAGCCCGACGAGCCCCACGTCGGAGAGCACCCGAAGCTCCAACCGTATCTCCCGATCCTCGCCCGGCAGCCCCTTCTCCCGGAAGCCGGGCGCCCGACGGGTGGAGGTGGCGAAGGACGAGTTGCCCCGCCCCCCGAGCCCGCCCCTCGCTACGATTACCTCCTCCCCCGCCTCCGAGAGATCTGCGAGGAGCCCCTCGGCATCGTAGATCAGGGTCCCGACTGGAACCTCGACCACCACATCGCTGCCCTTCTCACCGGCGCGGTTGTTCCCCGAGCCGTGGCTGCCGCGTTCGGCCTTTATGAGGTTGCGGTGCGCGTATGGTTCGAGGGTCTGCAGGTCTTCGGTGGCCCGGAAGATCACCGAGCCGCCGTCGCCCCCGTGGCCGCCGTCGGGGCCGCCGCGGGGCTTGTACTTCTCGCGGTTAAACGAGACGCTACCGTCGCCTCCGCGCCCGGCGCGGACGACGAAGCGAGCTTCATCTACAAACTGCAACTGGGTTACAGGCCCCCAAGGAGTACGGCGTTCAGGCCGTTACCTCCAGAGCCTCGCCCACGGGAACCTCGACCACGTTGGCCACGCTCTTGCCGCGCGAGCGGGTGAAGGCAACCTGGCCCGAGATCTTGGCGAACAGGGTGTCGTCGGAGCCCTTGCCGACGTTCAGGCCCGGGTTCACGCGCGTGCCGCGCTGCCTCACGATGATGCTCCCCGCGGTGACCGTCTGGCCGCCGTAGGTCTTTATGCCAAGCCTCTTGCCCTCGGTGTCGCGGCCGTTCCTCGACGAGCCGCCGCCCTTCTTGTGCGCCATCTAACCTACCTCCAAAACCTTTATACGGGTACGGGCCTGACGGTGCCCGGTCTTCTTGCGATACGTCTTCTTCGGCTTGTACTTGTAGATGTGGATCTTGTCACCCTTGAGGTGCTCCAGAATCTCCACCTTCGCCGTGCTGGCGGAGAGGTCGAAGTCGTCGCCGTCGGCGACAAACGAGACCGGCAGCTCCACCGAGTCCCCGACCTCGCCCGCGAGGCGGTCGACTACCAGCTCCCCGTCGCGGGCGGCCCTGTACTGTTTCCCGCCGATCTTCAAAACTGCAAACATGAGACGCTCCTGAACGCTTATCATTCGAACGGACACGCCCGGAGGGCGTGCCGTGGTACTGACGAACCAGTATAACCCCCGGCCGTCGCTCCGACCAGTCGGGGAGGGTTTGTATCTACGGGGAGACCCCCTTGTAGCCGTCGGCTTTCGAGCGCATCGCGATCCCCTGTAGCAGGCCGAGCGAGATCACGCTGACCACCAGGCTGCTCCTGCCGTAGCTGATAAACGGCAGCGGGATCCCCGTGACGGGCATCATCCCCATCGTCATGCCCACGTTTACGAAGACGTGGAACAAGAAGATCGTGGCGACCCCGACCGCTATAAGGACGCCGAAACGGTCTTTGGAGACCGTCGCGACGTGGAGTATCCGCCAGATCAGGACGAAGAACAGCACGAGCAGGAGCGCCCCGCCCACGAACCCGATCCTCTCGGCGAGGCTGGAGAAGATAAAGTCCGTGTGGTCCTCCGGCAGGAACCCGAGCTTCGCGAGCGTCGTCGCCTCCAGCCCCTTCCCTGTAAGCCCCCCGGAGCCGATGGCGTCCTTCGACTGCAACACCTGGTACCCGACGTCCGTCGAGCCCGTGGGGTCCATGAAGGCCGTGAGCCGGGCGATCTGGTACTCCTTCAGAAACTCGAACCTCACGGCGAGCATGAACGCGACTACCCCGGAGGCGGCGAGCAGCCCGAGCTGGTAGAGCTTCGCCCCCCCGATAAAGGCGACGGTGAAGAATATCGCCCCGAAGACGAGCGCGGTCCCGAGGTCGGGCTGGGCAAAGACGAGGCCGGCGGGGACGCCCAGAAAGCCAAGGGACTTCAAGAAGGTCTTCGTCTCGCTCGGCGGGTGTTCGGCGAAGTAGCCCGCGAGCGCAATGACCACCAGTAGCTTGGCGAACTCGGAGGGCTGCACCTGAACGGGACCTATGTCGATCCAGCGCTGCGCGCCGCCGGCGGAGTCCCCCGTGATGGTCACGGCGAGGAGCAGGACGACGGCCATCCCGTAGACGTAGGGCAGGTACCTCTGGAGCTTGCGGTAGTCGTAGATCGCGAGCGGTATCGCAATGACGAGCCCGGCCACGAAACCGAGGCCCTGGTTGAACGCCAGGCCGTAGGACTCCTCCGGGGTGGCCCCCGCGAAGTAGACCGCGAGCATCCCGAAGGCCGTCAGCGCGAGGGACGTGAGGAGCAGGATCGGGTCCATCATCCTGAGCCACCCGAAGATCCCCTCGGCGGGGCGGTCGCGCCCCACAACGTTCGTCGTGCTCCTGCTCGTCAAGCCCTTTTGCCCCCATCCTTGGTTATGACCTTCAACAGCCACGCCCCCACGAGGTACGCCAGCAATCCGTTCAGGAGCGCGTCAGGGAGTATACCGCCGAAAAAATAAGCTATAAAAGACGGCCCGCTCGCGCCGGCCAGGGAGAGCGCGAAGAGCCCGACGAGGTCGTAGACCGCGACCGCCACGGCCGTCGAGAGAGCGAGTATGGCCCTCAGGTTTGCCTTCCGCCCCGAGGCCCGCATGGAGACCGTAGCGGCAACGAGCCCACCCAGCGCGCCGGCCCCGAAGATGCCGGTGCCGGCGGCCAGGGCGTCCGTGAGTATTCCCCCGAAGAAACCCAGCAGGAGCGCCTGCAGCTCGCGCTGCCCTCTCGTCGCCACGACGATGCCGATGATCGCGAACCTCGGCCCCACCCACCCCAGCGTGAGGAGCGGCGAGAGGGCAGCCTCGAGCACGGCCGCGACCCCGACCAGGACGGCGGCCCGGACGATGGACGTGCCCCTTACCAACCCGTTATCACCCGCACCTCCTGCAGGTCGCCGGGGCGGACCGCTGGGGTGATGGTGATGTTCTGGTACTGGTTTATGTCCTGCGAGCTGACGGACTCGACGGTCCCGACGAGCAGCCCCGGCGGGAAGAGGAGCTGGCGGTCCTCGGTTCGGCCGCTGGTCACCACGAAGTCACCCTTCTCGACCCTGGCGTTCAGGTCCACGTAGTCCACCCCGAGGTAGCCCTCCCAGCCGGTCTTGAGCATGCCCTGGCCGTAGGGGGCCTCGCCCTCCGGCTGCTCCTCCGGCGCGTCGGGCGGCACCATCCGGACGCCCGCGGCGAAGTCCTGGCTGGTGACGAGGATGACCTCCGCCGTGTGCGGCGTGACCCTGCTGGTAGTACGACCGACGAGCGTGTTCTCCCCGACGACGACCGGCTGCTGGGGCTTCACCCCGTCCTCCGACCCGATGTTTATCTGGATGCGCTTCGTAAGCTGGCCCCCGACGGGCGCCACCACGCGCGCGAGCGGCGCGTACTCGAACGACGGCTGCTCGGCCTCCAGAAGCTCCCGGAGCCGCTGGTTCTCCTGCCTGAGTCGAGCCGCCTCGGCGGCCCCCTCCTCGTTCCCCCGGGCCCTGCGCTGAAGCTCCTCTTCCTCCCGGGCATTGAACGCGCTCCCCATGGACTCGCGCGCGGACGCTACCGGCGACCCGATAAACGAGAACAGCCCCCTGACGGGCCGAAGCACCTCCGCGGCCCCGAGCTGTACGGTGTGAAGCGGCCCCGTCTGCTCGTCTTCCTTTACGTAGACCGTGAACAGGACCAGGCTCGCCACACACAAGATGGCGAGGCCCACGAGCCCGCTCGCGGCGCTGGATCTCTTTCTACCCATGTCTGGTCAACGCCGTCCGTCAGCTCGAGGAGAGCGCGCTGCGATAGTACTCGAGCTCCTCCAACGAGCGCCCGCTGCCTATGGCGACGCACATCAGCGCGTCATCCGCGACGTGGACGGGGATGCCGGTCTCGCGGCGCAGCCGCTCGTCGAGAAGCCTGAGGAGCGCGCCGCCCCCCGCCAGGACCATGCCGCGGTCCATGATGTCGGATGCGAGCTCGGGCGGGGTCCGGTCGAGGGTGTCGCGCACGGCGGCCACGATCGCCTCGACGGGGACGCTGATAGCCTCCCGGATCTCCTCGCTCGTGATGGCGATGGTCTTCGGCAGGCCGGAGACGAGGTCCCTGCCCCGGATCTCCGCCGACTCCTCCTCACCGAGCGGGAACGCGCTGCCGAGCTCTATCTTGAGCTGCTCGGCGGTCTGCGTCCCGATCGCGAGCTTGTACTCCTTCTGGATGTACGTGCCGATGGCGTCGTCTATGTCGTCCCCGGCGATACGGATGGAGGATTTCGTCACGATCCCGCCGAGCGAGATCACCGCGACCTCGCTCGTCCCGCCGCCGATGTCCACGACCATCGAGCCCTGCGCCTCGTTCACCGGCAGCCCCGCGCCGATAGCCGCCGCGAGCGGCTCCTCGATCGTATAAGCCTGACGCGCCCCGGCGGACTCCGTCGCCTCCTTCACCGCCCGGAGCTCGACCCCGGTCACCCCGGAAGGCACGCACACCACTACCCGCGGTCCCATGAGAGACCTGAAGAGGCGGCGCCTCGACTGCGTCTTGCGGATAAAGTAGGCGAGCATCTTCTCGGTCACCTCGAAGTCCGCTATGACCCCGTCCTTGAGGGGACGCATGGCGACGATGTTCCCCGGCGTGCGCCCGAGCATCCTCTTGGCGGCGCTCCCCACGGCGACCACCTTGTCGGTCTTGTTGTCCACAGCGACGACCGAGGGCTCGGACAGCACGATCCCGTGCCCCTTCACGAACACGAGCGTGTTCGCGGTGCCGAGATCTATCGCCACGTCCCTTCCGAATATTCCTCCGAGCATTCTTCTATCCCCATCCGTTCAGGTAGGAAGCCCCGAACCGCTTCAAAGCATCCCATGTTCTTTCATGCTAAAGCACCCGTCGCCCACGATCACGTGGTCCAGAACCTCGATCCCGAGTATCTCGGCGGCCCCCACCAGCCTCTGCGTGACCTCGCGGTCTTCCCGGCTGGCTTCGGTCTTGCCGCTGGGGTGGTTGTGCGCCAGGATAACGCTTGCCGCACTCGCCCGGATGGCCGGCTTGAAGACCTCCCGGGGATGGACGAGCGCCGAAGACAGGGTGCCCACGCTTATCAGCGGGGCTTCGATGACCTCGTTTTTGGTGTTGAGAAGCACGGCAACGAAGTTCTCCCGATCGAGGTTCGCAATGCGGCCCCGGAGGAGCCTGTCCACGTCCGCGGGCGATGATATCACGGGCCGTCCGGGGTTGCGAACCTGCCCGATGCGCCGCCCGAGCTCCACGGCGGCGAGTATTATGCAGGCCTTTGCCTCGCCTATACCGTTGACCTGCGTCAGCTCGTGAACGGAGACGTCGTAGAGCCCGTGGAGGCCTCCGGCCTGGCCTATTACCTCGTTCGCGAGCTCCACGGCGGTCTTTTCGCGGTTCCCGATCCCGAAAAGGAGGCCCAGGAGTTCCCCGTCCGAGAGGGCGGCCGGACCCGCCGCCAGGAGGCGTTCGCGGGGCCTCAGCTCCGGCGGGAGTTCCTTGATCGTGTACCTTCGCCCCAAAAGCCGGCCTCTCCCGCTACGCGGTCTCCGTGCGTGGATCCGGGCTACCCCCGGTACGCGACAAGGTACTACCGACGGGCCGGGCCTGCGTCGCCCTATAGGGATGAATCAGTACCAGCGTACCCCGTGCTCCTCCAGCATAAGACTCGTCGTCGAGAGTGGAAGCCCGACGACGTTGGTGTAGTCGCCCTCGATGCCCTCCACGAAGAGCGCGGCCTTACCCTGTATGGCGTAGCCCCCGGCCTTCCCGACCCCCTCCCCGAGGCTTGCGTAGGCCAGAAGCTCGGGCTCGGAGAGGGGGCGCATCCGCACGCGGGTCATAATGCTCCGGGCCGAGATCGACTCTCGTGCCCCGCCGACTACCGCTACACCGGAATAGACCTCGTGCTCCTGACCTTCCAGGAGGCCGAGCATCCGGCGCACATCGTCCTCGCCCTTCGCCTGGCCCAGAATCTCCCCGGACCCCGGAACGTACACGATGGTGTCCGCCGCGAGCACCACCGTCGGAACACCGGGGGCCGAGACCTCAACGTCCTCCGCGACCGTGAGCGCCTTGCCCCTGGCGTTCGCCAGAACGGTCTCGGCGGGGCCGTCGAGGACGACCTCCGGGAAGCCGCTCTTTCGGGGGACAAAATCGTAGCCGACCATGCGCAGCAGGTCGACGCGGCGGGCGGACTCGGAGGCGAGGACGAACTGCACGGGCGGCGAGATCCTAGGAGCCGAAGAAGAGGCCGAGCTCCCTCTTTGCGCTCTCCGGAGAGTCCGAGCCGTGGACGAGGTTGTCGGGGAGGCTCAGGGCGAGGTCGCCGCGGATGGTGCCGGGGGGAGCCTCGGCAGGGTTCGTCGAGCCCATGAGGCGGCGTACGACCGCAATGGCGCCCTCGCCCTCGATCTTCATGGCGACGACGGGGGTCGAGGTTATGAACTCGACGAGCTCCTCGAAGAAGGGCTTCTCGCGGTGCTCGGCGTAGTGCTCCTCGGCGAGCTCGCGGCTCACGTCCATAAGCTGCATGGCGCGTATGTCGAAGCCCTTGGCTTCTATGCGGCGCACGATCTCGCCTATGAGACGCCGCCGGACGCCGTCGCCCTTCACGAGCACGAGGGTCTGTTCCATGGTGTTACGCTCCTTCTCTCGTTTTACCAGTCGACTTTCTTTTCGCGCTGCTTGGTCGCGCAGTACGGGCACGTGGCCCACTCCAGATTTAGCGGACGGGAGCAACTCTCGCAGGGCCTCTTCAGGTCCCACCCGCACTCGGGGCAGAGAAGGTAATCGCTCTCCGTCACCGAGCGGCAGTTGGGGCACAGGTTGGCCCTGTCCTTGAGCTCTTTCTCCAGGAGGGCGAGCTCCAACTCGCGCTCCCGCGACTCCGCCGCGTACTCGGGAGGACGCACTATAACGTAGATCAAGGTTCCTATAAACGGGAAGATGAGCGCGACGACCCCCCAGTACCACCGCATCGTCCCGCGCCGGTCGGCGTCCGTGAAGGTCCAGTAGACGAGCGCGAGCCACAGGATCGCGAAGAACAGCGCTACCAGGCGCAGCCCGAGCGTGAGGAGCGGGCTCCCCAGAAAGTCGTTTATGGCCTGAAACGGGTTCCCGTCCGTCTGCAACAGAGTAGCGCTCATCCGACGAACCTCGACACGAGGAGAAACCCGACCACGAAAGAAACCAACGCGACGACGGCGAGCAGACCGAGCAGCTTCCAGATACCGCTAGCCACGTTCACCTCCCGCGCGCAACACCCCAAGAACCCCTGCCGCCGTGTACAGAGAGCCGGTCACCAGCACGACCCCGGTCCTCCTCCCCGCCTCGTCGAGAGCAACCTGGAGAGCCTCGACGGGATCTTCGACGACCACGGCTTCCCTGCCGGTCGCACCCTTCGGACGGAACGCGCGCGCGAGGTCCGACGGCTCGGCGGCTCGGCCGCCGGATCCCCCGGGTCGCGTGAGCACCAGATGGTCCGCCTCCTCCCCCACGGCCCTCAGCATGCTCGCCAGGTCCTTGTCCCGCAAGGCGCCGAAGACGGCGATCAGGGTCCGCCCGCCGTGACGCCCGCGTACCGCCTCCAGCGTAGCCACGAGCCCCTCGGGGTTGTGCCCCCCGTCCACCACGACCGGCACGCCGCCCACCTCGAACTCCTCGAACCGGGCAGGAAGCTTCGCCCCCCGTGCCGCCACCCGCCGCTCACTCTCAGCCAGAGGGCGCCCTAGCATGACCTCGGCGGCCCGCATTCCGAGCCGCGCGTTCCGCGCGAGGTGGGACGGGAGCCAGTCCGTCGCCGCATCCTCCGTGTCGTAGTCACCGAATTCCACGAGTTGTGCTCCGGCCCGCTCGCACGCTTCCCGGGCGAGCCGCGTGACGCGCTCGTCGGCCGTCCCGAGCACGAGGGTCGCGCCGGGGCGCAGGCTCGCCAGCTTTTCGGTGGCGATCTCCTCGATCGTCGCCCCGAGGTACTCGGCGTGGTCGAGCCCGACGTTCGTCAGGACCACGACCTCCGAACCGGCGGCGGTGGTCGCGTCGTGGCGCGCCCCGAGCCCGGCCTCCAGGACGGCGAACCGGAGCCCCCGGTCGCGGAAGAGCGCGAGGGCACCGGCGGTGAGGATCTCGAACTGCGTCGCGGGGACGCCGTTGGCGTCGGCTACCTCCATCACCTCCCCCATCACGGAGGCGAACTCGGCCTCGGAGACGGGCATGCCCCCGATCATCACGCGCTCCGTGTACGAGAGGACGTGGGGGGAGAGGTAGGCGCCGGTGGTACATCCTGCCGCCTCCAGGGCGGCGGCGAGGATTGCGGTAGTCGTGCCCTTGCCGTTTGTACCGACAACCTGTGCCAGGCGGAGCGAGCGGTGTGGTTCGTCGAGGAGGGCGAGGAGGGCTTCGATCCGCTCGAAGCCCAGGGCGACGCGCCGGCGGCGGTCCAGACCCTCGCAGACCGCGTCGAAAGCCGTTGGGGCGGCCGGTCTCATGCGGCGCCTAGAGGTAGTCGGAGAGCCGGGAGCGGAGCTTCTCGAGCAGGCTCCCGTTCGCACGGAGCTTCTCACGCTCCGCCTCGACCACGGGGGCCGGAGCCTTCTCGACGAACCGGGCGTTGGAGAGCTTGCCCTCCGCGCGTCCCACCTCGCCCTCCACGCGTTTGATCTCCCGCTCCAGACGCGTGATCTCCCCGCGCCTCAACTCCTCTGAGAGCACGAGCTCGACCACCCCGTCGCCGGCCGCGAGCACCGCCCTGTGCCCGTCCCCGTCGGTCTCACGGACGAGCTTCACCCTCGCCAGCGACGAGAACACAAGCTCGTCGATGCCCTCCGGCGCCCGCCCCTCGATCTCCCCCTCCAGCTTGCCCTCGGCCCGGAACGACCTCACGGCCGTGATCGCGGCGCGCGTGAGGTCGAGGACGCGGTCAGCCTCCGCATCCTCCAGCGCCGGGTCGAAACGCGGGAACTCGGCCCTCACCAGCATCTCCTCGCCCCCGAGCACCCGGTTCATCTCCTCCGTCGCGTAGGGCATCACGGGGTGCAGGAGGCGAAGTATCCCGTCGAAGACCTCCCGCAGTATGCGCTTGGTCTCGGCCGTCGGCGCCGCCTTGGCTATCTCGACGTACCAGTCCGCGAAACGGTGCCAGGCAAAGTCGTAGACGAGGCGCATCGCCTCGGAGAACTCGCACTCCTCCAGCATCCGGTCGTACTCCCTGACCGTCTCGTTAAAGGAGTGGAGGATCCAGCGGTCCGCCGCCGACGCATCTCCCGCCGCGCCCTCGGCCCCGTAACCGGCGACGAAACGCGCAACGTTCCACAGCTTCGTAACGAAGGAACGCCCCATGTTCGCCCGCTCGTAGGAGTAGGCGAAGTCTTGAGTGGAGGATTGGTAGAGGAGCCCGAAGCGGACCGCGTCCGTGCCATACTCGTCGAAGAGCTCCAGCGGGTTGATCGTGTTCCCCTTGGACTTGCTCATCTTCGTCCCGTCCTCGGCGAGGACGATGGAGTGGACGTTGATCTTCCGGAACGGCACCTCCCCGCGGAAGCGCAGCCCCGTCATGATCATGCGCGCCACCCACAGGTACATGATCTCCCGCGCCGTGCTCATGAGAGACGTCGGGTAGAAGTACCCCAGGTCCTCCGCCTCATCGGGCCAGCCAAGCGTCGCGAACGGCCAGAGCCCGCTGCTGAACCACGTGTCGAGGATGTCCGGGTCCTGCTCCCAGCCGTCCCCGGGCGACTCCTTCGACGCCATGGTCTCGCCGTCGGGACCGTACCAGACCGGTATCCTGTGCCCCCACCACAGCTGGCGGCTCACGTTCCAGTCCTGGAGGTTCTCCAGCCACCGGATCGACTCCCGCCGCCACGAGTCCGGGTAGACCGTGATCTCCCCGTCCCGCAACGCCCGGATGGCCGGCTCCGCGAGCTCTTTCATCGAGACCCACCACTGCTCCGAGAGCCACGGCTCGATCACGGCCCCGCACCGGTCGCAGTGCCCGACCCGGTGCCGGTGCTGCTTGACCTCACCGAGCAGCCCCTCGGCTTCGAGGCGCCGCGCGATCTCCACCCGAGCATCCTCACGAGTCATGCCCTCGAACGGGCCGCCGTTCTCGTTGATAGAGCCGTCCGGGTTCAGAATGTTCACTGGTTCGAGCCCGTGGCGCTCCCCGATCTCGAAGTCGTTCGGGTCGTGCGCGGGCGTGACCTTCAGGACGCCCGTCCCGAAGGCCGGATCCACGTAAGAATCCGCGAGAACCTCGATCTCGCGCCCCACGAACGGCACCATGACCCGCCGGCCGACAAGCTCCTCGAACCGCTCATCGTCCGGGTTCGCCACGAGCGCCACGTCGCCGAGCAGCGTCTCGGGGCGCGTCGTGAAGACCTGGGCGTAGTCGTTGCCGTCGGGTCCGGGTCCCTTGCCGTCGGCGAAGGGGTAGCGCACGCCGTAGAGCTTCCCGTCGACCTCCTCGTAGTTGACCTCGAGGTCGCTGATCGCGGAGCGGTCGCGCGGGCACCAGTTCGTGATGCGCGCGCCCTTATACAGGAGACCGGCGTTGTACAGCTCTATAAACGCCTCCGCGACGGCCTCCTGGTAGCCCTCGTCCATCGTGTACCGGAGCCGCCGCCAGTCGGCGGAGGCCCCGAGGCGCTTCATCTGGCCGAGAATCTGAGAGCGCGACTCCTGGGCGAACTCCTGACAGAGCTCCAGGAACCTCTCCCTGCCGACGTCCCAGCGGGTCTTGCCCTCCTCGCGGACGAGCTTACGCTCTACGACGTTCTGAAGCGCGATGGAGGCGTGGTCGACGCCGGGGAGCCAGAGGGCTTCGTAGCCCTTCATGCGAGCGCGGCGTGTGAGGGTATCCTGGATCGAGCCGTTCAGGGCGTGCCCCATGTGTAGGGCCCCCGTGACGTTCGGCGGGGGTAGGACTATGCAGTACGGCTCCTTCTCGGGGTTGGGTTCCGCGTCGAAGGCGCCGGACCGCTCCCACTCCTCGTAGATGCGGCCCTCGACGGCCTTCGGGTCGTATGTCTTTGGGATCTCCGCCTGGTTCAACTGGCCCCTGAGCCCCTAGGCGGATTCGTCGTAGGAGTACTTTGCCTTGCCCGACGCGGTGACGAGCGTCGGCTGCACCCCTTCGCGCACGGTATCCGCGTCCACGACGCACTTCGTAACGTCGGAGCGGCTCGGCAGCTCGTACATCGTCGGCAGGAGAGCGGTCTCCAGGATGCTCCTGAGGCCGCGAGCCCCGGTTCCCCGCTCCAGCGCGAGCTCCGCGACTGCCTTCATCGCCTCGTCCGTGAAGGTCAGGTCAACCTTGTCGTAGCGGAAAAACTGGCGGTACTGGCGGACCAGCGCGTTCTTCGGCTCGGTGAGGATGCGGATAAGGTCGGCCTCGTCGAGGGTGCGAAGGGTCGAGATGATCGGGAGCCGCCCGACGAACTCGGGGATCAGACCGTACTTGAGGAGGTCTTCGGGCTGCGCGCTGCCGAGGATCTTGCTGTCCTCCTCCTCCGGCTTGCGGTCCACCTCGCCGCCGAAGCCTATGCTGCGCTTGCCGATCCTCTGGCGGATCACGTCCTCAAGCCCCCCGAAAGCGCCTCCGCAGATGAACAGCACGTTCTTCGTGTCGATCTGCAGGAAGTCCTGGTGAGGGTGCTTGCGCCCGCCCTGCGGCGGGACCGACGCGACCGTGCCCTCCAGAATCTTGAGGAGCGCCTGCTGCACGCCCTCGCCGGAGACGTCTCGCGTGATCGACGGGTTGTCGGACTTCCGGGCGATCTTGTCGATCTCGTCGATGTAGATGATCCCGGTCTCGGCCTTCTTGACGTCGAAGTCCGCCGCCTGGATAAGCTTCAGGAGGATGTTCTCGACGTCCTCGCCGACGTAACCGGCCTCCGTGAGCGCCGTTGCGTCCGCGATGGCGAACGGGACGTTCAGTATCTTGGCGAGCGTTTGGGCGAGCAGGGTCTTACCGCTGCCCGTAGGACCGACGAGCAGGATGTTCGACTTCTGGAGCTCCGTCCCGTCCGTCGTGTCCACGCTCATGCTGATCCGCTTGTAGTGGTTGTAGACCGCGACGGCGAGGACCCTCTTCGCGTCCTCCTGCCCGATCACGTACTCGTTGAGGATGCGGTTGATCTCGCGGGGCTTGGGGAGGTCGTCGTCCTTGAGGATCTCAGGCCCGGAGAACTCCTCGTCGATGATCTCGTTGCAGAGCTCGATGCACTCGTCGCAGATGTAGACGCCGGGGCCGGCTATGAGCTTCCTGACCTGGCGCTGACTCTTTCCGCAGAAAGAGCACTGTAGCTGGTCCGATGGGTCCCTCATGCGTTTAGGCCCTCCCCTTTACTTTGCC
The DNA here is from genome assembly GCA_902806105.1 of uncultured Rubrobacteraceae bacterium. Next base: position 18,909 of record CADCVI010000173.1, read on the forward strand.
GCTTGCTTTACCCGGCGTCTTCATCTGCTTCAGGATCCGTAGACTAGTGCTGACGGACGATGTTGTCGATCACGCCGTACTCGATGGACTCCTCGGCCCCGAGGATGTAGTCGCGATCGGTGTCACGCTCGATCTTCTCGAACGGCTGGCCCGTGTTCTCGGCCAGAATCTCGTTGAGGCGCCGCTTGGTGTGGATAAGCTCCTCGGCGTGGATCTGAACGTCCGACGCCTGGCCCGCGAGCCCGCCGATGCTCGGCTGGTGCAGGAGTATCCGCGTGTTCGGCAGCGAGTTCCGCTTGCCCTTCGTCCCCGCCGCGAGCAGGAACGCGCCCATCGAGGCGGCCATCCCGAGAGCCGTCGTGACGATGTCCGGCTTCACGAAGCGCATCGTGTCGTAGATCGCGAGGCCGGCGGTGACGCTCCCGCCCGGCGAGTTGATGTAGATGTTGATGTCCTGGTCCGGGTCCTCGCTCTCGAGGTGCAGAAGCTGCGCCATGATCGCGTTGGCGACCTGATCGTCCACCGGCGTACCGAGGAAGATGATCCGGTCCTTCAGGAGCCTGGAGTAGATGTCCATCGCCCGCTCCCCCCGCGGGCTCTGCTCGATTACGTAGGGGATCACGCTGTTTATGTCGTAGCTCAAGATCTTATTCCTTCCCTTCGCTTGTCTCTGGGGCGGCACCCTCGCCAACCTCGACCGCGGCCTCGACCTTCGCCTCTCCGGCCTCGGGCTCCGCCGTCTCCGTGCCGGAGACCTCTTCCCCGCCGGCCTCGGTGTCGACCTCCTCCTCGGGGGCCTCTTCCTCCTCGGGCATCGGGACGGCGACGGCGTTCTCGACGAGGAAGTCGAGGGCGCGGGAGCGGGCTATCTCCTCCTGGAGGAGTCCGTAGGTGCCGTTCTTGCGCATCGTCTTCTCGATGTCCTTGGGCTTCCGTCCGGCATCCTCGGCGATGTGCTCGATCTGGTGCTTCACCTCGTGCTCGTCGGCCTCGATGCCCTCGGCGGCCGCGACCGCGTCGAGCACGAGCTCCTTCTTGACGGTGTCGGCGGCATCCTCGCGCACCCGCTCCTTGACCTCGTCCTTGCTGGCCCCGGCGAGCTGGTAGTACTGCTCGGGCTCTATGCCCTGCGCCCGGATGCTCCGCTCGAACGAGTCGACCATCTCGTCGGCCTTCTCGTCGACCATCACGTCCGGCACCGCGACCTCGGCGCCCCTGGCGACCTCGTTGAGCACGCGGCCCCTGTACTCACCCTCGATGCGCTGGTTCGCCGCGTTCTCTAGCTGCTCCCGGACGGCGCCCTTCAACTCCTCGAGCGTCTCGAACTCGCTCGCTTCCTTGGCGAGATCGTCGTCCAGGGGCGGGAGGTCCCGCTCCTTGATCTCCTTGAGGTGAACGTTGAACAGCACGGACTGGCCGCGCAGCGACTCCTCGTTGTAGTCCATCGGGAACGTGACGGCGAACTTCTTGCGCTCGTCCGCGTTCATCCCGACAAGCTCCTTCTCGAAGTCCGGGAGAAGCTCGCCGCCGCCGATCTCCAGCATGTAGTCCTCGGCCTCGCCGCCTTCGAGCGGCCCGCCCGTGAGCTTCTCGCCCTTGAAGTCGATGATGGCGTAGTCGCTCTGCTGCGCGGGACGCCCCTCGACAGCCGCGAGCGTCGCAAACTGGCCGCGAAGCTCCTCTAGCTGCGCCTCGACCGCGTCCTCCGGAACCTCGACCTCTCGCCTCGGGACCTCCAGCCCCTTGTACTCGCCGAGCGTCGCCTCGGGGCGGACCTCGACGGTCGCGGAGAACTTGAAGCCCTCCTTCTCGTCGAGCCCGTCGTCGAAGTGGATCTCCGGCCGGTCTATGGGCCTGAGGTTGTTCTCGACGACCGCCTCGGAGTACCAGGTCGGGAGCCCGTCCTGGAGCGCCTCCATAAAGATGTAGTCGCGCCCCACGTGGTTCTCGATGATCCTCCTGGGAGCCTTGCCCGGCCTGAAGCCCGGCACCCTTACCTGGTTCCCGAGCTCCCGGACCTTCGCCTCGACGCCCTGTCTGACCGCCTCCGGAGGCACCTCTACTTCGAGCTTTACCTTGTTGTCCTCGAGCTTAGTTACGTTCGCCGTCATACACCCCAACTCTTCTCGACCAACTTCTTCTTCTCCGGTACAGGCGTCCTCGACATGGGCGTGGTGCGAGAGGCGGGACTTGAACCCGCACGCCCGAAGGCACTAGATCCTAAATCTAGCGTGTCTACCATTCCACCACTCTCGCTCGCCTCAAACCTGGCGGGATTATAACAGTCGCCCACCTGCTCCCGGCCCCAGTACGCTAAGGGCGCACGCCGTGTAACCGCCCGTACTTACGACCAAATCCCCGCCCAAGGAAAGTAGCCTCTCGGTTCGATCGACGCGGACCTCTAGGAGGTAGCGAACAGCGAAACCCTTGTATGTACTCTGGCGGCGCGGGCAGGCTACAAGGGCAGTTCTTCCGCGCGGTCCACGATGGCGATCAGGTCGGGGAGCTGAATCTCGGCGTACTCCTCCCGTTCCCCGGCTACGGTGGCGATGGATCGCGAGCCGTGCTCGGGGTACAGTTCTATCCAGATGGGGACGTTGCTCCTCACGATCTCGGTGGCCTCGCTACAAACCACAACGTCCGGGGCGAATCGCCGGATACCCGCATCGAGCTCTTCCGGGTCCGTGGTCTCCACCTCGACGTTCGGACGAAGTGCTCGGATAGCGCTGGCGATGGCCTCCCGATAAGCTCGCGGGACGTTCGCCAACAACACCCGTGTCTTGCGGGAGCGCGGATCATTCATAGATGTATTCGTCACAATGCCTATGGACGAGCCCCCCTCTGAGCAGACCACGCATGCAGTCTATCTTCCCTGGTTCCGATACGCTGAACAGAACAACACGGGTTTAGGCAGGCTCAAGAATTATCCGCACGGCGCAAACTAGGCAAGATCTACAAGCCCCCGGCGGGCCGCAATAGCGAGGGCTTGCAAGCTCGAACGCGCCCCGAGCTTGTGGAGGAAGCTGGATACGAGGTCCCGCTCGACCTCCACGGTGATCCCCAGCTTCTTTGCAACCCCCTCGCTGTCGAGACCTTCGGCCAGGGCTTTCAGCACCTCGATCTCTTGTGCCGTCAGATCCGTCTCCGTATGAAGTTCGCGGTGCCTCTTGCCGTACCAGGCAATGGTGCGCAACACCTCGGAGACTTCCCTCTGCCAGGGCATCGCCGCCCCCGCCCTCAAGCGTCGCGCCTCGTGAATGATCTCGTCCAGGCCGGCCAGCTTATCGACCACACCGGCCGCGCCGGCGTCCACGACGCGGGCGAGGCTCTCATCGTCGAGGGTCGCGCTCAGGACCAGAATGGTCAGGTCGCGGTTGACGCGCCTCAGGTCCTCGATCAGGTCGATCCCGCTGCCGTCCGGCAAGGCAAGATCCACGACCGCGAAGTCCACCCCCTCACCAATCGACCGTGCCTCCGACAGGGATCCGGCCTGGGCGACGACGGAAAAATCCCGCTCCTGGTTCAGCACCAGGGTAAGGGCCTGGCGGAACGAGGCGTGGTCTTCGACGAGCATAACCCGGGTCGGCTTGGCGTGGTTTTCGTCGGATATCACTTGTCATGACCTCCCATAGCCTTTACCTCCGGGCCTACTCCGACCTTACCGGACCCGCCAAGGCCGCGGAACCATCTCGCTCCAAAGCTGCCTCGGCCCCGCTATGGTACGGGCACCGGCCACGATCATGTCGCGCCGTCCCCGTTGGGTTCGCCCCCGATACGGTGTCCATGCAGCCCCTGCATCGGGACGCGGAGCCGTACGATCGTACCCTTCCCAAGCTCGCTCTCCACCTCTAGCACCCCATCCAGCGATGCGGCGCGCTCACGCATGCTCTCCAGGCCGATACCGCTCGGGATTACCGATCCGAACCCCCGCCCGTTGTCGCGCACCTCTATCAACAGCTCGCCCCCCTGCGCCCCCAGCTCCACCGAGACGTTGCGGGCACCGGAGTGGCGGCGGGTATTGGTGAGCGCCTCCTGCATGATGCTCAACATCTCCCTCGACGCGGGCTCCGGCAGCTTCTCGGGGAAGCCCTCCGCGACCTTCAACTCCACCTCGCGCTCCGGGCTCATCTGGCGACTGAGCCCTACCAAAGACTCGACAAGACGGACAAACGAGCGCCTTTCGCCGCCCTCGCGGCGCAGATCGTAGACGGCACTTCGCAGCGCCCGTCCCGCGCGCTGCATGGCCTCGATCACGCTATTCAACCGTTCGTCCAGTCCGGGGTCTTCCGAGAGTCTCCGGGTTATCTGGGCTTCCGCAACGGCGTAGGAGAGGTCTTGGAGAGCCCTGTCGTGCAGGTCGCGGGCGATGCGGGCGCGCTCCGCCTTCCTCACCTCGCGCAACGCCTCCTCTGCACGCCTGCCCTCGGTGACGTCGCGGAAGATGTTGACCGCGAGCAGGACCCGCCCCTGCTCCCCCAGGACGGGCGCCGATTTGAGCACCGACCAACGCTCCTTGCCCGTGCTGACCTCCCGGTAGCACAAGAGAACCTCGTGAGTCTGCTCGCCGCGCAGCGCCTTTCTGCCGGGAAGCTCCTCGAGCGGGAACGGCTGGCCGGACTCGTCCAGAATCTCGAACCTCCTCGCAACCTGCGCCAGGGGTGCTTCGATCAGAGCTTCGGTCGAGGGATATCCGAGAATATTGGCCGCAGCCTCGTTGGCGTACACCAGTCGTCCGGTAGGGTCCTGGGCCGTGATCCCGTCGGTGACGCCCTGCATGACGATCTCCAGCTCGTTTCTGGAGCTGCGCAGCGCCTCTTCGGCTCGCCTGCGCTCGGCTATCTCCCCCCTGGCCTCCTCGTAGAGCCGGGCGTTGTCGACGGCCAGGGCCGCGTGACGGGCGAGCTCCCGCGCGAGCTCGAGGTCCGCATCCCCGTAGTTGTGGCCGGACTCCGCCGAAACAAGAGTTATCACGCCCAGCGTCCTCCCCCGGGCCGAGAGCGGCACCAGAATAGCCGACGTAAAGCCAAGCTCGCGCATCAGCTTCAGGTGTTCCTCGTCGCGCGCGAGGCCCACCAGCATGTCGTCGGTGATCACGGGGAAAAACTCCGCTCGGCCCGTGCGTACCACCTGGTATGCACCCTGGGCGGCGTTCGGATCGGAAGGGTACTCTTCCTGCAACCGGCGCGCCCAATCCACCTTCTCGGGCTCTTTGTGCGCGATCGCGACCCTCTTGAGCGAGCCGTCCTCTTCGAGCACGTCCACCGCGGCCCAGTCCGCCAGCCGGGGAACGACGAGGCTTGCCACCCCCGAGAGGGTTGCGCGGTAATCGAGCGACGAGGAGAGAACAGCACCCGCCTCGATCAGGATGCTCTGCGCCTCCTCGCTCCGCATGCGGCGGACGATCTCAGTCCTCAACTCTGCGTTGGTCTGAGCCAACTCGGCGGTGCGTTCCTGCACCCGCATCTCCAACTCGTCGCGAGCCCTTCTTACCTCTTCCTCGGCCCGCTTGCGCTCGGTGATGTCCTGCACCGTGCCCACCACCCTGATGGGTTTCCCGACGATCCGTCCGCTGTTACGCTGGTCTGCCATCTGGAGGATGTGGTTGAGGTATTGCTTGGCCTGGCTGGTTTCTTCTCCGCTTCCCGATGGATCTGCGGCACCTTCTATCGGCGCTCGGTCCTCGTCGAAAACGAAGCGTAGACGCTGCTGGACGGTACGGATCTCTCCGTCGGGCCGGATTATCCGGTGTTCCGTGGAGATTGGACCTCCCCCTAGCGCCGCCCTGCCCCCCTGCACGAGCAGCCCGGTATCTTCCGGGTGGACGAACCTGTAGAAGTCCTCGAACGTCTTGCCGAATTCCTCTTCGGTCACGCCAAAGATGCGGAAGATCTCCTCCGACCAGAACAGCGTGTCCCGTTCCCAATCATAATCCCAGTGCCCCACGTGGGCGATCTGCTGTGCCTCGGCGAGGCTGGCCTCGCTTCGCCGCAGTGCTTCTTCGGTGCGCTTTTGCTCGTTGAGGAGCGCGCCCTTTATCTCCTCCTGCTCCCTGAGGATAATGTCGCGTGCGCGCCCGGCAAATCCCACCCCAACCTCCGCGAGTAACGTTGCCACGCGAGGCTGGAGCAAGCCCACATATGCGGACGGGATGCTCTCGCGAAAATGTTTGGCCAGAACCTCCTGTGTCCTCCCTATGACTTCGGGGCTCAGGTAATGCATGCCGGCAAGCGCCGCGCCTATCTCTCGCGCGCATCCGCGGTCGAGGCTCTCGGAGAGCAGGAGATCGATCGCTTGGTCCGTCAACCCTTCCAGTTGGCGGCGCACCTCCGCGTTCGAAAGGGGCGTGAAGCTGGTCCCCGCGATGGCGGCACGCCAGTCCTCGATAAGCGTCGCACGACACCGACGCAACAAATGGATAAACTCCGATCGTCCTGCCGGATCCACCTTCGTCGCATCCATGCGCTCGCCCAACCTACCTTCCACCAACCGCAGCCACGACCCCGCTACTTCGACCCGATGTCGCTATGCAGTTTATTGTAGCGCCAAGAAGCCTCTCGTCACCCCTGTCTCTTGCGCCCTACCCCGCCGTAGTAGCCCGAGGAGACCGGCTGGTCGGCGAAAAGGTCGTCGGGGCCCTCCGGCCGCCAGCGTGAGACGTACACGAGTCCTGGTTCGACAAGCTCGAGACCGGCAAAGA
>CADCVI010000174.1 GCA_902806105.1 uncultured Rubrobacteraceae bacterium
TAAGGATCGAGGGCGGTCGACTCGTCGTGGCGATGAGCGACCCCACGAACATCTACGCTCTCGAGGACCTCATGATGATCTCGGGGTACCCCATCACCCCGGTGGTGGCGCTCGAAGAAGAGATACAGCGCGTCCACAACAAGATATTCGCCATGAGCGAGGAGATCTCCGAGTTTCTCGAAGAGGCCTCGAAGGAGAGGGTCGAGCAGGACCACGGTGACCTCGACCTCGGGATACAGGCGTCGCCGGACGAGGCCCCGATCATCCGGCTCGTGAGCTCGATCTTGCAGCAGGCCGTCGGCGACGGGGCCTCGGACATCCACATCGAGCCGCAGGCCCGCGAGCTCGCCGTTCGCATGAGGGTGGACGGCGTGTTGCGCGAGGCGATGACAGTGCCCCCGAAGCTGATGAACGGGGTCACGGCGCGCCTCAAGATACTCGCGAACCTGGACATCGCCGAGAAGCGCCTCCCGCAGGACGGGCGCTTCAGCGTCAAGCTCGGCGGCAGCAAGATCGACCTGCGCGTCGCCTCCCTACCGACCGTGTACGGCGAGAAGATCGTGCTGAGGCTATTGGATACCTCCAACGCCACCGTCGATCTGACGAAGCTCGGGTTCCCGACCGAGGTTTACAAGCGGTACGAGGAGATCTTCCGGCGTCCGTACGGTGCCATCCTGGTGACGGGACCGACCGGTTCGGGCAAGTCTACCTCGCTCTACGCCACGCTGGACACCCTGAACACCCCCGAGAAGAACATCATCACAGTCGAGGACCCGGTCGAGTACCGGATGCGGGGGGTCAACCAGATCCAGACGAACCCCAGGGCCGGCCTCACGTTCGCCAGCGCCCTGAAGAGCATACTGCGCGCCGACCCGGACATCGTGATGATCGGCGAGATCCGGGATTTCGAGACGGCCAAGATCGCGGTAGAAGCGGCGCTCACGGGCCACCTCGTGCTCGCGACCCTACATACCAACGACGCGCCCGGGGCGGTGAGCCGCCTGACCGACATGGGCGTGGAACCTTTCCTCACGTCCTCCGCCCTCGATTGCGTGATCGCCCAGCGGCTGGCGCGGCGTCTCTGCGAGTACTGCAAGGAGCCGGTGGAGCTGGAGCGAGAGATCCTGGAGGGGATACGCTTCCCCTTCGAACGCCTGCCGGAGGGTGAGTCGTACGATTTCCACAAGGCCGTCGGCTGCGACAGGTGCGGCGAAACCGGCTACCGGGGACGGGTCGGTTTGTACGAGCTGCTCGTCGTCAGCGACAACATAAAAGGCATGATCCTGCGGGGAGCGTCGACCCTGGAGATCGGGCGCGTCGCCGAGGAGGAGGGGATGATCCGCCTCAGGGACGACGGGTTCCTCAAGGCCGCCGCCGGCGTCACTACTATCGAGGAGATCCTCCGAACGGTCATCTAGGGCTGGTTGGAGGAGGGGGTTAAAGCCCGGGCCTCGTTGTGTCGATAAGGTCGTTGGGTGTTACGAACTCTTATCGCGGAGGTACGCGCAGATGATGCTGGAGAGCGGGCTCAACGACTACCTATTCGACACCATAAAGGCGGGGGCAAGCGACCTGCACATCACCGTGGGCCTGCCCCCGATGATCCGGATACACGGCAAGGTTCAGCCCCTGGACTACCCGCCGCTGACGAGCCAGACGACCCGCGAGATGATCTACGACATCCTCGCGAACGACCAGCGCCAGCGGCTGGAGAGCGAGTGGGAGCTGGACTTCGCGTACACCCTGCCGCGCACCGCCCGCTTCCGCGTCAACTGCTACTTCCAGCGCGGCTCGATGGGGGCCGCGTTCCGGACGATCCCGCACGAGATCAAGGACTTCAGAGAGCTCGGGCTCCCGGACGCCATCGAGCAGCTGGCGGATAAGCCGCGCGGCCTCGTCCTGGTCACGGGACCGACGGGCTCCGGCAAGTCCACGACGCTGGCTTCCATGATCGACAAGATCAACCGGGAGCGCGCCGAGCACATCATGAGCGTGGAGGACCCGATAGAGTTCCTGCACACGCACAAGAAGTGCATCGTCAACCAGCGCGAGGTCAACCAGGATACGAAGAGTTTCGCCCAGGCCCTCAAGCACGTCCTCAGGCAGGACCCGGACGTAATCCTCGTCGGCGAGATGCGCGACCTCGAAACGATCGGGCTCGCGATCAGCGCCGCGGAGACCGGGCACCTCGTGTTCGGGACGCTGCACACCCAGGACGCCCCCCAGACCGTCGACCGGATCATCGACGTCTTCCCGCCGAGCCAGCAGGGGCAGGTCCGGGCGCAGCTTGCGATCGCGCTGCAGGGCATCATCACGCAGACGCTTATCCCGAAGCGAGACGGCAAGGGCCGGGTCGCGGCCTGCGAGATCCTGGTGCCGACGCCGGGCGTCAGGAACCTCATCCGCGAGGGGAAGAACCACCAGATCTACTCGGCAATGCAGACGGGCGGCAAGTTCGGAATGCAGACGATGGACGCGGCCCTCGTGGAGCTCGTGCGCAAGAATGCGATCTCGCGCGAGGAGGCCGAGAAGCGCTCCAGCAACCCGGACGAGCTCAAACGACTCATGGGCGGCTCCGGCGCGACGCCGCAGGCCCCCGTGGCCGCGGCGCCAGCAGCGAAGTCCGGTTACGCCGCCTTCGGACGACGTTAGTCCCCGAGGGCAGGGCCGAGAGGAGAGCATACCGTGGCGATCTTCGCTTACAAAGCCCGTAGCCGGGCGGGCGAGATCTTGGAAGACAAGATCGAGGGCAACGACACGATGAGCGTGGCGACGACCCTGAGGCAGCAGGGCCTGCTCGTCATCGACATCAAGGAGCAGGGCGTCGGGCAGAAGGATATCCTCGAGCCCTTCAAGAAGGTCAAGCTGTCCGACCTCGTCGTCTTCACCCGCCAGTTCGCGACGATGATCAACGCCGGCCTCCCGATCGTGCGCTGCCTCTACGTTCTCTCCGAGCAGACGGACAACAAGAAGCTCAAGGAAGTCCTCGAAGCCATCCGAAAAGACGTCGAGGCGGGCCTCGCCCTCTCCGAAGCCCTGGACAAGCACCCCAAGGTCTTCAACAAGCTCTACACGGAGATGGTCCGTGCGGGCGAGATCGGCGGTATCCTCGACGAGGTGCTGCTCAGGATCGCGGGCCAGCTCGAGAAGGACCAGGATCTTCGGCGCAAGGTGAAGAGCGCCATGACCTACCCGACGGTGGTTCTCGTGCTCGCGATAGTCGCGGCATCCTTCATGCTCATCTTTATCGTCCCGATCTTCGCCAAGATGTTCGAGGACCTCGGCGGCGACCTGCCGCTCCCAACCCAGATCGCGATGGGCCTCTCGGCCATCCTCACGAGCATCTATGGGATCCTCCTGTACGTCGGCGCCGGCGCCGGCCTCTTCTTCTTCCTGAGGTGGCGCAAGACCGAGAACGGCCGGAAGGCCGTCGACCCGGTGATGCTCAAGATACCGGCCAAGATCGGGGACATCATCCACAAGGTAGCCCTCGCCCGCTTCGCCCGGACCCTGGGCACGCTTAGCGCGGCCGGTGTCCCGATCCTTCAAGCCCTGGAGATCACGGCGACGTCGTCCGGCAACTGGGTGATCGAACGGGCGCTCCTCAAGAGCCGCCAGGCGATCCGCGAGGGCCTGCCTATCTACCATCCGCTGGAAGAGGAGAAGGCCTTCCCGCCGATGGTGACGCGGATGATCGCCGTCGGCGAGGAGACGGGCGACATCGACGGGATGCTCACGAAGATCGCCGAGTTCTACGAGTCCGAGGTGGACGCGGCGGTCAAGGCCCTCACCTCGATCATCGAGCCCCTCATGATCGTGGTCATCGGCGGCATCGTCGGCGGCATTATCGTGGCGATGTACCTGCCGATGTTCAAGATCTTCGAGCTTATCGAGTAGCGGGGAGGATCGGTGACTACCATGACCGCCGTAGGGCAGGTGGAGAACGACCGGGTCGTGCGGCTCGTCAGGGCCTACCGGGAGAAGGGCGACCGCAGGGCGGTCGAGCGGATCTTCGCGATTCACGGAAAGATCCTGAACCACATAGTCCGCCGCTATTCGGGCTCCTCGGGTGAGACCTACGAGGACCTCCTCCAGGTGGGGTACGTCGGCCTGATCAAGGCGGTCAACGGCTACAAGACGGACTCGAACGCGAGGTTCAGCTCCTACGCCTACGCCATGATCGACGGCGAGCTTCGCCATTACTTCCGCGACACGGGGCTCGTGAAGAGGCCCCGCTGGGCCCGCAGCCTCTACTCCCGGATAGCCGAGGCGACTACCCGGTTGACCGGCGAGCTTGGCCGCCCGCCGCTAGTGGACGAGATCGCGAGGGAGGTCAACGTGACCCCGGAGGGCGTCATGGAGGTGATGAAGCTTTTCCTGAACACGAACGTCTCCTCCCTGGATGCCCCCGGCACGAACGACAACGGCGAGGTGCCGAACCTCGCGGTGATCAAGAGCCTCCAGTACGACACGTTCGCCCTGCCGATCGAGGACCGCATCCTTCTCGAGCAGGGGATGGATTCCCTGAACGAGCTTCAGCGTAAGGTGATCTACCTCTTTTTCTACAAGGACCTCTCCCAGACGGAGATCGGCAAACGCCTCGGCCTCCCGCAGCGCAAGATCTCCCGTATTATCGCGTCGTCCGTGAAGTCCCTGAAGGACAAGTTCGGACGCTAGCCAGAATTTCTTCCGTCGAACCATTGCTGTAGAATTCCGGCCTTCCGTTGTGGTTCCTACGGCGAGTGCAGCACGGGAGGAGCGTGGTCTTTGGGTTTCTTTGCATCCGTCGGCGGCCGGGTTGTGGGCGCCCCTTCGATTCTAGCGGCGGACTTTGCCTACCTGGCGGAGGAGGTGAGGCGGACGAGGGCCGGCGGGGCAGAGCTTGTTCACTTCGACGTGATGGACAACCACTTCGTCCCGAACCTTTCGGTAGGACCGGCGGTCGCAGCGTCCCTCGTGGGCTCCACTGACCTCCCCGTGGACGTTCACCTGCAATGCACGAGCCCGGATTCCCTCGTGCCAGCGTTCGTGGCGGCGGGCGTGGCGAGCATCCAGGTGCAGCCCGAGGCCACCCCGCACCTGCACCGCACGCTGGACGCCATAAGGAGCGCGGGCCTCGAAGCCGGCTGCGCCCTGAGCCCCACCATTCCGCCGAGCGCCATCGAGTATGCCCTGCCCTACCTCGACTACGTCAACGTGATGAGCGTGAGCCCGGGCTTTGGCGGACAGGCGTTTATCCCCGAAGCCATCGAGAAGGTGCGCCGCGTGCGGGAGATGACGGACCTCCCCATTCAGGTGGACGGCGGCATCACGGCGGAGACGGCCCCTCTCATGGTCGCCGCCGGGGCACGCGTGCTCGTCGCGGGTTCCGCCGTTTTCCGGGGGGACCGAGCGCGGGAGATGCGCAGGATCCTGACGGCCGGAGAGGGCGCCCTGACGGATACTTGACGCCCCCCATGAGCGCGAACGCCCGCTCTTGTAAGCATTTGGGGCGTGTGGTAGCTTTGAAAGGTACAGCTTTTCGGGGGCGGGTGAAATTCCCGCACCGGCGGTGATCCCACGGGACGAACGTCTCGTGGACAGCCCGCGAACCCTAACAGAGAGATCTGGGGTTGAGCCGGTGAAGGCTGGTCATGCCAGCCGTAGTCCGGCGCCGACGGTCATAGTCCGGATGGGAGAAAGGATGCGTTGTCCCAAGACGTGTTCATGCGCCGTGCCCGCGAACTCGCGGAGCGCGGACGCTACACGGTGGCACCGAACCCCCTCGTGGGAGCGGTTGTCGTGCGCGGAGACCAGATCGTGGGTGAGGGTTGGCATGTCCGTGCCGGCGGCGACCACGCGGAGGTTATGGCCCTCGAAGTTGCGGGCTCCTCGGCGCGCGGCGCGGCTCTCTACGTCACCCTCGAGCCGTGCAACCATCAGGGAAAAACGCCCCCCTGCACCGACGCCGTACTGAGGTCCGGCATCGGCCGCGTCGTCGCCGGGCACCTGGACCCCAACCCCAAGATGCGCGGCCGGAGCATGGCCCTCCTTCGCGAGGCCGGGGTAGACGTAGAGGTGCTGGACGACGGGTCTTTCGCCCGTCAGAACGAGCAGTTTCTCCACCTTATGACGACGGGACGTCCGTTCGTGCACCTCAAGCTCGCGTCGTCGCTGGACGGCAGGATCTCCGCCTCCGGGGGGGAGAGCAAGTGGATCACCGGCGGGTCCGCCCGCCGCCGGGCCCACGAGCTGCGCGCCGAGGCCGGGGCGGTTCTCGTCGGGGCGGGCACGGCGCGCGCGGACGACCCGCTCCTCACCCCGAGAGACCTCCCCGAAGGAGCTTCGCCCGTCCTGAGGATCGTCCTCGATCCCGGCCTGACCCTGAACCCGGAGAGCCGGCTCG
>CADCVI010000175.1 GCA_902806105.1 uncultured Rubrobacteraceae bacterium
GCGGACGGGGGCGGTGCGTGTAGCGGCGGTCCAGGGCGACATGCATCACCTCCAACGCCATCGGAGTCAAAAGCCCTCACGGGCGGCGCCGGGCGTGACTTGAGGCTCGGGCAGCTCCGGCAACACGCCAGCATCCCCCCGTCCTGGCGAGTCACGGGTCCTTCTCGTTAACCTCGCCGAGGTTCGGTGCGAGGGAGAGCTCGCCGGAACAGCCAGGAGACGAGCCGCGCCTTCGCCATCCTGTCGATCCCGGTCTGGCCGTTGTAGGGGATAGTCCCGATAAACGACAGCGTAACGAGCCAGGCGAACGTCACCACGATCTGATCTATAGCCCTATGATCCTTCCTCGAGAGGGCGTTCTACCTCCGGGGAACGGCGTACGCGACGAACCCGGCGGCCAGCAGAATCCCGCCGCTCCAGAGGGTGAAGCATGCAGCCCCTGTCGGAGTCTCGGACGTCCGGCCAAGAAGGCGGGCTTACTACGAGATCTGGGGCTCCGAATCCCGCTTCAGCCTCTTTCGAAGCGGTACCGCAGCGGGAGCACGAACCAGACGTAGACGAAGAAGGCGGTCAGGGCTGCCGTCGTCAGGGATGCGAGGATGGAGTTGAACATGAGGTCTGTCACCACAAAGACTACGCCCACCATCGCCGGGACGAGCAGGACCATGCCGGCTATCGTGAGCCTGTTGGCGGTCCGGAGGCGTCGCTCCCTGGCATGCCTCCGCCACAGGACGCGGTGGTGGGCGGACGGCGCGATCAGGAGCCCCGCCGATAGCGCGGTGCAGACGAGGGTCCCGAAGAAAATCTTCTGGTGGAATGGCCCGACGTCCTTGAATCCTTCCGCGAACGGCACGGTCAACAGGAAAGCGAACAGCACCTGCACCCCCGGCAATACCACCCGCAACTCCTGCAACAACTCGATCAACTCGCGCGCGCTCCTGGCCCGCGCATCCTCCCTCGCCCCCGGCTTCGTAACACCCTCAGTGTTCACTAGGCCCCCTACGTTTAACGCTCATGTAACAAACATCTTATACCCGGTGGGAGCCCGAAGGCACCCTTCGGAGGAGCACGAGGGGATGAGAAGTTTAAGGGCCTGCGGGCTCGGCGGCCCGCGGTGGGCCGGGTGGCGGCTAGCCGCTCGCCTTGCGCACCTCCGGGAGGGCTTCGGGGGAGATGAGACCCGACCTCGTGGCGTGTTCGGCGGCCTCGGCCGTATTCTGGACGGGGACCATCTCGACGCCGAACGAGCGGACCTGCCGGGCGATGGCGTGTACTACGACGTCGCGCTCCTCCGTGGTCACGTCCCGGATGTAGACGGCCGCGATACGCCCCGGGTTCTCGCGGACGACAGTCCGGTAGATCTCCGGGTCCTGTTCGCCGGAGTCGCCGACCAGGACGAACGGGAGGCTCGGGTAGGTCGCGAGGAGCGTGCGGATGGTGCCCAGCTTGTGTTCCTTGTGGCTCTTGAGGTTCGTCGGGCTCCAGTCCTTCAGGAAGATCGGGCCGGCCGGGACGTCGTGAACGTCCAGGAAGTCCTCCAGCAGGTCGTAGAGGTTCCACGGGCTGCTGGAGACGTAGAAGATCGGGTTTCCCTCCCCCTGGAGAGCACGGTAGAAGTGGGTCACCCCCTCGAACGGGAGACGCGTGTACGCGTTTTTGAGTAGGGCGGTGCGGAGCATCGTGAGGAGGCTCGTGACGCCGGTCTGGATCACGGTGTCGTCGAGGTCGCTTATTACCCCGAACCGCGCTCCTTCGGGGACGAGTACCCTCCCCTCGGCGCGAACACCGGGCCCCGCTGCCCCGAGCAACTCGACCTCTACCGGATGCCAGGCGGTCCCGGCGTCGGGCGGCTGCGAGAGTTCGAACCGCACATCGAAGAACCCTTCTTCGTCGGCGACGACCGTGACCTCCTGCCCGTTGTGAGCGGCGCGCAGGCGCGCGAAGGGGACCTCCGCGCTCATGAACCTCCTCAACATGTTGCGCAGGTTCGTCCGGACGGTGTCCGTCGCGCTCGACCGGGTGAGCCCCTTCGCCCCCAGTACCCGGCCCTTCATAAAGAGGATCTCCCGGGTACCGTGACCCCGGTAGGTCACCACCTCCGGTGGTGCCGTCCATCCGTACCTCTGCCTCACCCGCAGCTTGAAACGATCGAAACTCTCCTCGATCGTCTGCCCTACCTTTACAGCGCTATCCCCGAAACCAGACAAGCGCACCTCCCCCCGCCATAGAGACCCCCGACGTACCCATTATGCCGGAATCCTCGAAGGGAGCATACGACCAGCCTCATACGAGACGGCGCGCGGAACGCACCATGTCTTCCACGGCCGACAGCAAGCCCTACTCCACTCCTCCGCCCGGGCGGCAATACCCCCGGAGCAGACCTCACGAGCCGCCTCTCGCCAACGCCGCCGCGAGACGCCATTCTAAACAGCGGTAGGACATCCGGACGAGCGAGTGGTTCTAGCCAACGGAAGGCGCCATGCCCTCCCGCCTGGCGGCGGGAGCCACCCCTTGCCGCCCGAAAAGTGAGCCGGTGGGTGGATCACCCGGATCAGTAGTAGAGAACCTGCCCGGCATAGATGAAGTCCGGGTCGGAGATACCGTTCTGGGTGATGAGGTGATCCAGGGAGACCCCCATCTCCTGGGAGATCCCGGACAGCGTCTCTCCGGGCCGCACCACGAGTACGGACGAACTACTCGCGTCGATCTTCGAGAGATCATCCAGCGAGGTAGATGCCGGCACCGCAACACTCGCGCTTTCGTCGAAACCGTCTACCGGCAACTCTTCGACCGGCGCTTCGGCAACCGCATACTGGTCCGTTGCTGTTTCGAGCCCCGTCTCGGATTGGGAGTCGTAGATGGCAACCTGCGATTGCGAGACGGTACCAGAGTCGTACTGAACCGTCGAAGCGTACTGTGTGGTCTGGGCGTCTGCGGCGGCGTATTGATCAACAGCCGCGACCTCCACGTAGTCTACGCCTACGTCGGTGAGACCGAGGACCTGGGCCGCACCCTGTGACAGATCCAGCTCGCGCTCGCCGACGTACGGTCCGCGGTCGTTGACGGTTACCTCCACCGCGTTCTCCCCATAGGCGACCAGAAGCTCCGACCCGAGCGGCATGGTCTTGTGAGCGGCCGTGAACCCGAACGGATCGTAGGGCTCGCCCGACGCGGTAGGTAGGCCAGAAAAGCCCGGCCCGTACCAGGAAGCCAGCGTCTCCTCCGCCTCGGCATCGTCTCCCGAAAAGGCAAGACAACCAATGATCACGACCGGAACCCACAACAGCAACAACAACCTCGGCAACACGTATCCCCCTCCGTCAACGTTTACCTAAAATCCAACGTTAAGCTTTGCGTTCAGGGAGTATCGGGATCCTCTACCTATCGTTCAAGTCTTTTTCGCGCTTTATCTCGCAACGATAAACGAGTACGGCTCAGGTCCCTCGATCTGCCGCTGATAATTTCGCCTTTCTTGTGGGTGCAGAGGCTTAGATAAGCCAGATATAGCGGTTGGATGGGGCGCGCAGGGGTTGTGCTAGGATACGAGCTCGGGGCCGAAAATCCGCGAAAATATCCCTGTGATAATCGGGAAGGGGGCGTGATCTACACCGTAGACGAGGTCAGCGTTGAGCTCGGAATACCGAGACCTACCGTTTACCGTTACCTCAAGGAGTACTCCATCCCGTTCTCCCGGCGCTCCGGTAGGATCTTCGTCCCGGAGGAGTCGGTCGGGAAGGTTCGAAGGGTCCGTGAGCTTCACGACGGCGGTTACGGTGTGGAGGCAATACGCGCCAGGCTGCAACATGGAGAAACCACGGAGCTGGAGCGTGTGACGGAACGCCTCGACAAGCTCACGGAAGCCCTGGAGAGCACCAGGGCAGAGACGGGGAGGTCGATAGAGCCCGCCCACTCCTCCCCCGACGCCCACGCCATCCGGATGGTGCTCGCACGGCAGAGCCTACTGATCTCCGCTATCTCCAACCTTGCCGAGATGATGGGCGACCTCATGGCGGCGAACGGGCTGCCGCGCCGCGCGGTCATAGACTACCCGGAGATGGACCAGGACCACCGGCTCCCCCTGCCCCCACGCAGAGACAGGGTCCTGGTGGCAGCGGGAGGTCGCGGCGGCGCCACGATCACCGCAAACAGGAGCCCGGCACGCAGGACGGTGGCCCTGCCCACCGGTCCCTCACACGACAAGTTCGGCACGCTAGCCCGACGCCGGCGTGCCGTGCTCGCATGCTCCCTCGTCGCCCTGGCTGTTCTGACGATCTTGGCCTGGCAGGTCTTCTAGGTACCGTTAGCCCCCGGCGCCTCAGGAGGCGAGCAGCCTACGTACCCCGGGCCGTCTCCTCGACCAGCATATCCACCACGGCCTCCAGGCTCCCGGTCCTGCGGTAGACGGCGCGCTGGCGGGACGCGCCGTTACCGTGCTTGAGGGTCTCGCGGACGATACCGGAGACCTCGTCCCAGTCCCCGAACTCCTCCAGGGCGGGGCGGGTGAAATCCAGGAGCCTCTGGATGGTGTACCCGGCCGGGACCACGCGCGCCTCCTCGAGGTCTACGAGCTCCCCCTCCAGGCCGTGTCGCGAGGCCCTCCAGTGCGCGGCGGTCAGGAGCTCGGGACGCACCGCCGGGTACGGCTCCTCGCGCCCGTCACGCTCGAAGCAGGAGCGGACGAGCGCGCGGCAGAGCCCGGCGAGCATCACCGCCTCGTCGACCGTCGGGCACACGTCGGCGACACGCACCTCGATCGTCCTGGTCTTCTCCGGGAGGCGGGCGTCCCAGTAGATCTTGGTTGCGTCCTCTATGGTCTCGGTCCTCACGAGCGACTCCACGAGGGCGTCGTGCTCGGCGCGGGAGGCGAAGAGCCCCGGCGGCCCCGAGACCGGGAACCGGCCCCAGACCTGGGTCCGGTAGCTCGCGTAACCGGAGTCCTCGCCGAGCCAGAACGGTGAGTTCCCCGAGAGGGCGAGCAGCGGCGCGAGCCACACGCGCAAGCGGTTCATCACCCGCACCGCCGACTCCGCGTCCTTGATCCCGACGTGAACGTGGAACCCGAAGACGAGCTGCTCCTGGGCGAGCTGCTGGTACGCTTCTATCAGGACCCGGTAGCGCTCCTTGGGCGTCACCACCTGCTCGCGCCAGTGCGAGAACGGATGCGTGCTCGCCGCCGCTATACGAGCCCCCTCCCCTGCCGCGCTTATCACCGCGCGCCTGAGCCGCAGCACCTCGTCCCGTACCTCGGCGAGCGTCCGGCAAACGGCGCTCACGCCCTCGACCTGCGACTCCATAAGCTCGGCCGCTACGTCAGCGTCCCCCACCACTTCACGCCTGGCCCTCTCGACCACCCGCCCACCCTGAGACCGCAACTCACGCGTTTCGGGATCTACAACCTGATACTCCTCTTCGACCCCGAGGGTGTACTCCTCCGTCCGCGTAGCCATGGCTCGTTCCCTTCTCCTGTTCCACCGGCAGAGCGTAAACCCGCGCCCCGTCGAGCGTGAGTCCCCGCTACAGTATGAGCGGAAACGTCGCCCGTGTTGCATCGCGCTCCGCTTCCACAGCCCAAACCCGGTGCCGCGCGCCCATGACGGTCCTCCGACAGAGCCGGGAAGCACGAACCTCCAGACGCTCGACCGCGCTAAACCGCCTGTCCCTCGACCAAGACCACGACACGGCGGGCCTTTCAAGCCTTCGAAGGGTCCCGGGTATCCGTCTCGGCCGCCGCAGGGCGTCCGCGCGAGATATGCCAAGCCCCCCGAGCACAGAGAAGGTAGCCGGTGCGGTGGAGGGCGAACCCGGAACCTTCGAAGCGAGGGGGCGGTTAAAAAAGGGGATAAACGAGTGATGATACATGTTGATGTTACCCTATTGAATGAGCGCGACCAGCGCAGGGGATCCCGGATACGGAAAGGGGCGGTATGAGCATTTCGTCACACCCGTCGGTCGAAGAGTTGCGAGAGGCGGTAAGGGGCAGGGGCGGTAAAGTCGCCTGCACCATCTGCGGCCACGAAGATTTCGCGATGGAGGAGGTAGCACCTACCGACGCCAGGGGCGGCTACGGCCAGCATCGCCTGCAGCGCGCCGATCTCGTCTGCAAGAATTGCGGCCACGTAATGGGCTTCGAACTGGCGAGGTTGCAATAACCGCTATCTAAAGCCGAACAAGACCGAATCCCTTCGGGGCCTGCGCCACGACCGACCCATGGGGTGACGCGGGCCCCGCAGAACGTTTCTCCACACCCCCGGCCTGAAGGCACCGTAGTTGCCGTTGGAGGCCCTTCCTCGACCTCGATATCTCGGCGGGAAGCCAGAACAGCTGGGGGCTCTCGCCAACCCCGGTAGCACTCTCGCTACTACGGGAGTATTG
>CADCVI010000176.1 GCA_902806105.1 uncultured Rubrobacteraceae bacterium
CGCCCCCTCCCGCCAAAACCCTCAGGGACGACGGACGTCCTCACCCCCGGCCCGGAAGCCTCGGGGAGGACGGAAACGTGCAGGGGAGATGAACGAGCAACGCCGGCTAGCCGTGTCTGCGGTCGTGTCCTGCTCCGGACTGCGACATCGATCTTCAACCCTGCATGCTTGAGACGAGTTCTAGTAGCCTTCTTGGGGCACGGGCCATCTCTTAGCAAGGAAGTAGAAGTAGGGCAATCTTCTCAGCTGAGAAACTAGCGACGCCGTCTTCTCCGGGAACCGCTTATAGCTGAGCGAAGTAGGAGAGCATCACGAGGGAGAAGTTGTAGCCCGCGTGGACGAGGAAGGTGGCCGTGGTGTTTATGCGGTTGCGCAGGATGCCCCATCCAATGGAGATAACGAAGATGTAGACGAGCAGGACGCTGAGGCCGTACTGGACGTGCAGGGAGGCCCAGAGCACCGAGGCGAGCGGGATGCCCACGGCGGGTTGCAGTGCGCCGCGAAAGAGCGTCTCCTCCCCTGCGGCGGCCCCGATCCCTATGACCAGCCCGAAGCCGATCGCCGCGAGCGGGCTGAAACCTTCCGTGCTCACGAGGCCCTCGGAGACCTCGCCGACGCGGTTGTAGAGCTCGGGCTGGAGGGCGGCGAAGAGGGCGTCGAAGCCCAGCGAGAGCAGCAGCGTCCCGACGATGAACAGCACGACGACGCCGAGCTGGCGCAGCGTAATGGGGCCGTAGCCGAGGCGCGCGAGGGTCTCGCGGAGGTTGCGCCGGTAGCCGAAGCCGACCCCGATCGCGGCGACCACGACGAACGGGAGCTGGCTCGAGATGACGCTCACGAGGGAGAGCCTCCCCGCCGCCGAGAAGATCTCCTCGAACTCCTCCGGCGAGAAGGCGAAAAAGAGGAGCGTCGCCAGGTTCTGCGCCAGGACGAGCACCGAGATCCAGAGCGCAAAGAAGATCACGGGGTCGGACCAGAAGCTGCCTGAGCGCCGCTCCCCGGAGGGGCTATCCGCCTTCGCGAGGCTCGGGGAGGATCCTGCCCCGTACTCCGGCGTCGCCGCGGCGCGACCGACGATCCGGCGGAGCGGCGGGATGCACAGGCCGATGCCGATGATCCCGGCCAGGACGAGGACGGCGGCCCCGCTCGTCGAGAGGATCGGCGGCACGCTCGGCGGGAGGGCGCCGGACCTTGCGACCAGCGCTACCAGGAGGCCGGAGGCCGACACCAGAAAGGAGGAGAACAGCACGATCACGACCAGGCTGATCTCCGCGCCCCGGTTCTTGCGCCCCCACTGCGCCAGTAGCGAGAGCCCGCCCACGAAGACGATTATGAGCAGAGCTTGAAAGAGGGCAGCGAACTCCTGCATGCGGTCGGACCTTTCCGGTAAAACGCGGGATCAAGCAGAGGTTAGCACACGCGGTAACGAACCCGAAGGAACGTTTCCTGGTACTCGAAGGCGGGCAGCGCAGCGCGTCTCGGGCGCCCGAAAAACGCCCCTAGGGGTCGCGGTTCTCGGCGCTCTCCAGACCGTCCAGGATGGGACCCAGGATGTCGTCGCGGGCAGCCTCGTACTCCTCGACGGTCTCCGCGTCCCGGGCGGCCTCCGCCATCTGGGCGGTGAGCCCGGAGCCGCTGCCCGCCTCTCCCTTGGCGGCGAGGATGCGCCAGGCGAGGACGCGGTAGGCGCGTTCCAGGCCGGGGCCCGCGTGGCCGTTCTCCAGAACGTCCTCCAGGGCGCCGTGCAGGGTCTCGGCGGCTTCGAGGGGTAGGTTTACGAGGAACGGGGACGATTCGCCGGGCAAGGTTACTGGACCTTCTCCAGGTAGATGCGGTCCTGCGTCACTATCATGCGAACGTCTCCCGACTCCCTGCCGAGGAGGTGGCGCCACTCCTTATCGAAGACGTCGGAGCCGATCGCCTCGGTGACGAGCAGCAGGCCCCTGTCGGATTCCTCCATGCTCACCGGGTGCTCGGAGAGCCTGCCGCGCCTGACGGGATCTCGGCGGTAGATGGAGTTGCGCGACCGGAAGCTTTGCACGCTGGAGGGGGTGGTGTTCAACTCTCCCGCGATCCACTCATCCCCCCGGCCCTCGTCGACCCAGCGCCGGATCTTGGCTGCGTGGGGCTTTAGTGCCACTCTCCTGGTTCCCATCTGCCCCGCTCCTTCTCTGCCGCCCACCTGACTTGCGTGTGTGGAGGTCTCGAAGTTATTTATCTTGTATTGTATTAGTACCACTTTCCCTACTTTTCGCCAACCGTTCTTGAGCCACTTGCCGCGTTCATTCGAGGACGAGGGCGACCATCCACAGGACCAGGAGGCCGCGGGCGCTCCAGGCCGCGGTCCGGATCCAGTTTGTCCCGACGAGCCCGCGCCACGCGGACCTGTCGAAGCCGGAGCCCAGGGCCGTGTGGCGGGGCACCTGTAGCAGGGCGGTGGAGAGCCAGACCACGGCGACGAGCGCGAGCCCCGCAACCGCGAGGGAGACCGGCACCCCCTCGGGCCGCAGGAAGACGAGGAGGAGCGCCGTCCCCGCCTCGACGAGCATCGGGGGGCCGACGACGTAGCTCGTCAGGCGCGAATGGGCCTCGGAGTAGAGCGAGAAGCCTCCTTCGCCCACCATGGAGAAGAGCGGGTAGTGGACGATCTGTACGAACCAGATCAGGCCGACCATGTACAACGTCGCCGCGAGGTGCGCGAGCAGCAGATACTCCGCCAACCCTTCCAGGTTACCCGACTCCCAGCAAGGCGCCCGCCGCGGCGAGGCCGGAGAGGGAGGCGCCCTCTACCTTGGGCTGGGCGAACGAGTCCCCGCAGAAGACCAGCGCGGGGGCGTTCTGCGCGAGGAGGAACGGCTCCGGGTGTGGCTCGGAGACCCAGCTGTAGCGCCAGCGGGCGAGCTGGGTCGAGACGACGTTCGCGCCGACCATCTCCCCGGCGAACCCGAGGAGCGCGGCGGTGATCTCCGCCTCGTCGTCCTCGTAGTGCTCGCGGCTCCACCCGGGGCCGCCGTGGATCGTCAGGGCGGGCGACTCCGAGATGCCCTTCAGCCTGTTGTCGCCGATCCAGTCAAGGGGCTCGCCCTTTACCTGCACGCCCCCCGGCTCCGGCACGCCGCTCGGCCCGTCGAGGAGCGCCATCAGCGCGAGGCACGGGTCGTAGGAGATCCTCCCGAGCTGCTCCCTCACGGCCCCGGGCAGCTCGTACTCCCCGGATTCTACGATCTGAAGGGCCTGAGGCACCGGCGCCGTGACGATCAGGGCGTCCCCGCTGACCTCCGCGCCGGACTCCATCCCCACGCGCCATTTCCCGGCGTCCTCATCCACGCGCACGACCTTCTCCCCGGTGCGGACGTCGAGGTTCCGGGCCAGGTGCTTCGGGATGGAGGTCATGCCCTCGGCGCCCCGGTAGCGGGGGTGGCCGTCCTGGTTCGGGTTGCCCCCGGCGTCGGCGAAGCCGCGGGACCACTCCTTTGCGGCCCCCGCCCGCTGCCACTCCGCGACCATCCCCTTGAACTCGTCGCTCCGGGCCGTGAAAAACTGGGCGCCGTGGTCGAAGGAGCCGCCGTCGAAGCGTCTGGTCGCCATACGGCCGCCGACGCCCCGGCCCTTGTCGAGGACGGTCACGCTCCAGCCTGCTTCCTGTAGCTTGTTCGCGGCAACGAGGCCGGACATGCCGGCGCCGACGACGACGCAGGACCTCGCATGTTCGGTGTTCATCTCGCCGCCCGGCGCGGCATGGGGTGGAGGGTCGAGAGGCCGCCGTCCACCCCGAAGACCTGGCCGGTCACCCAGCCCGCGTCGGGGGAGAGGAGCCAGGTGATCGCGGAGGCGATGTCCCCGGGTTCGCCGAGCCTGCCCATCGGGTGGAGCTCCTCGGAGGCCCTGCGGGACGTCTCGCTCGCCGTGATCTTCTGCGTCATCGGCGTCTGGACGAGGCCGGGGGCGACGACGTTTATCCTCAGCCCCCGCGGCAGGTATGTCGTGGCGGCGGACATCGCGAGGCCTATAACCCCCGCCTTGGCGGCGGCCACCGCCTCGTGGTTGGCGAGGCCGACGCGCGCGGCGACGGAGGAGAGCAAGACCACGGAGCCGCCCTCCGGCATACGGCTCGCCGCCGCCTTGACGGTGCCGAACGCGGTCCCGAGGTTCAGGGAGATCGTCTCGGCCCACTCCTCGTCCTTCGTGAGATGGGCCGGCTTGAGCATGAACGAGCCGACGCAGTTGACGGCGCCGTCGATCCGGCCGTACTCCTCGACGGCCTTCTGAAACACGCCGTCGACCTCCGCCGTCTGCGTCGCGTCGAGCTTCGCGGGGAGCGCGCCGAGCTCGTCGGCGAGCCCTTCGAGCTTCTCCCCGTTTCTGGCCCCGAGGACGAGCCTCGCCCCTCCTCCTGCGAGGCGGCGCGAGAGCTCGCTCCCGATGCCGCCGGTCGCTCCTAGAACTACGTACACCGGTGCCGAATTCGCCTCAGCCATGCTTCGCGCCTTCCTCTTCTTTGTGCCACGTCTTGTGCATCTTCGTCATCCCGGCCGCCCGTTTGACGGTCTGAAAATGGATGTCCACGGTCTCGGCTACCCTCGGGCAGTAGCCGCCGGCCATCGTGACGGCGACGGGGAGGCCGAGGCTCTGGCAGGCCTCCAGCACCATGCTGTCGCGCCCGGCGAGGCCCTCCTTCGTCAGGGAGAGACGGCCGAGCTTGTCCCCCTCGTACGGGTCGGCGCCGGCCAGGAAGATCGCCATGGTTGCGTCCGCGCGGTCGAACGCTTCCTCGAGCCCCAACTCCAGTGCTTCGAGGTACGCGCCGTCGTCCGTGCCGTCGGGGAGCCCGACGTCGAGGTCGCTCTCCTCCTTGTGAAACGGGTAGTTCTTCTCGCCGTGGATGGAGAAGGTGAAGATCGTGGGGTCTTCCTTCAGGATCATGGCCGTACCGTTCCCCTGGTGGACGTCCGTGTCGACGACTACGACGTTCCCGACGAGCCCCTCGGCCTGGAGCGCCCTGGCTGCGATGGCAGAGTCGTTTAGGACGCAGAAGCCCTCGCCCCGGTCGGCGAAGGCATGGTGGGTGCCGCCGGCGAGGTTGGCTGCGACGCCGTCTTCCAGGGCGGCCCTGCACGCGCCGACGGTGCCGCCGGAGGCCCGGCGCGAGCGCTCGACCATCCGCTCGGACCAGGGGAAGCCGATCCTGCGCACCTCCTGCTTCGAGAGCGTCCCCGAGACTACTTTTTCGAGGTACCCCGCGTCGTGGGCCCGGAGCACCTCCTCGTCTGTAACGGCGTGGGGGATCCGCATCTCCCCGGGGCCGCAGATGCCCGCGTCTTCCACGAGCTCGCGGAGCATGGAGTACTTCTTCATCGGGAAGCGGTGACCCTCGGGCAGGGGGAGGACGAACTGGTCCGAGTAGAAGACCTTCAAGCGCCTACCCCCGGGCTCTCGTTGCGCATAAGCTCCATCAGATCAGCCTAGTACATACCGGCCTATCGGGTTGGGCGCGGGTTCATAAACCCGCCGCGGCGCCTGTGTTAGCATCGAAATTCTATCTATGACGGACCCGCTTCAGATCAAGCTTTTCGAGGAGGACGCAGGGGAGGTCTCGCCGCCCGAGCCGGGGCTCTACCTGGGTACCTCCGGCTGGTCGTACGCGGACTGGGAGGGGACGGTGTACGAGCCGGGGACGCCGCCCGGCGCGCGGCTGAACGCCTACGTCAAGAGGTTCGCGACCGTCGAGATCGACTCCACTTTCTACGGTACCCCCAAACGCTCGACCGTCGCCCGCTGGCGCGAGTTCGCGCCCCGCGGTTTCCTGTTCGCGGCGAAGTTCCCGCGGGAGATCACGCATGAGAGAAACCTCGTCGGTTGCGGGGCCGCCGCCGAGACCTTCGTCCGAACTATGGAAGGCCTCGGCGATAACCTCGGTCCCCTCCTCCTCCAGCTCCCGCCGGATTTCTCCGCCGGGGGCGCGGAGGTCCTCGATCGTTTCCTCGGCGAACTCCCCGGCGGCTTCCGCTACGCCGTCGAGGTGCGCCACAGAAGCTGGATCGGGGCCGGCCTGGAGGAGATTCTGCGGGAGCACGGCGCGGCCCTCACCCTCGTGGACTACCCCGGGATGCCGCGCCTCGACGCGGCGACGGCCCCCTTCGCCTACATCCGTTTGCTCGGCAACCGGCGGGAGTTCCCGGGCGGGCACACCGGGCCGAAGAAAGACCGGACGGAGGACCTTCGCTGGTGGAGCGGCCTCACCGACCGCTTCCTTGGGGAGGGCCGGGAGGTTTTCATCTACGCCAACAACCACTATCAGAACCACTCGCCCTCGACGGTGGAGCAGTTTCTGGAGCTGAGGGGCTCGT
>CADCVI010000177.1:0-3159 GCA_902806105.1 uncultured Rubrobacteraceae bacterium
GGCCTGGAAGTAGGCCACCAACCCCACCGCGACGATGAGCACGCTCACCTCCCGTACCCTGACGAGCACGGTGAGCAGCCGGCTGCCGAAGCCCGGCTCCTGCGTCCCTACCTCCGAGGTCTTCTGCGCGGTGGTCTCGCTCAAAACTCCTCCAGGTCTCTTTAGGCGGGCGCCTTCACGATCTTCTGCTGCTCGGAGTCGCCCTCGAAGCGCGACTCGGTCTGCAGGTAGCGGTCAACGGTATCGGGGGTGACGAAGATCAGGCCCGTGTTCGCCTCCGCGGGCCCGGTGACGCCGCCGGAGATTTTGTACAGGTAGAGTTGCATGATCGGCAGGAAGCCCTGCAAGTAGGGCTGCTGGTCGATGGTGAAGTCTATGTGCCCGGCCTTCATCAGCTTGAGGATCTCGGGCAGGAGGTCGTACCCGCCGGCCTTGACGCCCTGCTCGGCGAGGCCGGCCTGCTCCATCACCTGCGCGACACCCTGCGTGCTCCCCGCGTCGACGGCGAACATCCCGGCCACGTCCTGGTGGCCGTTGTACCAGGCCTCTATCCTCGAGCGCTCCTCCGGCAACTCGGCACCGGTCGTGACCTGCTGGATCTCGATGTTCGCACCCGAGTCTTCTATGGCCTGCTTCGCCCCGTCGATGCGTGGCTGGATGTTGAGCTGACCCGGCGTCGCGATGAACAGCGCAACGAGCCCCTCGCCCACGATGTCGACGATCCTTTTCCCCATCTCCACCCCGGACTGGAAAAGATCCTGCCCGACGTAAGCGAGCGCCGGGTTGTCCTGACCTTCCTTGCCGTTGGCGTTGTACGCGATCACCGGGATGTCCTGATCGAGCGCGCGCTGGATGGGGTCGTTGAACGCCTCGGGATCCACTATGGCCACCGCGATCCCATCCGCGTCCCCCGAGATGGCCGAGTCCATCGCCCCCACCATCTCCCTCACGACTGACGCCTCGGACCCCGTCCACTGCGACTTTGTCCCGAGCAACGCCTCGGCGTCCTCTATGCCGTACTGCGTCGGCACGAAGAAGGGGTTGGTCGTCACGTGGTTGACGAAGACGAAGTTGTACTCCGGCGTCTGCGGGAAGTTGCCGCCGGAACCCCCGGACCCGCCCTGGCTCGCCTGCTGCGCCTCCTGCCGGCACCCGGCGAGCAACAACCCTGCCGACGCCAGAGCGCCCCCCGCCAGGAACTGCCGCCGTCCCAGCCTCAGGTCGCCGAAGCCGGATCCACGTTCGCCCATACGTCACCCCTATCCATTCTTTGCGCGAAACCTTTCCCGCCGAGCATTGTCATACCAATATGCATCCGTGTCAAGCGTCTGGGCGGCCCTTCTAGCTCCCCCCCTGTTCCCACCAGAGGCCCATGCGGGCGGTGGTGCCGCCGTCGGCGTAGAGGACCTGGCCGGTGACGAAGTCCGCGGCGTCGGAGACGAGGAAGGCGACCGTGGGGCCTATGTCCTCCGGGTGCCCGACGCGGCCCCAGGGCACGAGGGTGCCGCCGAACTCCGAGGAGTAGTCTGGGTCGTCGAAGTAGCGGGGGACCTCGATAAGGCCGGGGCCGACGGCGTTCACGCGGACTTTTTCGTCCGTCAGCTCTATCGCGAGCTGGTGGGTGAAGGCGTTGATCGCGCCCTTCGTGGACGCGTAGGCCGTGTGCCGGGGGAACCCCGCGAACCCGTGGATGGAGGTGATGTTCACGATGCTCCCGCCGCCCCGCTCCCGCATGAACGGCACCGCCCTACGGGCGAGGAAGAAGTACCCCTTCATGTTCAGGTCGAAGAGCGAATCGTATGTCTCCTCGTCGGTCTCCAGGAAAGGCAACGCCTTCGTAACGCCCGCGTTGTTGACAAGCGTGTCGAGGCCGCCCAGGGCGTCCGCCGCCTCGTCCACTACCCGCTCGCAGTCGTCTACTCTGCTCAGGTCCCCCTGGACGGCGGTGGCCTTGCCTCCCAGTTCTCCTATCTCGGAGACCGTCTCCTCGGGCTCGGTGTGGGCGTAGTGGACGGCGACCTCCGCGCCCTGGCGGGCGAGCTCTACCGCGATGCCCCGCCCGATGCCCATACCGGCCCCGGTGACGAGCGCCTTTTTGTTCGATAGGGCGGCCATCAGGGGCCCGGGGCCTTTGTCGTCTCGCGCTTCTCCCAGCCCTCGGCGAAGAGGTTGAAGTGAACGTCCTGCTTGGGGTGGGCGGCGATGACGTCCTCGTCGAGCTCGATGCCGAGGCCCGGGCCTTTGGGGAGGGTGAAAAAGCCGTCCACGACCTCGGGGAGGCCGGGGGCGGTCTCGCGGACCCAGGGGTCGGCGAAGTCGTTGAAGTACTCCTGGATGCGGAAGTTCGTAGTCGTTGCGGCCAGGTGGAGGGCGGCGGCCGTGTTGATCTGGCCTCCGACGTTGTGCGGCGCGACGGTTACGTAGTACGCGTCGGCCCACGCGGCGAGCTTCTTTGTCTCCAAAAGACCGCCGATGTGGCTTATGTCGGGCTGTATCACGTCCGCCGCCTGCAGCTCGAAGACCTCTCGGTACTCCAGCCGCTGGTGGATGCGCTCCCCCGTGGCGACGGTTGCGTTTATGCCGTCCGAGGCCTTCTTGAGGGCCTTCAGGTTCACCGGGGGGACGGGCTCCTCGACCCAGCCGAGGCCGTAGGGCTCGAGCATCCTGGCCATCTCGATGGCGGTGGCCGGGGAGAAGCGGCCGTGCATCTCGAGCAGGATCTCGGGCCCAGGCCCGATGGAGTCCCTTACCGCCTCCACGAGCGCAACGGCCTTGAGCTTCTCCTCCCGCTCCATCTCGTAGTGCCCGGGCCCGAACGGGTCGAGCTTGAGTGCCTTGTAGCCCCTCTCCACGACCTTCTTCGCGGCGGCGTGGAACTCCTCGGGCAGACGCTCGACGCGGTACCAGCCGTTGGCGTAGGCCTTCACTTTGTCGCGAACCGGGCCACCGAGCAGGTTGTAGACGGGCTGGTCGAGGGCCTTGCCGACGATGTCCCAGCAGGCCATCTCGAACATCGCGATGCCGCTGCTCATCACCTCCCCGGCGCGCGAGAAGTCGTCGCGGCCCATCTTCTTTACGAGGGCCTCGATCCTGAACGGGTCGTGCCCGACGAGGTGCCGCGGGACCGCCTCGGCCAGGTACCCGACCAGGGCGTCCGTG
>CADCVI010000177.1:3169-4060 GCA_902806105.1 uncultured Rubrobacteraceae bacterium
CCAGCCCCGTAAGTCCTTCATCGGTATGGACGCGGACGATGGTCAGGTTGCGCCACTCCGTGCCGACGACGAAGGTCTCGGCGTGCGTGATCTTCATGCCCCCTCCTTTGCGGGGTTCCCCACAGGGATACCGGGGAAAGCGAAGCCCGCCTCGGTAGTCTCTGCCTCCGGGAAGTAGCGGTCGAGCATCGAGAGCCCGATCTCCGCCCGCCTGACCCTCTCCCTGCCCAGAGCAACCGCCGTCGCCTCCAGGTGCGTCCCGCTCGGGTAGATGTTCGGGGCGTTCCTGAGGCCGAATTTGACGAAGACGGGGGAGACGACGCGGACGAGGTCGGGTATCTCGTAGTGCCGGACAAAGCCGCCAAAGTCGTCGGGCGCCTCGACGTACACGTCGAGCGGAAGGTCCGTCACGGCCCGGATGGCGGCCAACTGCGCCAGCGAGAGGTCGGTCGGCGTGTTGTACGTTCCGGCCCCGAGGCCCTCCATCGCCTTGACCGCCGCCGCGTTGGCCGCAGAGAGCTGGACGGAGACCTTGACGACGAGGTCCTCCGGCAACTCGCCCTTCTCCTTGAGGTCGCGCAAGACCCACAGCAGGCCGGCGTCCGCGACGAGCACGCCGCGAAGCCCGAGGCTCACCCCCCTGAGCACGTCTTCGAGGGCGTAGGCGAGCTGGTCCTGGCCCCGGTGCTGGGCGCCGAGCACCTTGCCCGCGCTGGAGACGCTGGCGGCGCCGGTCTCCCATGAGGCGCGCGGCCCGACGAAGAGCGAGAGCTCCAGCCCAGCCTCGCGGGCCATCGCGCACATCTCCAGGATCTCGGCGTCGGTGAGGAGCATTACCCCCGAGCCCTGGGAGACCCGGTGGAGCTGCACCTCGCGCCTCTCCGCCTCGTC
>CADCVI010000177.1:4070-6285 GCA_902806105.1 uncultured Rubrobacteraceae bacterium
GCTTCCCCGAGTCGGGCAGGCCGTAGAGGTCCGTCTCGGGCAACCCCAGCCCCGCCAGGAGTTCGTGGGCTCTCATATGCTCTCCTCCCCTGCTTCCAGCATCCCTTCCCGGATGGCCGCTTCGATGTCCCTCGCCGTGTTCGCCAGATGCCCGCGCATCTCGCGCCGTGCCCCCTCCGCATCGCCGGACTCCACGCGGGCGAGTATGCGCTCGTGCTCGACCAACGCCCGCTGCGCGTTGCCGGGCCGGGCGGCGCTTACCCGGCGGCTGGCCCTGAGCAGGTCCACGACCGGATCCAGCATCGTGAGCAGCACCCCGTTGCGCGCCGCCCGCGCCAGCAGCGCGTGGAACTCCACGTCGGCGTCCACGTACCCCTCCGGCGCCCCGATGGAGCCGCGCATCCTCTCCACCTGGACCCGCAGCTCTTCCACGTCCCCGGGGCCGGCACGCCCGGCCGCCAGGCCCGCGACCTCGACCTCCAGGATCCCCCGCATCTCCAGAAGCTCCCACAGCGTCTTCGGCTGAACCCTCAAGAGCAGCCCCAGGGTGTCGCGCACGGCCCGCGGCTCCCCGCCGCTCACCACAGCGCCGCGACCGTGCTCGATGCTGACGAGCCCGCGAGCCTCCACGAGGTTCAACGCCTCCCTGACGACGGTCCGGCTCACCCCGAGCCGCTCGCACAGCTCGCGCTCAGGCGGCAGGCGCTCGCCAGGCCGCAGGCCGCCGGAGATCACCATGTCCAGGATCTCCGCCGCCGCCCGGTCCCTTAGCCTCGTCCGCTGAACCCTGTCCTTCACCCGACAGACATTGTCATACCAATCGAGGTGCGTGTCAAATAGGATTTTAGGCTTCGGGTATCAAGTTTTGCTGACGTTACGGGGAGAATATCGGCGTTTGGCGGGGCCTTCCTGGCCTTTTGTCGTGCCGGTCTGGGGGTTACGGGGGGTGTTCGCCGGGTACAGCTAGACCGTTTGAGTGGGCGTCGGCGAGGCTAGAGGAGACGGACGTGGGCAGGAGGGGTGGACGCAGAGGGGGATCCCAGGGACGCGCGCAGGGCCGTGTGCGGGAGCGCGTACGTGGCGGAGTCTCGGGCCGTGGCGGCGGAGGTTCGAGGCGCGGCGGGGGAGAGAGCACGGGCCGGAAGCGGGGCGGCTTCGACGTTGGCGCCGTGGAGGACCTGGCTGGCCGCCTGGCGGATCGGCCCGGTGGCGGTTCGGGATCTTCGGGCGGCGGTTCGGGGCTCGCGGGGGCCGCTGCAGGGCTCGCGAGCGGGGGCCTGGCTGGCAGGTTCCTCGGGGGCGGTTCGGGCGAAGAAGAGCTCGGCGGGGAAGACGCGGATCGGCTCTCCCTCGTCGAAGAGCGCCTGCAGGTTCTCGAAGACCAGGTACAGGAACTCCGCGAGATGCTTGGGGGCGTAGAGGCCCCTACGGAGGCCTCTACGCAGGACCCTGCCGAGCCAGAGGGCGGGGGGGACACCGGTAGCTACTAGTACCGGTCGGAGCTCCGGGCGTCAGGCCTCGCCCTCCAGGATGTCCTCTATGGCGTCCTCCACGATGTCGGCGGCGAGTATGGCTTCGAGGCCGTCGAGGACGTCGTCGGCGTCTAGCACGTAGGTCTCGTAGCCCTCGGTCTGCGCCCTTTGCCTGAGGGCGTCCATCACGTCGAGGAGGCATCCGGCGCCCCACTTGAGGTCCTCTTCGACGAGGCGGGAGGTTGCAACGCTCACCACGGCGTCCACGGCGGCCGGCTCCAGCCCGCCGGTCTCGGGGTTCGTGAGCAGGAAGTCATTGGCGCGGAGGACGTCCTCGACCACGCGCTTGGCGTCCGGCATCGGGGGCATCTCGAACAGGGGCAGGTAGGCGGCGGAGATAACGCGCAGGGCCTCTACCTGGTGGTTGTGGTCCCCCTGCGCGTAGCTCTCTATCACCCCGAAAAGCTCGGGGAAACTGCCTCTGCCCGCGGGCTCCGTCATCTCGTCCGTCCTCCCGTTCGCCTCTTCCGTCGCGCAATCTATACCCCCGGGGCCCGAAAGCTACCCGGGCGGAACGTCGCCTCGAATACGGGCGAACGTGCGGTATACTCCCCCCGCTACGTAATAAAGAACATACGTCCACGATCTTCGAGATGCCCGAAGCGCATCTCCTTTTTTGTGTCTTGCGCCTTTCCTCTCACTGCGAGCGGTAGCCCACGACGTCTGCTCCTTATTGTGGCGGC
>CADCVI010000178.1 GCA_902806105.1 uncultured Rubrobacteraceae bacterium
TGCATCCGGACGCCGGAGGCGACCACGAGCTGTTCCTGTTCGCCTGTGCCCTGATGGACAGCATGTGCGGGAAGCGTCGCGCCGGGCCGGGCCACGCCTTCTCCCGGTGGCGGGGCAGCATGGACTCGTGGGCGTCGCGCAACCGGGAGGGACTGCGCAGGCCCCACCGCGGCCGGTAGGCCTGGGTTTCGCTCCCAGGAGTACGCCCGCCAGAGGCAAGCGCTTACTGGGATTGCTGCTGCTGGGACTGCTGCATGCTCTGTATCACCTGCCATACAAGATCCCCGGCCTCCCGCTGCATCTTGATCGCCTCGGTCTGACCCGGGCTCTGCATCTCCAGCATGTTCTGCACCTTGCGGATGTCCGTCAGCGCCCGCCCCATGAGCTGCACCGGGTTCGGCTGCTGTTGCCCGCCCTGTTGCTGCTGACCGCCCTCTGCCACGGGGTCTCCTCTCCCTCTGATCTCTGGCCGCGGTTCGCGTATCCGCGCGCCTTCTGTCCCGCTACGTTCTCTACCCGCAGCAGTCTCAAACTAGACCACGGAGGGATCGAGATCGTTACGGCAGGCGGCGTTTATGCCCCGGATGGCGGGGGCACTAAGACGCAAAGACAACGATGGCGAGGTGTGCATTCTCTGATGGGAAACTGGCGTGACACAGCGAGAACCTGACGGCCGCCCGGAAGAGGGGGTGCGAGCCAGGGCCACGAGCGAGGACGACACGGACGTCGTCCTCGACATCCCCGTGCTCAACGTCGAGGAGCTGGACCTCGAGGTCGAGGAGCTTAGGGCGCACATCTCCGCCCGGGCGGAGCTGGCGGGCTTCCTGAACATCAACGTGGGCATGGACGCCTACGTCGACAAGGTGAAGCTGAACATCAAGGGTGTGGAGGCCCAGGTCCAGCTGAAGGTGAAGCTGGAGAGGATCCTCGGCAGCATAGACCGCGCCCTGCAGGCCATAGAGAACAATCCCCAACTCCTAGACCCGGACTTCAGGAGATCCCAGGGGGATACCGGCGGGGAACAATCTGGCGAGGATGAGGGGCAGCGCGAGCTGACCGCCGGTTCGGAGGCAGAGCCCGGGGAGCCGGCGGAGAGTCCCGGGCGGGATGGTTCGGGGCCTGCGGCGACACCCGCGGCGAGGAAGAAGGCGGAGAAGCTCGGTCTGGACCTCTCGGCGGTGGAGGGTACCGGGGCCGGGGGCCGCGTCCTCGTGCGGGACGTGATGGAAGCCGCGGGCGGTTAGCCCTCCACGGTCTAGATCCCGGGGTTACAATACGCAAGGCATCGACAGGAGGACAGACGACGGTGGCGAAGTATTTCAAACAGAGCTCGGCGGAGATCATCTCAGAGCTACTCTCCGACGCCAAGGTCAAGCGCGTGCGGGAGTACGTGGGCGGCGAGGAGTTCAAGTCGGACCGGGAGCGTGTCCGTCAGGAGGCGGCCCGACGCCTGAAGAGCGTCCGCGACCGCTACCGCCAGAGGGGGCGCACCCCGGAGGTGGCCGCGAAGGAGCGGGAACTCACCCTCCGCCTCGCCGAGGTGGAGGCCGAGGCCGCCGAGCTGCGCGTCCGGCTCTCGGAACTTCTGGAGGAAGAGGAGAAGCTCCGCGCCGCCCTCGACGGGCTGTAGACCGCCGTATTCCATAAGCCCTCTATCGCGCTAGTATGCAACGGGTTTGTTACGCCCTTGTGCTCCCTTCGTCCTTCGTGTAAAAAGTGGGTTGCTTCCGTACCCCAGGCGCCGAAGGAGTGGATTCGTTGACCCGTAAAGCCGGACTATACGATGCGATGTACGAGCACGATGCTTGCGGGCTCGGGTTTGTAGCGCGCATCGACGGTCGGCCCACGCGGGAGACGGTCGAGCAGGGTCTGGAGGTGCTGCACAACCTTGAGCACCGGGGCACGACGGGGAGCGACCCCGAGACGGGGGACGGGGCCGGGATACTAACCCAGGTCCCTGACGCCTTCTTCCGGCGCGAGTGCGCGGGCTTGGGCATCGAGCTTCCGGGCGCCGGGGGCTACGGGGTCGGGGTGCTCTTCGAGTCCGGCGAGGGGGCGGACTGCGCGGGGATGCTCGCGGAGATCTGCGCCGAGGAGGGCCAGGAGCTTCTAGGTTTCCGGGACGTGCCGGTCGAGCCTGACGCCGTGGGCAAGGTCGCGCGGAGCGTCATGCCGCGCATCCGACAGTTCTTCGTGGGGCGTGGGGGCGGGGACGAGATGGCTTTCGAGCGGAAGCTGTACGTGATCCGTCGCCGGCTCCACAAGGAGATACAGGACTCGCCCGGCTGCTACGTGGTGAGCCTCTCTTCGAGAACCGTCATCTACAAGGGGCTCCTCAAGGGGCAGCAGCTCGCGCGGTTCTACCCCGACCTCCGGGACCGGAACTTCGCGAGCGCGATCTCACTGGTCCACGAGCGGTTCTCGACGAACACGCTCGGCTCCTGGGAGCTTGCCCACCCCTACCGCTTTATCGCGCACAACGGCGAGATCAACACCATCAGGGGCAACATCAACTGGATGCGCGCCCGCGAGAGCCGGCTCTCCTCGGAGCTTTTCGGGGACGACCTCGGGAAGCTCTCCCCCATTATCACGCCGGGCCAGAGCGACTCGGCCGCCTTCGATAACGCTCTGGAGCTGTTGCACCTGGCGGGGCGCAGCCTGCCTCACGCGGTCGCCATGATGATCCCGGAGGCCTGGGAGAACGACGACCTGATGGACCCGGACCGCCGCGCCTTCTACCAGTACCACTCGGCGCTAATGGAGCCGTGGGACGGCCCGGCGGCGGTCGCCTTCACCGACGGCCGCCTCGTCGGGGCGACGCTGGACCGCAACGGCCTGCGCCCGGCCCGCTACTCCGTCACGAAGGACGGTCGGGTCATCATGGCCTCAGAGGATGGGGCCTTGCGGGTGCCGGCGGAGGAGATCGTGGAGCGGTGGCGGCTCCAGCCGGGCAAGATGCTCGTGGTGGACACGGAGCGCCAGGAGCTCTTGCACGACGCGGACGTCAAGGGGCCGCTCTTCGGACGGCGGCCGTACCGGGAGTGGTTGGACAGGGGTGAGATCCACCTCAACGATCTCCCCGAGCCGGATGTCTCCTCGCGCCCGGAGCCGGCGACGCTGCTGCAGCGCCAGAGGGCCTTCGGCTACACCATCGAGGACCAGCGTATAATCCTCGCCCCCATGGCCCAGAACGGCAAGGAGCCGGACGGCTCGATGGGTACGGACACCCCGCTCGCGGTCCTCTCCGAGAGGCCTCAGCTGCTGTTCTCCTACTTCAAGCAGCACTTCGCCCAGGTGACAAACCCGCCCATAGACCCGCTGCGCGAAGAGCTCGTCATGTCGCTCAAGATGTCTCTGGGCCCCGAGAAGAACCTCTTCGATGAGACGCCCGAGCACTGCCGGCGCGTGCTCATAGACCAGCCCGTGCTCACGGACACGGATCTCGAGAAGATCCGGGCTCTAGGCGACGAGCGGGCCAGCACAGCTACGCTCTCGACCCTCTTTCCGGTCTCCTCCGGGGAGGCGGGGATGGAGAGGGCCCTCACGACCCTGTGCGAGAAGGCCGAGAGCGCCGTGCGGGGCGGCTCCGCCGTGCTCGTCCTCAGCGACCGGGGCGTGGGCGAGATGCAGGCCCCCATACCGAGCCTGCTCGCCACCGCCGCCGTCCACCATCACCTGGTAAGGACCGGCATCCGCACGGCGACGACGCTTGTCGTGGAGACCGCCGAGGCGAGGGAGATCCACCACTTCGCCCTCCTCGTCGGCTACGGGGCGACCGCCGTAGCGCCCTACCTCGCCTTCGAGACCATCGAGGAGCTCACACGGTCCCATCTCACGGAGGGCGTGAGCCCGGAGGAGGCCTCCAAGAACTACGTCAAGGCCGTCGGGAAGGGCTTGCTCAAGGTCATCTCGAAGATGGGGATCTCGACGCTCTTCTCGTACTGCGGGGCCCAGATCTTCGAGGCCGTCGGCCTGAACGAGGAGTTCATCGACAAACACTTCGTCGGCACCGCCTCGCGCGTCGGGGGTGTGGGCATCGAGGCTCTGGCCCGCGAGACGCTGGAGCGCCACCAGAGCGCGTTTGCGGCCGCGGAGGACAACGCCGAGGAACTGGAGATAGGCGGCGAGTACCAGCTCCGCCAGCAGGGCCAGTACCACCAGTGGAACCCTGAGACCATCGTGCCGCTGCAGAGGGCCGTCAAGACGAACGATTTCCAGACGTTCAAGGAGTTCACGCGCCACTTCGACGAGAGGAGCGCCCGCTACTCCACCCTGCGCGGCCTCTTCGAGTTCGAGCAGGATGAGATCCCGCTGGAAGAGGTCGAGCCCGCCAAGGAGATCGTCAAGCGGTTCGTGACGGGTGCCATGTCGTTCGGCTCGATCTCGAAAGAGGCCCACGAGACGCTCGCCATCGCCATGAACCGCATGGGCGGCAAGTCGAACACGGGCGAGGGCGGAGAGGACCCCTTGCGCTTTACGCCCGACCCCGGCGGGGACAACCGCCGCAGCGCCGTCAAGCAGGTCGCGTCGGGCCGATTCGGGGTGACGGCCGAGTACCTCGTCAACGCCGATGTCTTGCAGATAAAGATGGCCCAGGGCTCCAAGCCCGGCGAGGGTGGGCAGCTCCCGGGCCACAAGGTCTCCGAGGACATCGCGAAGGTGCGGTACTCGACGCCGGGGGTTGGCCTGATCTCACCCCCGCCCCACCACGACATCTACTCGATAGAGGACCTCGCCCAGCTGATCCACGACCTCAAGAACGCCAACCCCACGGCCGACGTGAGCGTGAAGCTCGTCGCAGAGGTCGGGGTCGGCACGGTCGCCGCCGGTGTTGCCAAGGCGAAGGCCGACCATATAACGGTCTCGGGCCACGACGGCGGCACGGGCGCCTCCCCGCTCTCCTCCATAAAGCACGCGGGCCTGCCGTGGGAGTTGGGTCTCGCCGAGACCCAGCAGGTCCTCGTCCGGAACGACCTGCGCGGGCGCGTCGTCCTCCAGACCGACGGCCAGCTCAAGACGGGCCGCGACGTGGTGGTGGCGGCGCTTCTCGGCGGCGAGGAGTTCGCCTTCTCGACGGCACCGCTCGTGGCGACCGGCTGCATCATGATGCGGGTCTGCCATCTGAACACGTGCCCGGTGGGCATCGCGACACAGGACCCTGAGTTGCGCAAGCTCTTCACGGGGACGCCGGAGCACGTCGTCAACTACTTCTTCTTCCTGGCCGAAGAGGTGCGGGAGTTCATGGCCGGGATGGGCTTCCGCCGCTTCGAGGAGATGGTCGGGCGCACGGACAGGCTCAAGATGCGCGGGGCGATCGAGCACTGGAAGGCGAAGGGCGTCGACCTCTCGGCAATCCTCTACGACGGCGAGCTCTCTGACGGGAAGCCCCGCCGCCACTCCGAGCTCCAGGAACACGGTTTGCACCGGTCGCTGGACAACGAGTTGATCGAACGCTGCACGCCAGCCCTGGAGAACGGTGAGGAGGTTCGCTTCTCCCAGCCCGTCCTGAACACCCACCGCACGGTCGGAGGGATGCTCTCGGGCGAGCTGGCCCGGCGGTACGGCAACGACGGGTTGCCTGACGGCACGATCCGGATAGACATGCACGGCGTCGGCGGCCAGTCCTTCGGGGCCTGGCTGACGAAGGGCCTGACCTTCACCCTCGAAGGCACGACCAACGACTACGTGGGTAAGGGCCTCTCGGGGGGGCGTCTCGCGGTCTTCCCGTCAAAGGTCGCGGGCTACAAGGCGGCCCGGAACGTTGTGATCGGGAACGTCGCGCTCTACGGGGCGACGGCGGGCGAGGCCTATTTCCGCGGCTTCGCGGGGGAGCGGTTCGCGGTCCGCAACTCTGGCGCCCACACGGTCGTCGAGGGCGTCGGAGACCACGGGTGCGAGTACATGACCGGGGGTGTGGTGACGGTGCTCGGCGAGACGGGGCGCAACTTCGCGGCCGGCATGAGCGGCGGGGTGGCGTTCGTGCTGGACGAGGAGGGGCGCTTCGAGACGCTCTGCAACAAGGACATGGTCGGCCTCGAGGCCGTCGAGTCGGAGGAAGACGAGGCACTCTTGCGGGAGATGGTCGAGAAGCACCTGGAGTGGACCGGGAGCGAGCGGGCGAAGCGCGTCCTCAAGGAGTGGGACGAGCTGCTGCCGAAGTTCGTGAAGGTGATGCCCCACGACCTCAAGCGGGTGTTGCAGGAGCGGCAGGAGGCCGAGCTGGAGGTGGCGAGCTAGTGGGAGATCCCAAGGGGTTCTTGAAGATAGGGCGCAAGCCCACCC
>CADCVI010000179.1 GCA_902806105.1 uncultured Rubrobacteraceae bacterium
CCTGCGAGACCCACTCCGCGCCCTCGGAGACGACGGCGAGGGCCACGAGCTCCGCGTCTCGCACGGCCTCCGTTATCGTCGGGGTCGTCCGGACGGGGGAGGGCAGCGCCGCTCCGAGGTCGGGGTGGGGAGCCCCGGCGGCGAGTGCTTCGAGCGCGGGGCCGTCGATCCACCACGGCCCCCAGTAGCAAAGCTCGTGGCCGCGCTCGACGGCCGGGGCGCCAAAGGCGGTGCCCATCTGGCCGGCGCCCAGGACGGCTATCCTCACGCCAGCACCCTATGAGGCCGAGCCTTGGGAACCGCAGTGGCGGCGGCAGACCCTTCCGGCCCCCCTCGTCGAGGGGCCACCCGCGAGCGATGGAGCGGCCTCATGAGCTGGTCGTCGGCGACGGGGCCTCGCATATCTCTGGCCTCCTCCGATCTCTGGACGATTTGCGGGCTCATGCTACGCCTTCGAATCCCCCGGCACCGTTTTGAGCGCTTCGGTCAGCTTCGGGAAGAGGGGACGGAGGCTCGGGTAAATATCCTTGTAGACATCGTAGAGCCGTTCGTATACGGCCGCACGCCCGTCGTCGGGCTCGTAGCGGGCGCCCGTTCCGCTCATGGCCTCGGCCGCCTCCTTGATGCTCCCGTGCATCCCGACGGCCGCCGCCGCGAGCATCCCAGCCCCGAGGCAGGTGCTCTCCGTCTCCTGCGTCACGGAGACCGGGCGCTGCATGACGTCCGCGATAATCTGGCACCAGAGCGTGCTCCGCGAGCCGCCGCCGAGGGCAAGGACGTGCTCGACCGGCTTCTCCAGCCCCGTCTCCGCCCCGGCGGTCATCAGGCGCTGCTCGAACGCTATGCCCTCCAGGATCGCGCGGTAGGCGTGCGCCTTGCCGTGGAGCCCGGTCCAGCCGATCATGGCCCCGCGGGCGTTGAAGTCCCAGTAGGGCGTCAGGGCGTTGTTCCAGTAGGGGACGGCGAGGAGGCCGTTCGATCCGGGCGGGAGCTGCGCGGCGGCGGCCTCGAGGATCTGCTCCGTCGTGAGGTCGAGCCCGAGCTCCTTGGCGTTGACGCCCGCGAACTTCTCGACAAACCAGCTCACTGTGTACGTTCCTGCCGCGAGCAGGGTCTCCAGGGTGTAGGTCTTCGGTATGGGGCCGGAGAGCACCCGATACTCGTTGCCGTAGCTGTAGTTCCCGCTGTAGGTCCCGGAGACGACCGCCGTCCCGAGGTTCAGGTAGGCACGGCCGGGCTCCGTGATGTTGGCCCCGAGCCCCGCCGACTGGCCGTCGCCAACACCGCTCACGATCGGCAGGCCGGCCGGGAGCCCGACCTCGCGCGCGACGTCCTCCTTCAGCTCCCCGATAATCTCCCCGGGCGGGTAGAGCTCGCACATCTGATCGCGGCTCAGGCCCGCCGTCTTCAAGAGCTCGTCCGACCAGTCGAAGGTCTCCATGTCCACGAGCCCCAACGGGTCTGCGGTGGCCCAGGAGGTGCGCCAGTGTCCGGTCATGCCGTGCACGAGGTAGGCGTGCACGTCCACGACCTTGGCGGCCCTCTCGATCGTCCCCGGCTCGTGCTCGCGCAGCCACATCATCTTGTAGAAGCCGGGGGTGGGGTTCGGAGGCTTCCCGGTGATGCGGTGGACCTCCTCCGAGCCGAACTGCGCCACCTGCTCGCGCGGGCGCGAGTCGAGCCACAGGATGGCGGGGCGTATCGGGTGGTCTTCCTCGTTCACGCACACGAAGCTCTCGCGCTGGTGCGTGATGCCGATGGCCCCGATCCTACGGGTGTCCACCGAGCTCGCCGCCCTCCTGAGGGCGCTCTTGGTCGAGCTCCACCAGTCCTCGGCGTTCTGCTCGCCCCAGTCCGGGTGGGGGCTCGACAGCGTGAAGGTCTCCCTGCCCTCCGCTACCGCGTTCCCCGCCCTGTCCCAGACGACAGCCTTCGTCGCCGTCGTCGAACAGTCGATCCCGATTACGTACTCCGGTGTAGCCATACATGCTCCCTTCCCCAAGGGCGATCCCCTTACCGACGGATACTATAACAAACGTCACATCACTCCCGGGTACGGGCCTCGTCGTCCGGGCGAATCCCGTCTGCTAGAGTCC
Source organism: uncultured Rubrobacteraceae bacterium (assembly GCA_902806105.1). The sequence continues at coordinate 2,097 of CADCVI010000179.1, forward strand.
GGCCGGGAAGGGAGTTCTTGAGAGACTAGCCTTCGTGTCCCTCACCCGCGTCGCCGAGACCCGCGGCCGGGCCGGTACTCGTCGAGAGCTCGCACCCTACGGGTCGATGAGGTCGAACATCTCCGGGGCGGCCGCCGAGTCGCCGCTCTACGGTCAGCCGAAGAAGGCCATGCGGCGTAGCCCGAGAGCGACCGGAGGATGTACGATACGGCGCGCTCGCGTGTAGCGTCAGGAATCGGCCAGGAGGAGAGCTTGAAGGAGACGGGAGCTTCGCCGCACCCCCCCGGGGCGGCGCGAAGCGGGGGAAGGACCGGGGTGGCACCGGCCTCGGTTGTCGAGGCGTTCGTCCGGCACGCAAGGGAGGAGCCGGAGAAGCCGTGCATCTTTTTCGAGGGCGACGAGTGGAGCTACGGCCGCCTGCTCGAACGGGCCGAGAGGTTCGCGGCGGCGCTCGGGGAGCGGGGCATCGCGAGGGGCGAGCGCGTCGCATTGTTCCTCGGCAACAGCCCGGACTTTCTCGCGGCCTACCTCGGGACCCACCTCGCGGGCGCCGTCGTCGTCCCGGTCAACACGGCCTACAAGCGTGCGGAGCTCGGCCACATCTTCGAGGATTCGGGCGCGCGCCTGTGCCTCACCGACGCCGAGCGGCGGACCGAGATCGAGGGCCTGCGCACGGACCTCCCGGACCTCGAAACCGTCGTCGAGGTTGGCGAGGGCCTGGAGGAGATGCTCGGTACGGCCGGACCCTACGAACTGAGGCTCCCGGACGGCGAAGATCTGGCGACCATCGCCTATACCTCGGGGACGACGGGGAGGAGCAAGGGGGCGATGCTCCTGCACCGCAACCTCGTCGCCAACGTCGCCGCCGTGTGCGAGGCCTGGCGCTGGGGGCCGGACGACCGGCTGCTCCTCACCCTCCCGCTCTTCCACACCCACGGCCTTACCGTCGGGGCCCACGGCACGCTCTATGTGGGTGCGAGCGCGGAGCTTCACCGGAGGTTCGACGCGGACAGGGTCTACGATGCCCTGCTTGGCGGCGAGACTACGATGTTCTTCGGAGTGCCCACGATGTATGCGCGGCTGTTGAGAGAGGCGAGGGCCCGCGACGAGCGGCCGGGGCCCCTGCGGCTGTACGTCGCGGGGAGCGCGCCGCTGAGCCCAGGGGCCTTCGCGGAGTTCGAGGAGCTCTTCGGGGAGCGCATCCTGGAGCGCTACGGGATGACGGAGACCGGGATGAACCTCACCAACCCCTACGACGGCGAGCGGAGGCCGGGCACGGTGGGGGCGCCCTTCCCCGGGCAGGAGGCGCGGGTGGTCGGCGTGAAGGGCCGTGACCTTCTCGGGCCGGGGGAGGTGGGGGAGATCGAGGTTCGGGGCCCGCACGTCTTCGCGGGGTACTGGCGGCGCCCGGACGCGACGGAGGAGAGCCTCGGGGCGGACGGCTGGTTCCGGACCGGGGACCTCGGCTCGGTGAGCCCGGACGGTTACTATACGATCACCGGGCGGGCGAAGGAGTTGATCATCTCGGGCGGCTACAACGTCTACCCGCGCGAGGTCGAGGAGGTCTTGGAGGGATGTCCGGGCGTCGCCGAGGTCGCCGTCGTGGGCCTCCCCGACGAGGAGTACGGCGAGAAGGTCGCCGCGGCCGTCGTGCGCGACGACCCGGGGCTCGAGGCCACGAAGGTAATAGATTTCTGCCGTGGGGATCTCGCGGGGTTCAAGAGGCCCCGCGAGGTCGTGTTTCTGGACGAGCTCCCGCGCAACGCTCTGGGCAAGGTCCAGAAGCACCTCGTGCGCGACGGGCTCCTGAAAGGGGAGGATAGTTGAGCGCGACCGAGAATACGCTTGCGGTGGTCAAGGAGATGGCGGCCGCGATGGAGGAGCACCGTAAGCACCTCACGAAGCTGGATTCGCAGATCGGGGACGGCGACCACGGAAACAACATGCACCGCGGCTTCGGAGCCGCCATGGAACGCCTCGGGGGCACGGAGCCTGCCACCCCGGCCGACGCCCTAAAGGCCGTCTCCATGGCCCTCATAAGCAAGGTCGGCGGCGCCGCAGGCCCCCTGTACGGCACGGCGTTCCTGCGCGCCTCGACCGCGCTCGCGGGGAAGGAAGACCTCTCTCCCGAGGACGTCGCGGCGGCGCTGGAGGCGGCGGTCGCCGGGGTGAAGCAGCGCGGCAAGGCCGAGGTGGGGGACAAGACGATGGTCGATGCCCTGCAGCCCGCGGCCGAGGCCGCGAAGGAGGCCGCGTCGTCGGGCAAGGGCGTAGGGGAGGTGCTCCGGGCGGCGGCGGAGGCGGCGAACGAGGGGGCTGACGCAACGGTGCCACTTACGGCGAGGCGGGGGAGGGCGAACTACCTCGGGGAGCGGGCCGCCGGACACATGGATCCCGGCGCGCGTTCCTCGTACCTGCTCCTGGACGCCGCTGCCCGAACGATGGGTGCCTAGCGTGGTCGGGCTCGTGCTCGTCTCCCACAGCGCCTCCATCGCCGAGGGCACGGCGGAGCTTGTCCGGCACATGGCCGGCGAGGTCGAGGTAGTGGCCGTCGGGGGGGATACCGAGGGCGGCCTCGGGACGGACCCGGACGGCATCCTGGCCGCGATCGAGGGGATGGGCGCGGAGGAGATCCTGGTCTTCATGGACATAGGCAGCGCGGTGCTCTCCGCCGAGACAGTGATGGATATGCTGGACCCGGAGACGAGGGAAAGGGTGCGGCTCGTCGACACGCCGTTCGTGGAGGGGGCTTTCTCGGCGGCGGTCATGGCATCTACCGGAGCGGACAGCGACGAGTGCGTCGAGGCCGCGATGGAGGCCCGGACCGAGCCGAAACTGCACTAGGAGGAGGCCGGACGCGCGACGCAGCGGCACGACCCGGGAATGACGGGCCCGGGTCCCCTCGACGAGATGCTAGCCCGGTCGCCCTCCAGGTAGCGCAAGACTTCCCGCGCTACCTGGAGGGCGACGGTTTCGGCCCTCTTTCGGGGACCGTTCTGTCGGCGCGAGGCCGCGGATTCTTGCGAGCAAGCGCGGTGCCGGGGGGCTGGCGACCTCAAGGGTTGGTGGCCCATCTGGGCCCGAGAAGCGCGTTCAAATTGAACGGGTGTCGTGTTTCACCGTCTTTTGTGCCGGGTACTGTTACAAACAGCTTGTAAAGCAGAGATCAGGAGGCACCTTATGGAGACTAGCAGGGGTAGCGAGGGTATTCTCTCGCAGGAGATGACGGAGAAGCGCGAAGAGATCGTCGAGCTTCTGAAGACCGCTTACTTTATGGAGCTCGAGACGGTCATGAACTACGTCTCGGAGTCCATAAACCCGGACGGCGTGCGGGCCCAGGAGATAAAGGAGTCCCTCGAGGAGGACATCGAGGAGGAGCTCGCGCACGCGCGGCAGTTCGCGGAGAGGATCAAGGAGCTCTACGGCGTCGTCCCGGGCTCGATGGAATTCAGGGCCGAGCAGACCTTTCTGCAGCCGCCGACGGAGCAGATCGACGTCGTGCACGTCGTCAAGGGCGTCATCGAGGCGGAGACGAAGGCGATCGAGCACTACACCCGCCTCATCGAGACCACCGAAGACTCCGACCCGGTCACGAACGACATGATCATCGCCATCCTCCGCGACGAGCAGCAGCACCGCAAGCTCTTCGAGGGCTTCCTTCGCGAGTACGCGGCAGAGGGCAAGGCGTAGGGAGCAAGCCGGGCTTCCGGCTGACCTTCTAAATCGGCAAGAGAGAGGGCCCGGTCATCTCGACCGGGCCCTCTCTCTTGCGCTCAGCATCCACGGCATGTTCGAGAGCAGGGAGCAAGCCCCAGATGCTGACGGTCTAGAGGGCGTTCACGGCCTCGTCGACGGGCATGTCGCCGGACAGGACTTCGAAGGTCTTGCCGTGGGTGTTTGCAGCGACGAGGGTTGCGAGGAGGACGTGGGCGGTGTCCTCACGGGAGATCTCGCCGCGCCGGTTCAGGGAGAGCGCGGCGTCGACGCGTCCGGTGGCGGGTTCGTCGGTGAGGCGGCCGGGGCGCACGATGGTGTAGTCGAGACCGCTCTCTCGGAGCGCTTCGTCGGCGCTTCCCTTGGCGCGGAGGTACGGGCGCATCCCCTCGGGACCGGACTCGGGGTCGTCCGCGCCCATGGCGCTGACCATGACGTAGCGCC
>CADCVI010000180.1 GCA_902806105.1 uncultured Rubrobacteraceae bacterium
TCGAGGGGGCAGGTTACGGGGCCGGGCTGGAGAAGACGGGCCTGGACGTCTCGGGGATGACTTGCGCGGGCTGCGAGCGGAGGGTCGAGAAGACCCTTCTGAAGGTGCCCGGGGTGCTGCGGGCGGACGTGAACCTCGCGACCGAGAGGGCGACGGTGGAGCGTCTGCCGGGCGAGGCGTCCTTCGGGGAGCTGCGGCGGGCGGTCGAGGGGGCAGGTTACGGGGTAGAGGAGCCGGAGGAGAGCGTCGAGGGTCGGCCTGATGCCCGCGAGCGCTCGTACGCGGAGCTCAGGTTTCGCTTCCTCGTGGCGGCGGTGCTGACGGGTCTGATCCTGCTGGGAAGCCTGCCGATGATGCTCGGGTTCATGCCGCCGGTGCCCGAGCGCCTCCTCGACCTCGTGCTGCTCGCGCTGGCTACCCCGGTGCAGTTCTGGGCGGGGTGGAGGTTCTACCGGGGGGCGTGGGGCGCCCTGAGGCACGGGACCGCCGACATGAACACGCTGGTCGCGGTCGGGACGAGCGCGGCTTACTTGTATAGCGCGGCGGTGGTCCTCGCGCCGGGTCTGTTCTCGGGGGCGGCGGGTGGCAGGGCCGACGTGTACTTCGACACCTCGGCGCTGATTATCGCCCTGATCCTGCTTGGAAGGCTCCTGGAGGCGCGGGCCCGGGGGCGGACGAACGAGGCCATAAAAAGGCTCGCCGGTCTCGGGGCGAAGACCGCGCGGGTGGTGCGGGACGGTACGGAGATCGACGTGCCCGTCGGGGAGGTAGTCGTCGGGGACGTGTTCGTGGTGCGGCCGGGGGAGAAGGTGCCGGTCGACGGGGTGGTCGTGGGCGGCGAGTCGGCGGTCGACGAGGCCGCCATCACGGGCGAGTCCATGCCCGTGGTGAAGCGTTCCGGGGACGAGGTCATCGGGGCGACGGTGAACGGGACCGGGTCGTTCAGGGCGAGGGCGACGGGGGTGGGGGAGGAGACGGCGCTCGCCCAGATTATGCGCCTCGTCGAGGAGGCCCAGGGTTCAAAGGCGCCCATCCAGAGGCTGGCGGACAGGATCAGCGGGGTCTTCGTCCCCGTCGTCATGGTGCTCGCGGCGGCCACTTTCCTCGTCTGGCTCCTCCTCGGGCCAGAGCCCGCTTTCACGCACGCGCTGCTGAACTTCGTCGCGGTACTCATCATCGCGTGTCCGTGCGCGATGGGGCTCGCGACGCCGACCTCGATCATGGTCGGCACCGGCAAGGGGGCCGAGAGGGGCATCCTCGTGAGGGGCGGGGAGGCGCTGGAGGGCGCGCACCGCCTCACGACCGTCGTTCTCGACAAGACCGGCACCCTCACGCGCGGCGAGCCGCGGCTGACCGACGTCGTGGCGGAGGGCGGTATTCCGGAGGAGGAGCTTCTGCGGCTGGCGGCCTCCGCCGAGAGGGGGAGCGAGCATCCGGTCGGAGAGGCGATAGTGAGGGCCGCCCGGGAGAGGGGCGTGGTGGTAGGGGAGGCGCAGGGCTTCGACGCCCCGACCGGTCGCGGTGTGCGGGCGGAGGTGGGGGGCAGGGTCGTCCTCGTGGGAAACAGGGTGCTCATGCAGGAGCACGGCGTCTCCGAGGACGGGCTCTCGCCGCGGTTCGAGGCGCTCTCGGCGGAGGGCAAGACGCCGGTGCTCGTGGCTGTGGACGGGAGGCCCGCGGGGCTTCTAGCGGTCGCGGATACCGTGCGCGAGGAGGCGAGGGAGGCCGTGGATGCCCTCAAGGGCATGGGCCTCGCGGTGGTGATGCTGACCGGGGACGGCGAGCGGACGGCGCGGGCCGTGGCGCGGGAGCTCGGGATAGAGAGGGTGCGCGCGGGGGTGCTGCCGGGGGAGAAGGAGGGTGAGATCCGCGGGCTCCAGGAGAAGGGTGAGGTCGTCGCGATGGTCGGGGACGGTATCAACGACGCCCCGGCGCTCGCGCGGGCGGACGTCGGGATCGCCATAGGGACGGGGACGGACGTGGCGATGGAGGCCGCCGACCTCACGCTCGTCTCGGGGGACGTGCGCGGGGTGGCCCGGGCGATAAAGCTCTCGCGGGCCACGATCCGGAACATCCGTCAGAACCTGTTCTGGGCCTTCGCGTACAACGTGCTGCTCATCCCGGTCGCCGCCGGGGTCCTCTACCCGTTCTTCGGGGAGGCGGGATTCCTGAACCCCGTGCTCGCGGCGGCGGCGATGGCGCTTTCGAGCGTGACCGTCGTAACCAACGCGCTCAGGCTGAGAAGGGTGGAGTTCTAGGTGGAGATCGAGGGAGGACGCATGGAGCAGGGGATCGAGAAGCCGGATGCCGGGCATCGCCACGGTTACATAAAGGCGAAGGACAAGGAGAAGATCCAGAACAGGCTCAGGCGCATAGAGGGGCAGGTCCGCGGCGTGCAGCGGATGGTGGACGAGGAGGCCTACTGCGTCGACGTCCTCACGCAACTCGGGAGCATAGTCTCGGCGAGCGAGAAGGTCGCGCTCCTGCTCCTCAAGGACCACACGGAGCATTGCGTGCGCGGGGCCATAGAGGACGGCGAGGGCGCCGACGAGAAGCTGGAAGAGCTCATGGGCGCGATCGAGCGCTTCCTGAGGGTGTAGGGGAGGGTAGATGACCATCTCCCCTACGGCAGGAAGGAACCTTCCCCCCGGACCGAAGGGACGGCCCGTGGTCGGCAACCTGCTGGCCTACTCGCGGGACCCTCTGGGCTTTCTGACCCGGTGCTCCCGGGAGTACGGCGACGTGGTCCGGCTGGGGTTCCCGGGGCCGCCGGCGTACCTGATCTCCCACCCGGACGGCGTGGAGCAGGTGCTCGTCAAGAACAACCGCAACTTCGTCAGGGATAAGTACACCCGCGCGGAGCTGAGCATCCTCGGCAACGGGCTGCTGGTCAACGAGGGGGACTCCTGGCGGCGCCACAGGAGGCTCGCCCAGCCCGCCTTCCACCGCCGCCGCGTGGAGGCGTTCGGCGAGACGATGGTTTCTTTCGCGGAGCGGATGCTCGACGGCTGGCGCGACGGCGAGACGCGCGACGTCCACGAGGAGATGATGCGCCTGACCCTCCGGATCGTCGCCAAGACCCTCTTCGACACGGATATATCCCGAGAGGCCGAAGGGGTGGGCAGGTCCATGGACGCGATCATGGCGCATTCCTCCGACCAGGGGAGCAACGTATTCCTGAGGATGCTGCCCGACAGCATCCCTACCCCGGGCAACCTGGCCTACCGCAGGGCGACCCGGCGGCTCGACGGGATCATCCACGCCCTCGTTGAAGAGCGGCGCAGGAGCGGTGCAGATACCGGGGACCTGCTCTCGATGCTGCTCCGAGCGGAGGACGAGGACGGCGAGGGGATGAGCGATCGGCAGTTGAGGGACGAGGCGATGACCATAATCCTCGCCGGGCACGAGACCACCGCCATAGCCCTGTCTTGGACGTGGTACCTGCTGGGGAGGCACCCGGAGGTGGAGGTCAGGCTCTCGGCGGAGCTCGAGGAGGTGCTAGACGGGCGTGCGCCGACCGTCGAAGATCTGCCCCGCCTGCGCTACGCCGACGCGGTGATCAAGGAGTCCATGCGGCTCTATCCGCCAGCTTGGGCCGTCGGCCGCGAGGCCCTGGAGGACTGCGAGATCGGGGGCTATCGCGTCCCCGCCGGGACGCAGATGTTTATAAGCCAGTACGTGATCCAGCGCGACGGTCGGTTCTTCGACGCCCCCGAGACCTTCGATCCGGACCGCTGGCGGGACGGGCGCACGGAGGGTCTGCCCCCATACGCATACTTCCCGTTCGGCGGCGGGCCGCGGCTGTGCATCGGCAGCGGCTTCGCGAAGATGGAGGTCGCGCTGCTGCTCGCGACGGTGGCGCGGAGGTTCCGGCTGGAACCGGTCTCGGACCGGCCCCCGGTGCCGCAACCCTCGATCACGCTGCGCCCAAAGGACGGTATAAGGACCAGGTTGCACGAGAAGCGACCGCGACGAGAGGAGAAGCAATGATCGAGAAGACTTTTAGCGTGGAGGGCATGAGCTGCGGCCACTGCAAGGCTGCCGTCGAGGGCGAGCTCGGCAAGCTCCCCGGGGTCGAGCGGTCTAACGCGGACTTCGAGACGGGGATCGTCGAGGTCCGGTACGACGAGGGCAGGGTCGGCCCCGAAGATCTCAAGGGTGCCATCGAAGAAGCTGGCTACGAGGTAAAGGCATAGCGGGAGGAGGACGATCATGGAACAAGGTGCTTCGCTCAACAGGACGGCCTTCAGCGCGACGGCGCACTGCCTCACGGGGTGCGCCATCGGCGAGGTCCTGGGGATGGTGATCGGTACGGCGTTGGGCTGGGGCGACTTCTCCACGATCGCGCTGGCCGTGGTGCTCGCGTTCTTTTTCGGCTACGCGCTGACGATGGTGCCGCTCTTGAGGTCCGGGCTCGCGTTGAGCGCGGTGCTGCCCCTCGCGCTGGCCTCGGATACGCTCTCGATCACGGTTATGGAGATCGTGGACAACGGGGTCATGCTCATCATCCCCGGGGCGATGGAGGCGGGCGTCGCTAGCCCCCTGTTCTGGGGGAGCCTCGCCTTCGCCCTTGCCGTGGCCTTCGTCGTGGCCTTCCCGGTGAACCGCTACCTTATTGCGCGCGGCCGGGGACACGCGGTGGTCCACCAGTACCACGGCCGGCACGGGGACCACGACGGTCAGCACGGTCACTAGAGGCACCAGAAACCCCGGAAGGACGGTAGAGCAGCTCCCGTGACAGGCGCACGCGAAAAGGGGTTGAGAGGTCCCACGGCAAGGAGGGACAGGCTCGTCGCCGCCCTCCTTGCCGTCGCGCTGCTCTTCTGCCACGGGGCTTTCGGCGCCCTGCACCAGACCGCGACGCGCCTGGCCGAGCCTTCGAAGGGGCACCATGCCCCCGCTACGCCACCGGCCGCCGTGGGCCATCACCCGGGCCACGGTGGTGCTGCCGCCGAGCAGTCCTTTGCGGAGCATCAGGTGGCGCATTACGGGGGGGCCATGGCCCATGCCGACTATGCCGCCGCTCTCTTCGTGGTCCTGGTGGGGGCCGTCCTCTCGATGTTCTTCGCCTGGTCTCCTGCGCGGAACCTCGCCGACGCTGCCCGTCCGCTGGGGCGGCTCCTCGCGCCGTTCTACCTACGCCCGCCGCGCGGCCCCACGCTCCCGCTCCTGCAGGTGTTCCGGCTGTAAGCCTTCTCCAGGGCACAAGCGGATACGGTTCCGGTTCTGGAGAAGGAGAAGAATAGATGAGAAGCGCAAGAAACCTCTGGCTGCCCGCGCTCTCCGTCGCGGCGGCGCTTACCCTCGCTTCCTGCGGGGGGGCCGGCGATGGCTCCGGCGAAGGGGAGATGCAGGGTATGGACCACGGCGGGAGCACGGAGGGGGCTACCTCCGCCGGGATGGACGGCGGATCTACGAACATGGGCGCCGGGGCGGCGCGCGAGGCCGTCGCGCCGAACGGCGAGTACTCCGACGCGGCGTTCGTGGATGCGATGATCCCGCACCACGAGGGGGCTCTGGAGATGGCCGAGGTCGCGCCGGACAACGCGGAGCACGAGGAGATACGGACGCTGGCGCGTGAGATCGTCGACGCCCAGCGGGCGGAGATCGAGGAGCTCCGCCGGATAAGGGAGGATCTCGGCGGGTCGACGATGCAGATGTCCGGGGATGAGATGGAGGGGATGAGCATGTCCGAGGACCCCGGAGAACTCGCCAGGGCGCGGCCCTTCGACAGGGCCTTCATAGACGCCATGACACCGCATCACGAGTCTGCGATCGAGATGGCGAACGTGGCGCTGGAGGAGAGCGAGAACCAGGAGGTGCGCGGTATCGCCGAGAACATCGTGGCCGGCCAGGAGCGCGAGCTCTCCCAGATGAAGGAGTGGCGCGAGGAGTGGTACCCGGAGGGCTGATCCCGCGTACAAGCTCCCCCTGCGCGCACCGCGCAGGGGGAGCCGATGGCTCCCCGCGAATGGTCGGACGCCGGCGCTAGGAGGGGGGTAATGGGCGCCGATGTCCTGTAATAAAAGGATCATACACCCAAGATACGGATTTAGCAGCCCCGTTGGGCACGAAATGTCGCGTTTTTGCGCCCGGAACCGGTTTGCGCCCGCGCTCTTCGTTTGCGGAGGCTGGTTAGTGGGGAAGAAGCTCGAAATCGGTTGGAAGAAGCCAGATAACGAGTCACTATAGGAGGAAAAACGATGGCGAAACTCTCCACGGCAGCCTGGATCGCACACGATCTTGGTCTAGCGGCTAGCTTCGGTGGCCTGCTCTTCGGTAGGACGGCCATGAACCCCAGCTTGCAGCACATAGAGTCGTCCAAGGCCGACCGCGGAAGGGTCCTGAACAAGACCTGGAACCGCTACAACACCGTCAACGTCGTCTCCTTCGGCGTCGCCACGGCCGGATGGTTCGCCGGTCGCGCCGCCCTCTCGGGCCGCTCGATAGACGACGACGCCCAGAACCTCTCCCGCATCAAGGACGTGCTGTACATCGCCGGGGCCGTAAGCGGCCTCGCCAGCGTGATCAGCGGCGCGAGGCTCGCCAGCCAGGCTCCGGATGGCGCCGTGCCGATAGAGGACGGGAGCACGCCCGCCGTCGAGACGCCGGAGGAGGCCGCCAAGCTCCTCAGAACCGTCAACACGCTCGGCAGCGTGAACCTGGCGATCACCGCCAGCCTCATCGGTCTGACCACGGCGCTCGCGATGAAGGCCAACGAGTCCACGGGCTGGGCCGTAACTTCCCGCCTCCTGCCGTAGATACGCAACAACCGTAGAACGGGCTTCCTGCCGCCCCCGGTCCCAATGACCGGGGGCGGCAGGGCTTTGAGTGCACAACATCCTGTCGCTGGTTCGATAAACGGTAGCGCTATTCGACCTTGCCGCTCCACGATACGAGCGAGGCGAGCTCCGGGCTTCTAGCACCTTCCCGTGCTCCAGGCGTAGGGTCGGCCTCCAGCCTTCTGCTCACCGATACGCAAGGCGTGCATCGCCTCTTGGTTCCTCTCGTGGTTGTGCTTGAGATGAGGGAGGAGGTGTGGCCGCGGGGCGGGTGCTCGACCGGCTTCTCGGCTCACGCATGCCCAGCGGTCAAGGGGCGTGGGATGATCGGGAGTGTTCTACGAGGGCCTTGTTTTGCTTGCCAGCGCCGCCAGTATGTCGGCGGTTCCGATGGCGACGTGCGGCAGCCAGTAGCGGGTGCCCTTTCCGGCGAACCCGAACAGCCACGGCGAGGAGGCGAGCAGGGTGCCCTTGGCGGCATCCAGGGCCAGATGCACCGGCATCGGGATCTTCCTGACGAGCCCGAGCTCGTAGTCGGTGAGCAGGCTGTACACGGTGCCCGCGCCACCGGCCAAGCGAGGCATGCGCGCCGCGGCCGGAGAATCCTTCAGGCCGAGCAGGCCAGGGACGACCAGATTAACGGCGCTCGCCGCGTAGTCGAGGACCCCGTGGATGTTCGTTGGTACTACCCGCGGCAGGCTTATCGCCTCGTGCCAGTTCGGTGCCAGGTCCAGGCTGATCCTCGTGGTAGAAGTAGGCATCCAGGTGCTCCAATTCCGTCCGTTCGCGCGGGTTATACCCGAGCTCCAGACGGCCGCAAACGAAGAGCCGGGCTGGGCTTTTAGGAGGGGGGTAATCGGTGCCAGCCCGGTCTATAAAGGTAGACGCAGTAGCGGGAGGTTCGGTTACGCCCGGTCCCGATTCACGCCCGAAAGTTCCCCGGCGGCGAGCTTTTCGAGGAGCAGCGCCGCCTGTGCTGGGGTGGGTATGCGGTCGATCTCCATCTCCACGTCCCGTTCGGCGTCGTAGAGATCGAAGACGGGAGGGCGTGCTTCGCCGTTCGGACCATCGATCGAGGGCCAGGCGGCGATGGAGTACCTCGGCCGGGGATCCGGCGGGGCCGTACCGCCGCCAGGGGCGTCCGCGACGATCATCTCCAGGTCGCTCGGGGTCGAGCAGATCGCGTTGCCGCCCCTGTAGCGGATCTCCCACCCCTTCTCCACGAAGGCCCTCGCGATCTCCGCGTTGGTCACGGGGTCCTTCCGCGGCTCGGGCGTTTTCGGCGGTCGAATACCTTGCGCGCGTTCCCCGGGATCATCGCTAGACGTTGCGAACCCTGGAGCGCAGGGCGGAGAAGGCCAGGGTAAACGAGACGGCGCCCATGGCGGCGACCGCGGCGATCGCCGGGGCGAGGTCGGACGGGACCCAGCCGTCGGAGATCAGGGACCGCAGGCCGGCGAGCAGGTACGTGACCGGGTTGTAGTTCGCGACGGTGGCGAGCCAGCCGGTGAGCGCCTCCTGCGGCAGGAAGGTCGTCGTCAGAAACGCGAACGGGAAGAACAGGAGGAACGACGAGTTGACCGCCGCCGGGTTGCCGGTGCGCAGCGCGATCGCGTACGGGAACCCGGTGAACGCGAGCCCCCACAGGCCCGCGATCAGCAGGAACGCGAGCACGCCGAGGAACCCGCTCTCGAAGCCGACGCCGAGGAAGAAGCCCAAAGAAAGCACAGGCAGGCACAGGGCGACGACGAGGACGAGGTCGGCGACCATGAGCCCGAGGAGCAGGCTGTAGCGGCTGATGGGGGAGACGAGCAGACGGTCGAAGTAGCCGGACTGGATGTCCGTGACGAGCGCCGACGCCCGGGAGACGCCGGTCACGGCGAAGACGATGGCGACGGGGATCTGGAACGCCTTGAAATCATCCACCCCGGTGAACGAGGAGATCTCCGACAGGGAGCCGACGTTCACGGCGAAGAAGAACAGCGGGATGACCAGGGCCGGAACGAGCGCCTCGGGCTCGCGCGGTACGGCGCGAAGGGCCCGCCTCGCGACGCTCCACAGGTCTCGCCAGAAACCGGCCGGTCGCGCGCGGATGTAACCCCTGGAAGCCTTTTCACGCTCCGCCATGGCTTCTTGCGTGGTCATCGCTCACCCTCCTCGTCGTTGTCGTCGTATGGTTCCTCCGGACGCATGTGGTTGCCGGTTACCTCCAGGAACACGTCGTCGAGGGTCGGGGTGCGCAGGGTGAGACGGTCCACCGCGATGCCCGCCTCCTCCAGCGCCGCCGCGACCGGGCCGACGACCCGCGGGCCGTCGGCCGTCGTGACGGTCAGCTCGCCGTCGCGCTCGTCGACCCGTTCCACCCCGGCGAGCCCCCGAAGGTGCTCGACCGTCCCGTTTCGGAGGCCGCCGGAACCGTTGGGGCGGGTGCTCACGACGACCAGGTCCTGGCCGACCGAGCGTTTGAGGGCCTCGGGCGTGCCCTCCGCGACGATGCGCCCGCTCGAGATGATGCCTACCCGGTCGGCGAGGCGGTCGGCCTCTTCGAGGTACTGGGTGGTCAGGAAGATCGTGACGCCGAGCTCGTCGTTGAGGCGGCGCACCTCCTCCCACACGCGGGCACGGCTGACCGGGTCCAGGCCGGTCGTCGGCTCGTCCAGGAACAGCACCTCCGGGTTGTGTACGAGGGCGGCGGCGAGGTCCAGGCGGCGGCGCATCCCGCCGGAGTAGTTCCCCGCGCGCCTGTCGAGGGCGTCGCCGAGGTCGATCAGGGCTCCAAGGTCTTTCATGCGCTGGTCTATCTCGCGCCTCTTGAGCCCGTACAGGCGGCCCTGGAGACGCAGGATCTCCCTGCCGGTCTGCTTGGCGTCGAGCGCCGCCTCCTGCAACGCGACCCCTATCCTGAGCCGCACCCCGCCCGGGTCCCCCACGACGTCCCGGCCCGCGACCGAGGCGCGCCCGGCGGTCGGGGCGAGGAGAGTGACGAGCATGCGCACCGTCGTGGTCTTGCCCGCGCCGTTCGGCCCGAGGAAACCGTAGATCTCGCCGCGCTCCACCGAGAGGTCGACGCCGTCCACGGCGGCGTTGTCCCCGAACCGCCGAACCAGCCCCTCGGCCAGGATCGCCGGCCCCTCACCATTCCTCGAACCGTTTCGTGCGCTCAAAAACGTTCTCCCTCCGGAGGTCCTCACCCTTGCTCCCGCACGGATTCTACGCCCGGTACCGTGCCGTCCCAACGCGTGTTTTGCCGCTCTCCGGACGCCGCCTCATCCGCGAGAGAGCCGTCGACGACGAGCAGGATCTTGCCGCGAGCCCGCCCCTTTTCGCTGTAACGGTGCGCCTCCGCTACGTCGGCCAGGTCGTAGGAGCGGTCGATTACCGGCTTTACGCGGCCCCCGGAGATCCAGGCGTTCAGCGTCTCCAGGTCCGCGCCGCTCGGCTGTACGAGCACGGACTCCAGGCGACGGCCGCCCCTGAAACGCGCCAGCCAGCCCGGCGAGAGCTTCCCGATGACCGGGTTGACGGTTACGAAGACGCCGCCCGGCCGGAGCGCGCGGCGGACCTTGCGAAACGACAGGATGTTTACGGCGTCGAAGACGACGTCGTAGCGCTCGCCCCCGGCGAGGACGTCCTCCCGGGTATAGTCGAGCACCTCGTCCGCTCCGAGGCCGCGCACGAGATCGGCGTTCCGGCCGCTCGATGTTCCGGTGACCCGTGCGCCCATCGCGGTGGCGATCTGGACGGCGAAGGTCCCGACGCCCCCCGATGCGCCGTTGATGAGGACGCGCCCGCCGGGCCGGAGGTTCGCCTTGTCGCGCAGCGCTTGCAGGCCGGTAAGGGCGGCCAGCGGCACGGCCGCCGCTTCTACGAGCGAGAGGCCGGACGGGACCCTCGCGGCATCCCTTTCGGCGACGGCCGCGTACTCCGCGTACCCCCCGCCGCCCAGGGTAGGCAGCATGGCGTAGACCGGATCTCCGGGGCGGAACCGCGTCACGCCGGGGCCCACGGCCTCCACGGTCCCCGCGACGTCCGAGCCGGGGACGAAAGGCATCTTCAGCCTTGCGGCGAACCGGAGCTGCCCGCTGCGCAGGCGCCAGTCGGCGGGGTTGACGCCCGCCGCCGCTACCCGGATCAGGACGCCGTCGGCAGCGACCACGGGTTTCTCGATCTCCATCGGCTCCAGTACCTCCGCCGTTCCGTAGCGCCGGAAGCCGAACGCCTTCATCTTCTCCACTTGTCGTACTCCTTTCTGAAGATCCGTCATGTTGCGTTCCCCCCGTCTCATGCGACACCCGAGCCCGTGGCGCTACCCGGCACCCCTGGCGCGCGGCCCGTACGCGGCGCGCCGAGGGCGACCAGCGCGACGATCAGCGCCGAGACCACGGCGGTTCCTGTGGTCAGGAGCGAGGCGTCGTACTGGGCGACGACGATCCCGAAGAGCGCCCAGAGCACGGTTGCGGCGTAGGAGAGGTGAAGCTGTGGCGCCCGCGAGGTACCCGTCTTACCGGCGAGGATGATCGCCGCCGCGAGACCGGCGCCCGCCAGCAGGAGCACGGAGCCGAGCAGTGCCTCGCCGAAACCGCCGCCCCGCACGAGCCCGAAGCGCACGGCCTCGGAATCCACGCTGACGACGTTGGCAGCCGTCATCCAACCGAGATAGATGCCTACGGTCGGGGCGGCGATCCAGCGTGTGGCCGCGCTCGCGTTGCCCGGGTGCGAGCGGGCGAGGCGGAGGTAGGCCACGAGCAGACAGGCAAAGGCGATCGAGAGCATCGACAGCGCCAGGAGCAGGCGCCCGGCCGGGACGAACAGGGACCATGCGCCGATGCAGAAGAAAGCCGTTGCCGTGAACCACCCGATGCGCCGCAACACCGGGTCCTTTCGCCTCGAAGGCAGCGCCGCGTAGAGGGCGTAGGCCAGGGAGAGGGAGAAGATCAAACCCCATATCCCGAACGCGTAGAGCGCGGGCTCTATCAGGGGCGTGCTCTGGCCGGTCTGCTCCCTTATCGCCGCCGCCGCGAAGAACGTAGTCCCCGCCTGAAACAGCGCCCCCGCGACGTTCGCCGCCTGCCTCGCCAGGTCTCCCGCCGTCTCCTCACCCATCTTCGGCCTCCTCCTCCTGTAGGGAAAACCGGAACCTTCCGCCCGAAACCCCGTTGCCCACGGTGCTCATCCCAAGGCCCCTACCGGCCGCCGTCCAGGACGCGCACGACGTACACGGGCGCGGTCTCGCCGGAGACGCCTTCGCGCCACCGCCCGCGCAGCCGGACGAGGTTCGAGCGTACGAGGAGCCGGAACGCGGCGGCCGCGTCCCCTTCGACCCCCGCCCGCGAGCACAGGCTCCTGAGGTCTTCGGGCGCCAGCTTCAGGGCCGCTTCCCCGCCGTCGCGGGCCTCGGCCAGTCTCCGGCGCAACTCCTCGAGCATCCACCGCGTCTCCTCCCGGACGGCGCCCGCCCGCCGGGCCTTCACGTCTTCGCTCACGCCCTTCCTACCTCCTTCTCCCTCGCCCCCGTGGAGAGACCCCGCAGGGAGGTCTCGATCGCCGCGACCGTCGCGGCGGGTAGCTCCAGCTCGGGCGTGGCGCGCGAGCGGGGGATAAACGTGAGCGGTACGTCGGGGTTGAGCGCGGCGAGCCGCTCACCGGTCTCGACCCCGACCTGACGCTCCTCGGAGCCCCAGAACATGGCCGCCGGGACCGAGAGGTCCCGCATGTAGGGGGCGAAGTCGTACCTGAGGTCCCCGGTCAGGAAGGGCAGCGCCGAGTACGCCGCCCCCGGCTTGCGGGCCGACCACAGAAAACCGTTCACGATCTCACGGCTTACGGCGCCGGGATCGTAGAACCCCTGCGACACGAGCCAGGATCTTATGAAGGAGCGGCTGTGAAAGACCAGGCGGTAGAACGTCAGGTTGAACGGGCGCCTGCGGGCGACCGGCGTCAGCGTGAAGCGCGCCAGCGGGCCGAAGGCGTCCCCGCCGAAGTCCTTGCCGCCCGAAGGGGCCGACATCACGAGGCCCGCAACCAGGCCGGGGTCGGTCCGCGCCACCTCGGCGGCGAAGCCCGAGGCGAGGGACTGGGCCACGACCACGGCCGGCTCGCCCACGACCTCCCGAAGCAGCACCCTCAACGCCGCCACGTAGTCGTCGAACAGCAGGAAGCGACGCGGGTGCTCCGAATCCCCCCAGCCCACCCAGTCCGGCACGATCACCCGGTACCGTCCGGCGAAGGCGGGCGCGACCTTGCTCCAGGTCCACGAGGAGGCGCCGCCTCCTATGCCGTGCAGAAACACGAGCGGCCTGCCCTCACCGGCCTCGTGGTAGACCATCTCGCCCACCGGCGTCGCGACCCTGCGCTTCTCGAAGCCGCCCGCCTCGTAAACACCGGCGGGGTCCGCCGCTCCCCCCCGCCGCAGCGCGCCGATCTCGCCCGCCGCCGAGATCCGGCGAAACGCACCCACCGCGCCGGCCGCCGCGAACGCACCGCCAGCAACCGCCAGAACCGTTCTGCTCGAAACCATTCGCTTCCCCTTTCGTCCTCACCGATTCGACCGCCGTTCGCTCGCATGCCGCCCAACGGTCTCCAGGAACCTTCCTCGCAGATCAACGTCTCACGACCGTCACCTCCCGCCTCTCTTTACAAACCTACCGATAAGTAAGTTACAGGGCGAAAAAGAAGCTTCCTTTCTCACGCCCGAGCACCCCCCAGGAAGAGGTCGACCATGCGGTTCGGGAGGTCCGGGCCGTGCTGGGGGAAGATGCGCGGGATGGGGGAGTTGGGGGGCGTCCTTTCGACCTCTAGCAGCCCGGAGCAGAGGCCCAGAAAGGACCAGGCCAGAAAGTCCGGGTCGTTCGGGCCGAACTCTCCGGCTTCGATCGCCGATGAGATCACGCTTCGTATCGGGCCGTAGAGGGAGCTCGCGAAGCCCTCGGCCAGCTCCGCGCGGTGCCTGTCTTGCACGAACTTGGCGACGTCCCGGATCTCGCCCATGGGCTGCTTGGGGTCGCGATCCGCCATGAGCCAGCGGGCCGCCGCCCGCAGCTTGCCCTCCCCTGTGGGCCCCGCGGAGGACATCGCCCGCTCCAGCCCCTCGCGGTGCTGCCTCAGGGCGCGGTGCGCGATCTCCACGAAGAGCTGCTCCTTCCCCCCGGGGAAGTGGTAATACAACGCTGGCTTGCTCACCCCAACCTCCCTGGCAACCTCCTCCAGCGAGACCCCCAGATACCCGACCTCCGCCAGCCTGGACTCCGCAGCGTCCATGGCCCGCTCCCGGGTATCCTGCCCCGATGAAGAACCCCTCTGTCCACGCGATCTCCCCAAGATGAGAGGATCATACCACTTACCTATCAGTAAGTAAATAGAGATCCGGGTGGGTATCGGGATGGATCCGTAGAGATCCCCGGGGTCGGGTGGGGCGCCAGGGGTGTCGGAGACTACGGGGAGGGCGGACGTCGCGCTCCCCGAGTGCTTACGCGGACCAGAGTTCGACGAGCGGGCCATGCTCGCCGTGCAGGGGGTCGGACGCGGGGAGGGGGACGTTTCGGATGTTCTCCAGGACCTCGGGACGTTCGCCCTCCTCGCCGGTGCGCAGGTCGTAGGATTCCTGGCCGCTGGGGTAGGCTCCGACCACGGAGAAGCCGCCGCTCGCGCCCTCGTTCTTGTGGCCGACCCCGGCCGGTATGACCACGACGTCGCCCGCCCCGACCTCGACGACCTCTCCCTCGGGACCGCCGAAGGCTATGCGCGCGCTCCCGCCGACCACGCACAGGACCTCGTGGGAGGTCGAGTGGTAGTGGTGGTAGGGGAAGACGCCGTTCACCCAGGACCCGCCCCAGCCGTTGGCGGCGAGCTTCTCCCGGCAGCGGGACGCGTCGTGTTCCGGTTTCCCAAGCGCTCCCGGGTAGACGAGGAGCGGCAGGCTCGGGTTGTTCGGGATGCGGCCGTCGTCCTCGAACCGGTACTCGCGCACGCCGTTGTCCCGTGTTTCGTCCGTCATCTCTACCCCCGGCTCCCATTATCGTCTCATTGTCGAACCAGGCAGGTTTATCACGTTCCATCGTCCGCCCGCGGCAGCGGGGCTACCCGGCCCTCCTGCCGCGCCTGCCCGCCCTCAGGAACGCGCCGGGGGAGGGGGAGACGCTTGGTGTCGGGATGCTGCCCGTGAGGGCGCTGCTCAGGCTCTCTATGCGCTGCACCAGGAAGGCGAAGCCCCGCGAGTCCGTCCTCTCGACCCGGCCCTCCAGCAGGAACGCGCCCTCGCGGTGCAGGAGGTGGCCGTACCTCTCGTAGGCGGAGCGGAAGATAGTGGTCTGGAGGAGCCCGGTCTCGTCCTCGATCACCAGGAAGTACACGGGGTGGCCGCTCTTCGTGGGCGGGCTCTGGAGGCACTCTATAAGCCCCGCGGCCCGTGTTCGCGTCCCGTGTGGCTGCTCCATGACCTCCTCGCTTGGCAGGACCCCCATCTCCTTCAGGGCGTCCCGGTAGGGCGAGAGGGGGTGGCGGGAGACGTTCAGGGAGAGCGCCTCCCACTCCATCCTCTCCCGGGCCGTCTCCGACACCGGCAGGCGCCTGACGCCCTCCCTCGCCGTCCACCAGCTCGCCGGGTGCGGCATCGGTATCTCCGGCTGGCTCGCGCGCCTGCCGTGTTTCTTCGGCAGCCTGCCGGCCTCCCCGAGCGCTCCGGCCCGGCCGTCTCTGCCCCCCAGCCCGTCCAGAAAGCCGGCCTCCGCCATGGTCCGCAGCGAGTCCCCCTCCACGGCGGTCCTCCGGTACAGGTCCGCGACCGAGGCGAAGGGTTTGGCCTCCCTCTCCGAGAGGATCGAGGCTATCGCCGTTCGCGAGAGGCCCTTCGAGTAGGAGAGGCCGACCCTCAGGGCCGTCCCCGAACCCTCGACCGTGAAGCCCTCCCCCGAGAGGTGGACGTCGGGGGGGAGCGTCGCGACGCCGATCCTGCGGGCCTCGTTGAGCAGGGTGCGCGGGCTGTAGAAGCCCATCGGCTGGCTGTTGAGGAGGCCGCAGAAAAACTCGGCCGGATGGTGGCGCCTCATGTAGGCGCTCGCGTAGGAGAGCTCGGCGAACGCGGCCCCGTGCGCCGCCGAGAAGCCGTAGACGCTGAAGCCCTCCATCCACGAGAAGACCTCCTCCGCCTTCGCCCTGGAGACGCCCCTGGCTCCGGCCCTCCGCACGAACTCCCTCTTCAGCGCGAGCATCGCCCCCGGTCCCCTCTCGCGGGTCATGGCGCGGCGGACGAGATCGCCCTCGGCCAGCGTAAAGCCCGCGACCTTGCGCGAGATCTCCAGCACCTGCTCCTGGAAGACCATGACGCCGTGCGTGGGCCTCAAGACCTCTTCCAGCTCGGGGAGCGGGACCGAGTAGGGCTCCAGGCCGTTCTTCCGCCTCACGTAGGGCGTCACGAGGTCGCCCCTCATCGGGCCGGGCCGGAACAAGCTGATCTGGGCGACGAGGTCGGTGAGCCTCCTCGGCTTGAGCCGCGTCGAGAGGTTCATCTGGCCGGGCGATTCGAGCTGGAACATCCCGGCGTTCCGGCCGGTGCGGATCAGGCGGTACGTCTCCGCGTCGTTCCTGGGCGGGGCGAGCGGGTCCACCTTCCTGCCGAGCTTCTCCGAGACGAGCTCCCCGGCCTTGCGCATCGCCGTGTGCATCTTGAGGCCGAGCAGGTCGAGCTTCGGGAGACCGGCGTATTCGAGGTCGTCCTTGTCGTACTGGGTCCTGAGGAGCCCTTCCTTCCCGGACGGCTCCAGCGGCACGAGCCCCGAGAGGTGCCGCTCCTCGCTGCCGAAGACGGCGCCGCCGTTGTGGGTGCCCGCCTGCCACAGCTTCCCGTGGAGCCCCGCCGAGAGCTCCATGAGGAGCCGGTACCTCTCCCGATCCTGCAACGGATGTCCCCGCATCGCCGGCTCCTGGAGCGCCCTCTCCCAGCCGTGGATCGGATGGACCAGCGCGTCCCTGTCCCTCACCCTCGCGGGCACGTGGCGCGAGAGCTCGTTCGTCTGTGCCGGCGAGCATCCGAGCGCCCTCGCCGCCACCCTGACGGCCCCGCGCAGGGAGAGCGTGCCCGCCGTCGCCGCCACCGCGGCACCGTGGCGCTCGTACCGCCGCATCAGCTCGTCCCTGACCCCGTCGCGGCCCTCAGAGTCCAGATCCAGGTCTATGTCCGGCGGGTCCTCACGGTCCTCGTGCATGAACCTCTCGAAGAGGAGCCTGTGGGAGAAGGGCTCCGGGCTCGTGAGCCCGAGGCAGTACGACACGAGCGAGTTGGCGGCGCTCCCCCGGCCCGTCACCGGCACGCCCCTCGAACGCGAGATCTCCGCCGCCTCGTGCGCCAGCAGAAAGTAGGACGCGAACCCGAGCTTCCTTATGCAAGAGAGCTCCCGGTTCAGCCGCGTCCAGACCTCGCTCCCCGGCCTCCTCCCGTACCTCTTCGTGGCACCCGCCTTCGCGAGCCGGAAAAGCTCCCCCTCCGGCGTCGCCCCCGACGGGAGCAGGACGCCCGGCACGTGGACCTCCCCCGTGAGCCTCACGGAGCCCGCGCACCTCTCCGCCACCCCGGCGGCGTTCCTCAGCGCCTCTGGCCGGTCCCCGAAGACCCGCGCCATCGTCCCGGGGGATCTTAGATACAGGCGATCCGTCGGCCGGTACCCCGGTCCCGGCAGCCGCGAGAGGCTCGACGCCGCCGCGAGCACCTCGTGCAGCCGATGATCCGCCGGACTGAGGTAAGCCACCTCGTTCGTCGCCAGGGTCGGCAGGTCCTCCTCCCCCGCGAAAGCCTCGACCCTCCCGACCCTCCTCCGGCTCCCGGCGGTGCCGTCGTCGGAGAGCTCCACGAAGAGCCGGCCGCGGCCGAACGCCCCGCGCAACCCGCGGACCACCCCCCGGGCCTCCCCGCCCCGCCCCGACAGGACGAGGCCGGGGACGAGCCCGAAGGGGACCGCCCCGGTCAGGCAAACCAGCCCCTCCGCGTGCTCCAGCAGGGCGTCGAGGGGGCAGACGGGACGGCGCCTCTCCTCCGAGGAGCACCTGTAAAAGGTGACGAGCCGGCAGAGGTTCCGGTAGCCCTCCATCCCCTCCGCCAGCAGCACCACGCCCCCGCGGGCCCCCCGGACCTCCACGCTAACCTCGGCGCCCACCACCGCCCGTACGCCCGCGACCCTCGCGGCCCTCAGGAACCTCGGCACCCCGTAGAGACCGTCCCGGTCCGTGATCGCCAGGGAACCCATCCCCATCCCCGACGCCGCCTCCACGAGTTCCTCCGGCGTCGCGACCCCGTAGCCGTACGAGAAGCCGCTCCTCACGTGCAGGTGCGCGAAATCCCGAGAGGACATCCCGTCGATGCCGCCGCTCAGTCCACGGTCCCCACGAGGGACCAGGCGCCGTCCTCTCGCGCGAGGTCGACGACCGACCCGTCCGAGAGGAGGACGCGCACGACTACCCTGTCCCTGGTCTCCTCGTCGCTCCACCACCGCCCGACCTCCCGCCACCTGGAGAGGGTCTCGACGACGCTGCGCTCCCCGCGGGGCCTCCCGCTGCCCCGAAGGTGCCGCACGACGAGCCCGCCGCCCCGGCGATGTCCGACCTCGACCGGTTCCTCCGAGACGTGAACCGCCTGGCCCCCCCGGCACGGCCTCTCCATCTCCGAGGCCCTGCACAGCCACGGCGCGCGGAGCAGGTGCTCCGCAACGGCCCTCCTGGACCCGGGCGTCGGGAACAAGGGCTCCTCGAACCCCGCGGGCCGCAACGGGTAGCGGTGTACCTCCGAGACGCCGGTTCCCTCCATGTCTCCCCCTTCCGCAAGGGAGAGCCCGCCCCCCGTTGCGGCAGGAAGGGGTGGGGAGGCCCTCCCTCTCCGGGTACAATCCGGGGGAAGGGCGTCCTCATCTTCCGAACACCCTCGCGAGACCGCTCTGGTTGGCCGCCGGTCGGTCTCGCGAGGCCCGGGGTGGGGGCGCTCCTCTTCTTTTCGTGAGTATTCCGCGTTCACGCTACCACAAACCGTAGTTTGCGGTCCAGGGCGAGATGGGGTAATGTGTCGCCGCGAGGCCTTTGGCGACGGGGGTGTGAGGTGGTGCCCGAGAACTGGAAGACGAGGATGGAGATGCTCCGGCACCTGGCGCGGGTGGCGGCGAGGGGCGAGGGCGCTCCGAGCGTGCGCGAGGTGGGGGAGGCCGTGGGCCTGCGCAGCTCGCAGACGGCGCACAAGCACCTCAGAAAGCTGGAGGAGGCAGGATACGTGGAGCGGGAGGGCGGGGAGAGGCGCGCCAGGGGCATCCGGCTCACACAGAAGGGCTGGGAGGCCGCGGGCGAGATGCCGCTCCTCGGCAGGATCGCGGCCGGCCGCGGGCTCGAGGCCGTGGCGGCGGGGGACGAGGCGTACTCCCTGGCGGCGGAGCTTCTAGGATCGCGCTCGGGGAGGCCGCGTTACCTGTTGAGGGTGGTGGGGCAGTCCATGATCGGGGCACACATCGCGGACGGGGACCTGCTCGTGGTCGAGGAGGACGAGGACCCGCCGGACGGGACCGTGGTAGCGGCGCTCCTCAGGGGCGGCGAGGAGGTGACCGTCAAGCGGATCTACCGGGAGAGGGGCGAGGGCGGGGAGACCTTGAGGCTCAGGCCCGAGAACGGCGACCACGAGGACCTCGTCGTGCCCGCCGAGGACGTGACCGTGCAGGGCCGCGTCGTCTACGTGGTCCATCCGCCCCGGGGGAGGCGTTAGGGGAGGGTATCCGCCGCTTCCCGGGTTCGTGGCGGTAGAATCCGCGTTCGTCAGGCCGAGCGAGAGGTAGCCCTTGAGATGCGTAGCGTAGAAGAGATGTTCTTGCAGTTGCCCGCGTACTTCGAGGCGTTGTGTCCGTGAAGGGAGACGCGGGGGAGGGTCGTTCGGCGCCGCTCGCGCTCATGATAGATACCGTGGCCGACGCGCCCGGGATCCTGTACGAGCTCACGCGCGTCATCTTCGAGCACGGGGCGAACATAACCTACGTCGACATCGCCGAGCGGCGCGCGGGCTCCTCGACCGTCTACTTCGAGATGGAGGAGGCCGCGGGTGGCTCCGGGGCCTCCGAGGTCCTGATCCGCGACCTCAAGGCGCTGCCGGTCGTGCGGGACGTGGATCGGGCGCCGTCGTTCGCCAAGGTTTACGGCAAGAGGATCATCGTCGTCGGCGGCGGGGCCCAGGTGGGGCAGGTGGTCGTGGGCGCGGTCGCCGAGGCCGACCGGCACAACATCCGCGGGGAGAAGATCTCGATAGACACGATCCCCCTCGTCGGAGAAGAAGACCTCGCCTCCGCCGTCCGGGCCGTCGCCCGCCTCCCGCGCGCCGTCGCCCTCGTCCTCGCCGGAGCGCTCATGGGCGGCGACGTCGCCCGGGCAGTCCTGGAGATCCGGGAGAAAGGCATCATCGTCCTCTCCCTCAACATGGCCGGGGGCGTCCCCGATGCCGCCGACCTCGTGGTCACGGACCCCGTGCAGTGCGGCGTGATGGCCGTGATGGCCGTCTCCTCCTCCGCCCGCTTCGACATTCGCCGCCAGACGGGAAAGCGTTACTGAGCCAGCGGCCTCCGGCGGTCAGTCCCCGGTGCCAAGGCCGTTTGGCCCTCTCTCCTTGTCGAAGACGGGAAAGGTCCAACGCCAGTTTCTTCGCCGTTACCCCGTGCTCCTCTGCCCGACGCTATACAACTCCATGACCGACACGGTCTCGCCTGCGCAAGCTTCTACTCAACCCTCGTCCACGTGCCGCATCTTTGGGATTCGAACCCGGCGTCCGTCGGCGCGATCGTCACTACTGTCGATGCATCGGTGTTTCCGTTGGCGATTATGTTCTCGAACCCTCCGTTAAACCCAGCCAGCCTCGCGTAGTAACAACCGCTGGATCCGCTGTTTCTATAAGTTCCGGGTTCGATGTCTGTACCTACGATGTACATGCCTTCATCGAAGGACGTTTTGCTCTCCGTAATCGCGGACAAGTTACCTGTCCAGGTACCGCATCCGTTGGATTCGAAGCCGGCGTCCGTCGGTTCGATCGTGACGATCGCCGGCCCGGTTGCATTACCGTTGGCCAAGATATCCTCGAACTCCCCGCTGAAGCCGCCGAGGCGCGCGTAGTAACACCCTGACGAGCTCTCCCTGGTTCGATAAGTTCCGGGTTGCACGTCCGAGCCCACCTGGTACGTGCCGTCGCCAAAATCACCCGAATCTCCCTCCGACGGGGGCGTCGATTCGGGCTCGTACTGGGCAGTCTCCTGCTCGTCCCCGGCGAAGGTCGATGCTTGCTCGTCCCTCATCACCACACGCCAAGCCGCGCCTTCGCGTACCAGCGGCTGGGTTACCCCGTAGGTCTCCTGGCCCGAGCTGCTGCTCGCGGTCAGCTCTGCTTCCACTGTCGCGTCGTCGCCCCTATCGTCTACCGAAAGGAAGGAGTAATCCGTTATGGAGTAGGGTGCGTTGGCCTCGAAGTAGGCCGCGTACTGCTCCGGCGTGATCAGCAGCTTGCTCCTATCGTCGAAGAGCGCGTAGGCCCCCTCGTAGTCGCCCGCGTTGATGAGGCGGTACTGGAGAGCGAGAACCTCCTCGGGCGACCCTTCTTGGGTCGTGGGCTGCTCGTCGGGCCGATCGGCCGGAGGAGAGGAGGGGGGCGACGCCGTGTTTTCCTCGTCCTCCGGGGCTTCCGCTACCGTAACGGTCTTCGTTACCTCGCGGGTCACTTCTCGCGTCGGCGGCTCCGCGTCCTCGCCGGTCGGGCCTCCCTGTTCGGTACCGCACGAGGACAGCGCGAACACCACAGCTACCAGAAGCCCGACGCATACCAAAACCCTGAAACGCACCAAACGCCCCACACGAAGACCTTCCCCTAGCCCACCAATAAGCAATGTTAGGCACACGGAGGATCTCCGCGCTACCCAGCGTTCCTTTCGGCGCCCTTCGGGTCCCCGTCTTCGCGCTGCCTCCCTGTAGCATCCGGGGGCGTCAGGAGGGGCTTATCCCCACACCTCCTCGGCGGTCTCTACTATGAGGCGGAGCTTGGCCCATTGCTGCTCGTGGCTCAGGGCGTTGCCCTCGACGGTGGAGGAGAAGCCGCACTGGGGGGAGAGGCAGATCTGGTCGAGGTCGACAAACTGGCTGGCCTCCTCTATGCGCCTCTTGAGCGTATCCTTTGATTCGAGCTCGCCGCGCTTGGTGGTGACGAGGCCGAGGACCACTATTTTATCCCCCGGAACGAAGCGCAACGGTTCGAAGCCCCCCGAACGCGCGTCGTCGTACTCGAGGAAGAAGCCGTCGACGTCGAGCTCGTTGAACAGGGCTTCGGCGACGAAGTCGTAGCCGCCCTCGGCGACCCACGAGGAGCGGAAGTTGCCCCGGCACATGTGGGTGGTGACGGACATCCCCTCGGGCCTCCCGGCGAGCGCCCGGTTTATGTTGCGGATGTAGGTCTCGTGCTGGTGCTCGGCGTCCCCTCCCAACGACGCGATGTGCTCGCGCTGGCGCGGGTCGTTGAGGTAGGCGAGGCTCGTGTCGTCGAACTGGAGGTAGGTGCAGCCGAGGGCCGCAAGCGCCCTTACCTCCTCGGCGTAGGCGGCGGTGAGGTCGTCCCAGAATGCTTCGAGGTCCGGGTAGACCTTCTCGTTTATGGCGGCGCGCCCCCCGCGGTAGTGGACCATGCTCGGGGAGGGGATGGTGAGCTTCGGCGTGGCTTTCGTGGGGAGGGACTTCAGGTACTCGAAGTCCTCGCCGAAGATGGCCTGCTCCAGGCCGATCCTGCCCTCCACCTTGAGCGCTGCGGGGGTGAACTCGATGTCGCCCTCGGCGTTGTGGAACTCGACCTTCATGTCGCTGGGGGCCTTTTCTATGCCACCGAGCGCGTACATGAAGTCCATGTGCCAGGAGGCGCGGCGGAACTCGCCGTCGGTCACGGATCGGAGACCGACCTCTTCCTGCCTGCGCACGACGTCTCTTATGGCGTCGTCCTCGATGCCCCGGAGCTCCCCGGCCCGGATGCGTCCCGCCGCGAAGTCCTCCCGGGCCTTCAGGAGCTCCGGCGGACGCAGCAGGCTCCCGACGTGGTCTGCGCGAAACGGCGGCGTGTTACGCGGCATGAGCGGATCCTCCCGTGTCGTCGAACGTGACAACCGGAGATTCTAGTCGTACGTGGTCGGTCGCGCCCGCGCGCCAGAACCGGGCGTACCCCAGAGCCTCCACGCCCTGGTCCAGACTTTCGCGGTAGCGGCGAACGCTCCTCTAGGCGTTGTGCCTGTGGTGCTCCCAGGCATCGCGGGCCGTGTCCTCGGGGTCGAGGGTGCCCCGGTAGCCGGCCACCCGCGCCCCCCTCGCCACGAGCACCCAGGCGTCCGAGGCGTAGGCCACCACCCGGTATCCCTCCGGCAGCGGCGGCCACTCCCGCTTCTCGGCCTCCCCCCGACGCCCCGTCCTCCGGACGCCTTCCCGTGTCCCCACGGGTGGGGGCGTATGGCGTATCTCCGGTTGGGCGTTCGACGGCTCCGGCATCTCCTGCGCGCCCTCCGAACGCGGCCCCACCATACCGGCGAGGAACATCAGGACGTCGTCCCGGCGGGACAGCTCGCGGCGAAGTAGGGTCACCTGGCTCTTCAACTCGGCGATGGTGCGGTCCCTCGTATCGACGGGCGAGTCGTGGTCCGCGTGGTGCCTGCCGCTCCTGCGTGCTTGCAGGTCGAACGCGATGTTGTCTTCTTGAGGTTGCATGGCACGCCAGGGTAGAGCACTTCCGGTCTGTGGGATAGTCCGAATTTCTCCTCCCTCAAGATGTTGCGGTGGACAGCGCGGAGGGCCCTAGCTCTCCCCGTCATCCCCGGGCGAACGGGACGGCAAGGGCTTGCGGAGGCGTTCGCGGCTAGGGGCATGTACGGGTGGTTGAATGGGCCGTGGCGTGTACGCACGGAGGGGAGTGATCTTGAGGCACGAGCATGTTTATGGAGAGGTGCAGGTCATGAGCGGACCGCCCGGGCTCTCGAAGCATGCGTACGGCACCGGCGAGTGCGTGAGCCGTGCGAGCGTCGGGATCAGCGAGTGCCGCAGGCGTTACGGGCGCACGGAGCATCCGGTGGGCTACCGCGTACTCGAAAGGACCTTCTACTCCGGCGGCGGGGAGGTTCGGGACGATGTGGCATCGGGGACCGCCCACGGTTACGGGAGGCACATGCGCCTCTTCTTCTACTGCCCGCCGGGCCGCGGCGAGCTGGCCTCCGGCGTCCGGCGAGACGGCCCGTGGCGGTAGGCGTCCGGGGCCGCCGCAGGGGCCGCGCGGTGGTGGTCGGGGGCTCCCTGGGCGGTCTCGCGGCCGGGATCTCGCTGCGCGAGGCCGGGTGGGAGGTAGGGGTCTTCGAGAGGTCGCGGGGGGAGCTGAGGGGCCGGGGCGCGGGGATCGTGGTCCAGCCGGAGCTCTTGCGTTTCCTGGAGGAACGCGGGGTCCCGAGGGGCGAGGCCGGCGTGGCCGCCGAGGCCAGGCAGTACATCGGTCGTGGGGGCGAAGTCGTGCGCGTGGAACGCCGCCGCCAGATCATGACGTCCTGGGGCACCGCTTACCGGCAGCTCCGGGCGCTCTTCCCCGAGGAGCGCTACCACCAGGGGATGGAGCTCGCAGGCTTCGAGGAGGAGGGCGAACACGTGGTCGCCCGCTTCGACGGCGGCGGGGAGGAGGCGTGCGACCTGCTCGTGGGGGCCGACGGGACCCAATCCGTCTGCCGCCGATCCCTGCTCCCCGGAGCGGTCCCGGAGTACGCGGGCTACGTCGCGTGGCGCGGGCTCGTGGCGGAGAAGGACCTCGACCCTTACCTGGCCCGCTCGTTCTCGGAGAAGTTCACGTTCTTTCTAGGGCGGAACACCCAGATCCTGTGCTACCTCATCCCCGGCCCCTCCGGGGAGCTTACCGGGGGCGAGCGCCTCCTCAACTGGGTCTGGTACTGGAACGTCCCCGACGGCGACGTGTTGCGCGAAACCCTGACGGACCGCGACGGCAAGACCCACGGATACTCCGTCCCCGAGGGCCGCGTGCGCCACGATCTCCTGAAAAACCAGAAGGCCATCGCCCGTGAGGTGCTCCCTGAAGCATTCGGCCGACTCGTCGCGGAGACGGACGAACCCTTCTTGCAGGTCATCCACGACCTGTCCGTCCCGCGCATGGCCTTCGGCAGGACCTGCCTCGTCGGGGACGCGGCGTTCGTCCCCCGCCCCCACACGGCCGCGAGCACCGCGAAGGCCGTAACGAACGCCACCACGCTCGCGGAGAGCCTGGGCTCCCACGGGGACGAAGTCGCGGCGGCCCTGAAAGCCTGGGAGCCCGCGCAGCTACGCCTCGGAAGGCGGCTCGAAGAGCACGGCAGGGCCCTCGGCGACGGCTCGCAGTTCGGAGGGT